>NZ_JAUYNP010000184.1 GCF_030696055.1 Pseudomonas sp. | reverse complement strand
AGCACGCGGGCCAGGGAATACATGGGCAGGCTTAGCTCGATAAAGTGACAAAGGCCGCGATTATAGCCGCCTGGCCGGCTGATAGGCGAGGCGCAAGGCTGCTTCAGCTCAAACGGCGCAAGCTGAGCAATTCGCCCGCTAGGCTAAACTCCAGCTCGAAGGAACCATAGACCCCTTCGTGGGTCATAAACTGCCGAAAATGATGCGCCGGTACGCTGACTCGTCTACCGTCACGACTGCGCAACAAAATACGGTTGGCGCGCCCTTGATAGATCACGCGCAACCGCTCGGCCGATAGCGCAATATCCAGTACCAGACTGGGCATGGAGGCACCTTCGCAAATGAATGCGACAATATTGCCACAGGCGGCCTACAAGCCCGGCAAAAAACCTGTCAAACCAGTCGATAAAGCCTGTTCAGCAGCCATGCGGCTCTGCCAAACTGGCCGTGGTGACTTTGGAGTTCGTACTTGGCCATGAGTCTGTCTGAGCAACCCTCCACCCTCAGCTCACGCCTTGGTGCCCTGGCACAACGCCTGGGCCTTATTGGTCGCGCGCCTCGGCAGATACTCGAGCGCGCCAGTCAACTGCGCCTGCCGTTCAGCCCCTTACCGGCAATCCGTGACAGCATCTGCTGGCAGGATGGACCGCAACTGCATCGTTTGATCGACCTGCCGCGCAGCGCCCTTTCCGGCCCCGTACAGGAAGACAAAGCTCAAGCCCATGCCGTGCTGATTCGCGTAATCGAATTGCAGGAACAACAACTGGCTTCGTTCGACCTGCGCAGGGTCGATGGCTTTTCCGCTGGCAATCGCGAACAAGCGCCCTTCGGCTGTTTTGAGGACTATGCCGCCAGCCAGGCCTGCCGCCAGGTGCGCATCATCAGCTACAAGGACTTCGTCAAAACCATCAGCCTGGCACTGCCGCGCTTTCTTGCCGACGAACGCATCAGCCTGCGTCAGGCCAGTTGGCATGGCGAGCGAGTGTTCTGGGCCGGCGAACACCACAGCGAAGCCTTTGCCTGCGCCATTGCCTATGCCCGCCGCCGCGAGTTGGACATCAGCCTGCCGGCGGATCTCAGTCACTATCGCTTGAGCCCCCAGGGACTTGCCCAGTTGCAACAGCACTATCACGTGCTGGCCATGCCAGGAGCCGCCTGGAGCGATCCAGCCTTTATGGGCCTGCTGCTGGATAGCGGCCTGCCCTATGCGCGCTTGTCACTGCTACGCAGCCCCGGCGACCCGGAGTTCCTCCTGCTCCCCAAATACTCCGCAGAAGCCACCGCCCTTGGCGAAGGCCTGCGCCTGGCTGGCGCTCCGGATGTGGTGGGGTATTTGCGGCGGCTAAGCAACCAAAGCTAGCGGCCAGATCGTTAACTGAGCTGCTCCAGAACCCCTTCGCCACGCCCCCATATAAAAAACATCGAGTAGGAGGCGGAGTCACCCCCGCCGTCCTCTCACACCACCGTACGTACGGTTCCGTATACGGCGGTTCAGGTTATACGGCTAAGCCGGTTAATCGTATCCAGTATCGAGACCAGTCCAAGTTGATCCCATAGCTTCTTCGACAGCGCCTGATTCATATGTGGCGCTCTCGAGTTCCACCATGGGCCTCGACCGTTGAACGCTGATCTACAGGCCCGCGCTTCGCTGAGCCCCAGACGCATTAGGTTGCGTGCTCTTGTAGAGGGTCGTTTCCATTGGCGCCAAATGGCACAGCGAAGTTTGTGACGCACCCAGCCATCCAATTCCTCAAGTGGCCGCTTGCTCTGGCTCAGCTTGAAGTAGCCAGCCCAACCGCGCAGCACGGGTGTAGTGGTCTACTTTCTCCGGACACCTCGATAGGTGGAAAATCCATCCATTGAGGAGCGTTCATGAGCCGTATACGCAAAGCATTCGACGTCAGCTTCAAGCTGCAAGTCGTGAAAATGATCAAAGAGCAAGGGCTCAGCGTGCCCCAGGTCTGTCAGGACATGGATCTTGGCCCGACAGCGGTTCGCCGCCGGGTGCAGCAGTACGAAGCTGAGCAACTGGGGCAATCCGGCATAGGCAAGCCGTTAACGGCTGAGCAGCAACGTATCCGGCAGCTCGAAGGCGAGAATCGTCAATTGCGCATGGATGTCGACATCCTAAAAAAAGCGTCGGCCTTCTTTGCCCGAGAACTGAAGTGAGCCACTCGCTGGTTCAGCAGTTGCAACAGAAGGCCATCCCTGTGGCCCTGGTTTGCCAGGTGCTAGGCATCAGCCGCTCCGGCTACTACGAAGCACTGCAGCGTCAGGCGCGGGTACCGTTGGTATGCGCCACCAGTGTGCATCTGAAAGCGGCTTTTCATGCCAGTAGTGGCAGCTATGGGAGTCAGCGGTAGCGTATAGCCTTGCATACAGAAGGCCTGCCGACAGGACGCAGCAAGGTTCGCCGACTGATGCGTCTGCATGGCCTGCGGCCGAGCTGGAAGCGTAAGTTCGTGCATACCACCGATAGCAAGCACGCGCTGCCGGTGGCCGAGAACATTCTCAACCGGCAGTTCGAGCCGGCGGCGGTCAACTTGGCCTGGGTGGCCGACATCACTTACATCCGAACGCGATCGGGCTGGCTGTATCTGGCTGTCGTACTCGACCTGTATTCGCGCAAGGTGGTGGGGTGGGCCATGGCGCCGACTATGCCGGCCTCGCTGGTGTGTACAGCCTTGCAAATTGCGATTGCGCAACGCCAGCCGGCACCGGGGCTGATCGTGCACTCTGACCGCGGCAGCCAGTACGCCAGCACGGACTACCGGACACTGCTGCGACACTACGACCTGGTGTGCAGCATGAGCCGCAAGGGCAATTGCTGGGACAACGCGGTGATGGAGCGTTTCTTCTTGAGCTTGAAGATGGAACGAGTCTGGCTCCGCGACTATGCCAACGCAGGAGAAGCGACTCGGGATATCACCGACTACATCGTGGGCTTTTACAACAGCACCTGCCTGCATTCAAAACTGGGCTACCGACCACCCTCCGTCTTTGAACGGGAATCGGTCGATAAAACACCTATCTTGGTGTCCGGAAAAACTTGACCACTACAAACTTCCTGTTCGTCAGGCCAGCATTTTGCCTCGGGCTTCCTTCAGATTCGCGGTCACCCACGTCACCCTTGCCTTCGGCTAGCACTTCCCCTTGCCGGGTGTGTAGAGGACTTTCACCTCCAAGTCACCAGCGTGGCCACCACAGCCAAGCTGGTTGCGCTACGCGCAACGCGCCATGCCTGGCGCACCCACATAAAAAGCCCGCCATCCTTTTAAGGAGGCGGGCTGATTAGGCCTATACCACCAACGAACCATCATCAAGCATCTTGCCGATGAGATCTCCCGCACTCGTGGGGGTATACTGCTCGTACAGGTTTACCCCCTCCAGTACGATGGTCGGCCCAGCAGTCCCCCCCACAGTGCCATTGGCATCCACCGTAATAGTGGTACTGTTAGTACTGGCCTCAGGAGGACTGAAGGACAAGTAGTTAGTCAAGTCACCAGGGGTTAAAGGGTCGGTGTGGGTCAGAAGCTCGGATAGATCCAGATGGTCCAAACCCTTGACGAAGCCAGTGACGGTATCGGTGCCAGTCTCATTCAACTGCCATTTGAAGGTGTCTCCCCCCGCCCCGCCGGACAGAAAGTCATTGCCCAAGCCACCGATCAGGATATCGTCACCACCATTACCGAGCAGGCTGTCGTTACCCGCGCTGCCCTGAATGACTTCCGCATTCTCAGTGCCCGTAAAGGTGGAACCGCCAACGATGGCGACTTCGAGCAGCTGCGTGCTCGTAGTGTCGCCATCTGCATCCACAACCTGGAAGCTGAAGTCCAGATTGGCGTTCTGCGTGCTGGTTCCAAGAATGCCGATGTCGACAATCTTGATCACGTCATTGTCGTCCGTATCCGCCCCTAGCCCCGGATTGGCCTCGAAATCCTGGGTGCCGGTCGAGCCGCCGCTGGCACCGGTCGCGCGAATCAGATCGATACCGGAGCCGGTGATGTTTTCGGTCGAAACGATCAATTGCGCGCCGTAGATCTGATAGTTCTCATCGGCGTCGTTGTAGTCATTGCTTTCGATGATCACCAAACCGTCACTACCGTCCGTGAAGGTGATGTCATATGGATTGCTTTCACTGGAGCGGAAGATGTCGCCTGCATCGACGATAATTGCCCGGGTCGTCTCCGAGTTGTCGTCCGGATCTATGAGTTTGAGGATGACGACGAGATCTTCGCCGGCACCCAACTGAGCGAGTTTGAGGTATATACCGCTCGCCAGCGCCTTATCTACATCTACATGTGGGTTCAGACTCCCCAGCGGGTCGTCTGCGTAAAAATCCATATTGAGGATTTCGCCGTCCTGCAGGGTGTCGCTGGCGACGCCGTTTGCCGTCCCGCTAATACTCACCCAGGTTTGCTCGCCGACAAAGCGCTCGTCATCGACAAAGACGAAGTCGCCATTACTGGTCGTGAAATCCACCGGGGCTCCCGGTGCCTCTTCATCCCCGGTGAAGCGTACGAAGAAATCTGCGGCCAGTTTGGACACCACAATTTCCGGCTGGGGTGAACCCTCCAAGTCGTAGCTCACCCTGGACATCGAGCTACTGGTTGTAAGCAAGCTTTTGATCGGCGCATCCAAGGTCACGGTATAGGTCCCACTTACCTTGTCGAAGGTAAGCGTACCTTCGGCCGGTGTCAGCACACTGGGCGTCAGCGGATTCGCGGCATACATGAACTGGATATCGAAGGTCGCAGAGGTTGTAGTCTCCGCCGCCCAGGACACCAAAGCCGCCGTGATGGCCGCAGTCCCCACCGTGCCCGAAAGGCTGATGGTGGAAAAGTCGGAGTTCGATACGCTAAAGCTGGTCCGTCTGTCGGCGCCGATGCTGTAGTCGAAGATCCCTGTCCCGCCGGGAACCGGATTGCTTGAGTTCGCATAGATCAGATCCGTCTTGTTGAGAACCACTGGCGTGTCGTCGTCAACGTTGATGGTCAAGGCGCCAGGAGCCGTATCACCGTCTCCATCGGCCACCTGATAGTTCAGCGTGAAGCTGTCATTGTTCTCGTTCAGACCCGTCGGATGGTCGATGGCCGCATTCTGGGTCACCGCATAGGCACCGGTAGCGGTGTTCAGCGTCACGGTCAGTACGGTGACGCCCGCCTGCTTGATCAGCAGGCTGTCTCCCGACTTCTCGTAGGTGAAACCCGCTGGCGCCCCCGTGGTCAGCCACTCCACCGAGCCCGCACCATCGGCACCAAAGCTGTGCCCCAGCGTGCCGCTGGTGTTGGCCGCATTGGCATCGTCATCGATACCGCCTGGGTTACCGCCTGCCAGCGCATCGTCATCTAACTGCACAGCAGCGTTCGCGCTCACCACCGGGCCGTCGTCGTCGAACACCACGTTGCCACCCAGATCGAGGGTCTGCTCGTCGGTGTCGGTGTCGCCATCACCGTCGGTGATCGTCACCGTGCCTTTCAGACCCACCAAGTCCGTACCCAGCACCGCTTCCTGTGCATCGTAGTTCGAGCTGGCACCCGGCAACGCATGGTCGATTTCCTGAGCCTGAGTCAGGGTCACCACACCAGTCGTGCCGTTCACCGACAACGAGAATACGGTGTTGCCCGCCGTCACCCCGACGGCTGTCGCCGAGGTCGAGCCGACGATCACGCCACTCACGTCGTACAGGTAGATGGTGTTGCCATCGCTCTTCAACCCCGAGTCCGCACCCGAGGCCGCGATCAGGTTTAGGCTGTAGCTCCAGGTGGTGGTGCCCGCGCCATCCGCGCCATAGCTGGAACTGCCGACCGTGAAGGCGCCGCTGAAGTTGGCGCTGGCCGTGTCGGACGCTGCCGCAATAGTCTCGGCATCCTGGGTGTTCAGGCGGATCGCGTTCTCGTCCGTCACCACCGCCGTCACGCTCGGCACGTCATCCGACACCGAGACATCCACCGTACCCTCGACAAAATCGCCGTCGGTGTCAGTCGCCACCACCGTCACCGAACCGAGATCCTGCAAGTCATCCAGATTGATGCCCGGATGGCTGTCGTAGTTGTCGGCCAGGGTCGCCGTGACCGTGGCCACATTGGCCACTACGCCCAAGCTCAGGGTCACGATGGTCACGCCGCCGTCTTTACCGACAATCTTGCTGTCCGATTCCCGACTCCAGGTCAGGCCGCCACCCAAACCGCCCAGGTCGTCGCTGAACATGATCGAGGCAATCGCATCCGAGCCCGGGGTAAAGGTGATTGAGCCGTCGTCAGTCACCGGTGTGGCCGGGCTGGAACCATCGCTCAGGTTCTGGTCATCCACCACCAGGCTGATCGGATCGCCCGCAACCGGGCCTGTGCCATCGGTCACCGTTATCGGCTGTACCGCCGTGTCGGTATCCCCGTCACCATCGGTAAGCGTATAGGTGAACCCGGCAGACACACCCGCTGCATTGCTCACGCCCGAGGTTGGATCAAACGTCCAGGCACCCGCAGAGGTAAAGGTATAGGTGCCGTTCGCGGTTGAAAGTAAAGTCGTTCCCAGCGCGGCAATCGCTTGGAAACCGTTGCCGTCGCCCAGATTAACCGAGGTCAGCGTCGCGCCGTCGGCACCACGTGTGTCGTTGTCCAGAACAGCGCCACCAATCGTACCGACAGCATCCTCCGCAACACTCACAGCCGTGTCGTCCAACGCCGTCGGGCCATCGTCATTGATCAGAATCGTCAAGGGGGCTGCCGGTGAAATATCACCATCGTTATCAATGACCCGTACGGCAAAGGTCTCTGCAACCTGATCGTCCGCCCCAGTGGCACCGGGAATGTTGTGATCGACAGTGCTGACCTCTATGGTGTAATCCCAATTACCCGCTCCATCGAAGGTCAAAAAGCCGTATTGCCCCTGAACGGTTCCGCCATTGGTGATATCAATCCATTCCCCCGCGATGTTTTGCACCTGCAATTGCACTTGCACGGAGGAAACGCCGTCTGGAGAAGTAATAATCAATTGGCCAGTGGTCGTCTCGGCAAGGCTATCAGGATTACTGCCATCCCCTGGCGCAGGAGTTTCACCGTTCCCCAGCGCGGCTTCCTCGACTACACCTACCCCGGTGTCGACACTGGGGTCGTCATAAACAACCTCAATCTCAGGCGTGAAGTCAGGAACTACCACCGGCTCATCAAAAAGCACCGTCGGATCAGGATTCGGAAACTCCGGCCCGCTACCCAGCCCTTCGGTCGGGAAGCCGATAACCGGGTCCAGCGCACCGCCGGTTTCACCCAGCAGTACAAAGGAATGACCGCCACCGGCAGCACCGGCGCCACCCGCCCCGCCGGCGCCAGGGCCTGCGGCAGTGGCCTCACCTGCCAGGGTCGGGTCGACCCCCGCTTCAATGGCGGCTTGCAGCCGTTCGACATCAGTTAGCTCGCTGTCACTGGGTGCGGCAGGCGCGGTATCACCGGTTGGAGGCGGGGCGTCAGGCGCTGAGGCGAGCATTTGTTCGTTGAGGGTCAGGCTGCTGTCGCGCCCAAGGGTCAGTTGCTGACCATTAGTCATGGCGACCGAGATCGCACCCGATGCACCCGTGACAATCTGCTCACCGGCATAGACGCGATCACCTTCGACCAGCGGTCTCCGCGCTCCATCGCCGGCTACTGCAAAGACTTCGCCAACGACCTGACTGACGACACCAATTAAAGTAGCCATGATCCTATCCTCACTACAGCTGCCGACCACCGCCGACACGTACTTAAAAGGCCAGAACACCTTCACTGTAAACGGGGTGATAAGAAGAACAGTAGAGAGAGGGCAACGCAGAGCCCAAACAGAACGCCAATGCCAAAAAAATGTCACTACCAGCCTGCGTCGTACTACTCCAGCAAACAGCTCCCCGCCCGAATCGTGTTTGACCGCCTGTTTTAATCGCGCATACCGCCACAGAGCCAAAGCGCTTGGCTGCTGTCTAAAACAATGTGCTGCTTTTCTCAGGCTGCATAAGATTTTTTCCTCATAACTCGTGTAATCAATTTTTCTAACCTTCCCCTATGTTGTGGCTCAATGATTCTGGACACCCCGATAGGGCGTTCGGTCAGCCTCTATGGCTAAACCTAACCTGCCTCAGAAAAGCCATGACACAACGCTCATAAAAAAGCCCGCCATCCATTAGGAGTGGCGGGCTGATTTACTGCCTGTCGGTTAGACGGTATCGATCTTCAGCGTGCCATCGCCGAGCATGCTCAACACCAGGTCGTTTTCGTTACCCACGCCATAGCTGGCGTACAGGTCCACGTTGTCCAGCACTATGGTCTGCTCCGGCGCAACCGTCGGATCGGCGACCGCGGTGCTGCTCACCCTGACCAAAGTATCCGAACCCGACACAGAGATATCGATATAGCTCAGCAAGTTACCGATATTCTCCGCCGAGCCGCTGGCACCGACCAACAGCTCGGAAAGATCCAACTGATCGCCCCCAGCGTTGTGGTGTATCACGAAGTCAGTGACGGTATCGGTGCCGGTATTGCCTGCTACCCATTTGAAGACACCCGCACCGGCGCCACCACTCAAGAGGTCGCCACTGTCACCACCAATCAGAATATCGTCACCCTCTCCGCCAATCAGGGGGTCGGCCTCACCACGACTCGACAACACCACCCCGATATCGGCATCCACCCCATCGGCAGCAGCAGATACCACTTCATCAGGATCGAGCATGGTGATGGTCAGTTCGTCATCCAGGGCAACCGTGTCGCCATCGGCATCCGTCACCGCGAGATTGAAGTTGAGCGCCAGGTCCTCAACCGTGACGGTCTGGTCATAGGTGATGTGGTTGATATTGAAGTTCGGCGTGCCACTGACGTAATTCAGCCGCAGATCGTCGAACTCAGTGTCTGTATAGAGGGTGTAGGTCTTGGTCGTGGCATCGTAATTCCAGGTCCCGGCCAGATCGACATCGACTATCACCGTGATTCGTTCACCGCCTTTCGGCACGGAAAGGTTCTGATCACCGGCCACGGCCGTGTTGAAGTCAAATGCCACACCACCCAAGGTCAGCATCAGTACCGCCGCGGTGGCAGACCCCGTCCATTGCTGCAAGGTGAAACTGACATAGGTCTGTTTATTCAAGAAGTCGAGCAACATCCACTCGCCACTGCTGATCTGCGGATTGGAAACCCCGATACCGTTATCAGAGGCATTGATATCGTCCGATCCACGGATGGTGAGAGATAGATCGTCTATCGTCACCTCTCCGATCAGCCCGAACGCTTCGAAGTCCTCCCCGCTCACAGTCGTGGTGGCAATCATCTCGTTCGACAGCATATCGAAGGTGTAGGTGCTATCTGGATTGACGGTCAGCGCAAAGAACGGGCTGCCTCCAGCATCTGCCAAGCTGCTAAAGGCCTGGAACTCCACACTGCCATCGCCGCCATCAGACACCGCATTGGTTATCGTCGCGTAGTAGAAGCTGAACAGCACTTCATTACTGCCATCCATCGCCGTCACATCCACCTTGCTGATACCTGCCTCAGCGGTGTCTTGCTGCACGAAGCTGACGGACTCACCACCATAGCTACCACTCACCCCCAGCGCGGTAGACAAAAAATCCAAACGATCCGCACCAAAGCTCGCGCTGTAGAGCCCGTTGACTTCGCCGACGACCTGACTGGCGACACCAATTAAAGCAGCCATGATTTCATCCTCACTACAGCTGCCGACCACTGCCAGCATCTATATTAAAAAGTCAGAACACCTTTCTGAGGAATGGGTAATAACAAGAGCAGTGGAGTGAGAGGGCAACGCAAAACCCAGAAAAAACCCTAACGACAATAAATGTCACCACCAACCTGCGCCGTACTACTCCAGCGAACAGCCCCCCCGCCCGAATCGTGTTTGACCACCTGCGTTAATCACGCATACCAACAAAAAGCCAAAGCGCTTGGCCGTACGTAGAACGATGTGCCGCTTTTCTCGGCCCGCATAAGATTTTTTCCTCATAACCCGTGTAATCAATTTTTCTAAGCTACAACTAAAGGTGTTCTTAGCTGTGAAGTTAGAAACCCGGGCCAGTCCACCCATTGAATGAGCCATTTTTTTGGCGAGCGGATTTATAAGATCTAATTAAGGAGAGTTATCAGATGCGCGCACTCAACCCCCTATGGAGCGCCGTGCTGCTGGCGTCTATCAGTGCACAAGCCCAGGCCATTAGCCTTTCGGAAGCCATTCAGAGCACCCTGGACAACCACCCAGAAGTGCACGCAGGGGCAAACAGCCGTCTTTCCTCAGATGAAGAAGTGAAGATCGCCAAGGGTGGCTATCTCCCCACTGTCGATCTGTTGGTCGGTTATGGGCGGGAACACACCGATAGCCCCACCACTCGGGCGGCGGGCAACCACAATACGGAAACCCTGACCTATGGCACCTCAGAACTGCGGCTGCGGCAGATGCTGTTCGACGGCTTCAATACGCCCAACGAAGTAGCCCGCACCGAAGCCGTGGTCAACTCACGCGCGTATCGCCTGCTGGGCACCTCTGAGAGCTTGGCGCTGCGTACCGTCGAGGTTTATCTGGATGTATTGAAACGCCGCGAGATGTTCGAACTGGCCCGCAATAACTTGCAGGCGCATCAACGCATCAATGATCAGATTGGCCTACGCAACCAACAGGGCGTGGGTAGCACCGCCGACCTCGACCAGTCGGAAGCACGTCTGGCCCTGGCGCAGAACAACCTTTATACCGAGCAGGTGAACCTGGCTGACGCTGAAGCCAACTTCTTCAGTGCCGTTGGGCGCATGCCGGATGAGCTGGAGTCCCCCACATCGGTCAAAGGCACTATGCCGGAAGACCTGATTACGGCCCGCCAGACCGTGATGGACAACAACCCCTTCCTGAAATCTGCACAAGCCGACGTGCAGGCTGCGGAGAAACAGTACGAGGTGGCCAAGTCGCCTTTCTACCCACGTTTCGACGTCGAACTCGCCACCACGGCCAATGACAATACCCAAGGCATTGGCGGGCATGACAACAGTTGGCGTGCGGCTGTGGTGATGAACTACAACCTGTTCAATGGCATGCGCGACAAGGCTCAGCTGCAGTCATCCGCTCACCAGATCAACGAATCAATGGACATTCGCAACAATGCCCTGCGGGTGCTCAATGAAAACCTTTCCCTGTCCTGGAATGCCATGGAGAACGCCCGCCAACAAACCCCTACTGCTCGTGACTATGCGGACTACACCGCGCGAGTACGTGAGGCTTATCAGCAGCAGTTCAGCCTGGGTCAACGCACCCTGCTCGACCTGCTGGACAGTGAAAATGAACTGTTCACCGCTAACCGTCGTTACACGGAGGTGCGTTTCCTCGAAGAGTTCTCCATGTACCGCGTGGTTGCCGCCATGGGCGACCTGCTGCGTCAGCAACAGGTGGTAGTACCGGCCGAAGCTGTAGCCCTCAGCGAAGTGAAGAGCGAGGCGCGTTTGCCGGCAATGAAGTAGCACCGTTTCAGGAGTAGTGAAATTTGACCACCATGGAACGATCGGACTCATCCAGCGATCCGCGGCTGAGCCATGACGACCCGCTACTCGATGGTTTGTTGATCCTCTGTAGACTCCACGGCTGCTCAGTCAGCCGTGGCAGTTTAAGCGCAGGCCTGCCGATGCCTAAGCAGTGCCTTACCCCCGAATTACTGCCGCGCGCTGCGGCACGTGCGGGCCTGCAAGGTCGTCTGCTACGGCGTGACCTGGCCAGCATCTCACCACTCAACCTGCCGATCTTATTGCTCCTGAAAGATGGTCGTAGCGCGGTGCTGCGCCAATGGGGGCCGAAGAATCAGGCGCAGATCCTGCCCTGCGAAGCCGATGGAGGCGCGCAGTGGGTCGACCGCGAACAACTGGCTAGCGAATATAGTGGCCAAGCGTTCTTCGCCCGTCCGCGCCATGAACTGGAGGAGGCGCGCACGCCTCTGGTACCCCGCATCGAGGCCTGGTTCCGCGACACCCTCAAGCTGTCACGCTGGCTCTACACCGATGCCCTGCTAGCCAGCCTGCTGATCAACCTGCTGAGCCTGATGATCCCGCTGTTCGTCATGCAGACTTACGACCGCGTGGTACCTAACCAGGCCACGTCGACACTCTGGGTGCTGGCGATTGGCTTGTTTATCGCCATGGGCTTCGAGTTGTTGCTGAAAATACTGCGGGCCCATCTATTGGATACGGCCGGCAAGAAAACCGACGTGGTGCTGTCCGCCACCCTGTTCGAACGCATCACCGGCATGTCGATGAAAGCACGCCCAGCCACCATCGGCGGCTTTGCCCAGAGCATCCATGACTTCCAGGGGCTGCGCGAATTTCTTACCGCCGTCACCCTGACCAGCCTGATCGACCTGCCCTTCTCCGTGCTGATGATCGCGGTGATCTGGCTGATTGGTGACTGGCTGGTAGTGATCCCGCTGCTGGCCTTCCCGATTACCGCCCTGTTCGCCTTTGTCATCCAGACACGCCTGCGCGATACCGTTGAAAAAAGCCTGCAACTGGCCTCGCAACGCCAGGCCCTGCTGATAGAAACCCTGGGTGGCCTGGAAACCCTGAAAGCCTGCGGGGCGGAAAGCGAACGCCAGCATCAATGGGAAAAGACCCATGGCGCCCTGACCCGCCTGGACATCCATGCCCGTTCATTGGCGGCGATAGCCACCAATGGCACCATGTTCTTCCAGCAATTCGCCGGCATGGCCACCATAGTAGTCGGGGTCTACAGCATCATTGCCGGCAACCTCAGCGTCGGCGCCCTGGTCGCCTGCTACATGCTCGGCAGCCGCATACTGGCCCCGCTCGGGCAGATCGCCGGCCTGATCACCCGCTACCAGCAAGCGCGCCTGACCATGACCAGCACCGACGCCCTGATGGCTTTGCCGCAAGAGCGCCAGGCCAAACAGCGGCCACTGGACAGGACCCAGTTGCACGGCGCACTGGACGTTCGCCAGGTGACCTTTCGCTACCCAGGCCAGAGCACCCCGGCGCTGGCCAATGTCAGCCTGCGTATGGCGGCGGGCGAGCGCATTGGCATCATCGGCCGCAGTGGTTCGGGCAAAAGTACCCTGGCGCGCCTGATCATGTCGTTCTACGCCGCCGATGAGGGGCAGATCCTGCTCGACAACATCGACCTGCGGCAGCTCGATGTGGCCGACCTGCGCCACCAAATCGGCTATGTCGCCCACGACCTGCCTCTTCTGGCCGGCAGCCTGCGCGACAACCTGACCTTGGGCGCACGTTACGTGAGCGACGCCCGTATGCTCGAAGTCGCCGAGCTGACCGGCGTGGTCGACTTGGCGCGGCAGCACCCCCAGGGCTTCGACCGCCCGGTGGGCGAACGCGGCCAACTGCTTTCCGGCGGACAGCGCCAAGCGGTGCTGCTCGCCCGTGCCCTGCTGCTCGACCCTCCCATACTGGTACTGGATGAGCCCACCAGCGCCATGGATAACACCAGCGAGGAGATACTGCGCAGCCGCCTGCAACCCTGGGCCCAAGGCAAGACCATGCTGCTGATCACCCACCGTGCCTCCATGCTCAGCCTGGTCGATCGCCTGGTGGTGCTGGATAACGGCCATATAGTTGCCGACGGCCCGAAAGAAACGGTCATCGAAGCACTGCGCAAAGGTCGGGTCGGCCCGGCTGCGGTCTAGGAAACCACCCCTTATGAGCCTCTCGTTCAGCAAATATTTCTCCAGCATGCGCCAGCGCAGGCAGGACACCGAATTTATGCCGGAAGTGGACGGGACCATTCTCGAGGACTCGCCCTGGTTTACCCGGATCACCGTCTGGGTTGTCAGCAGTTGCCTGATAGTGGCGCTGATCTGGGCCAATTTTGCCGTGTTGGAAGAGGTCACCACGGGCGAAGGCAAAGCCATTCCCTCGAGCAAGATCCAGGTCATCCAAAACCTGGAAGGCGGCATAGTCACTGAGATTTTCGTGCGCGAAGGCCAGGTCGTGGAAAAGGGCGATGTGTTGCTGCGCCTGGACGACACCCGTTTTATCTCCAACCAGGGCGAAACCGAGGCCGACCGCCTGGCCCTGGTTGCCCGGGTCGAACGCTTGACCGCCGAGGCCGAAGGCCGCCCCATCGCCATGCCGGAAGAGATTCTGCGCAAGGCCCCGCAACTGGCAGAAGATGAACTGGCGCTGTACCAGTCACGCCAGGGTCGCCTGCAAAGTGAACAGCGCACACTGGGCGAACAACTGCGACAAAAGAGCCAGGAGCTGGCCGAATTCCGCGCCAAGGCGCATCAGTACCGTTCGAGCATGGGCCTGCTGCAACAAGAACTGAACATGTCGCAACCGCTGGTCGAGACCGGCGCCATTTCCCAGGTGGAAATTCTCCGTTTGCGCCGCAGCCTGGTGGAAATACGGGGTTCGCTGGACGCCACCCACCTGGCGATTCCCCGAGCCGAATCGGCGGTGGCGGAGATCAAAAGCAAGATCGAAGAGTCGGAACTGGGCTTTCGCTCCGATGCTTTCAAGGAACTCAACGAGATACGCACCGAGCTGAAGAAACTCACCTCCACAAGCGTCGCCATTCAGGACAGGGTCAGTCGCACCACAGTGGCCTCGCCGGTTCGCGGGGTGATTAAACAACTCAAGGTCAACACCATAGGCGGTGTCGTTCAACCGGGCAGTGACATGCTGGAGATAGTACCTCTGGATGACAGCCTGCTGGTCGAAGCCAAGGTGCGCCCGCAGGATGTGGCCTTTCTCCACCCGGGGCAGAATGCCATGGTCAAGTTCAGTGCCTACGACTACACCATTTACGGCGGCATGAAGGCCAACCTGGAACTGATCAGCGCCGACACCATCACCGATGAAGAAGGCAACAGCTTTTACCTTATCCAGGTGCGCACCGACAAAAGCCACCTGGGCAGCGACGAACATCCGCTGCTGATCATTCCTGGGATGGTCGCCACCGTTGACATCATCACCGGCAAGAAAAGCGTGCTGGACTACCTGCTCAAGCCCGTGCTCAAGGCCCGCGCCGAAGCGCTACGCGAACGCTAAACGAATGTTGGATGGGAGACGCACTCTGCTTACAGCGGTGGAGCCTATGCACCCGTAACACATGGTCGCCACTCAGCCCGTCGTTGCCGCCTGCGATCTCCACACGACCACCAAGCAGACTGGAGCGCCCAGGTCCGTTAACGCCAGTATTATCCCGTGGCCATCATGGGCTAAGACGAGGATAGCAATCACCGAGCGGCGCGATCACAGAGTCTCGGCACCACCGGCATGATTGCGCCTGTAGGTTGGCTCGCCCATGGCGGCGATCTGCCCCTCGATCAAGGCCTCGAAGGGCCGCAGCAGGGCATCGAAACGCTGGGGCGCCTCGATAATGTCCAACGCACTGACAATCGCCTCGATGGTTGATAAAGCCCCGGGTATGGGGGCCTTGCGCAAGCGGTAGCGCGACTGCAAGCCAGGCGGCAGAGTGACCCGCGGCAACGCCGCCAGCAGCGGATTGCAGTGCAGCAGCTTGCGTGCCTTGCGCCAGGTACCATCCGGCACCACCAACAGCAGCGGCTGGCTAACCGCCTGCTCAACCAGCTGCGGCAAAGGCAGCGCGCCCTGCCCTGGGAACAACAAACAGGCCTGGTAACCCGGTGGAGCCAGCAACTCAGGCAGATCCTCGAATGTTTCGCCGACCCGCAACTCGGCATTGCACAAACCCAGCGCGGCCAGGCGCGCGGTATTCAGTGCATGTTTGACTTCACTGGGATGCTGCAGCAGCAACACGCGAGTCTGACTCGCCAAGCGGGGAATAAGGGCACATAAGCAGTGCGCAAGCGGGCGCTGACAAGCGGGGCATTGAAGGCGTGACATCGCGATCTCCTGATATCACGCAGTTTGCCACAAGCCTGGTCAGGCGGCCGAGTGAGCCGGTAAACAGGCCCCTGCATTGATCTGGATCGACGCAAAATGAGGCACAGTTGCAGCCGCGGATCCTGCTGTGCAGATCAGGAAGGATTCAGCCATTCGTGCTCGGCAAAGATCCTTCCCGTGACTGAGTTCATGGACACAAATCGACTCGGCCTGCCTGTGCACCAGGCCCTGGGTGCTGGCATGGCGAACAGGCTCGAAAAGACCGGGCTCGCCGGCTGCAAGCAGAGGTTATAAGGGTGGAACGTCTAGCCGGTCTTCCGTCAGCGCCGCCGAGGCCGCGCTGCAGGCCGGTCTTGATCGCCGTGTCGCACAGGGATGGGTTGCAGCTTCGGCCGGTCAAGCAAACCAAGGGCCGCCAGCAGGTCATGTAACAGGTTATGCAACTTGGCGATCATGGGACACCTCCTGCCAAGGACTTCGATCAGGCGCTTAAATGCCTTATCTGAGCCTAGCTCAAGCTGAGCGGGGTTGCCGTCGCTTGATGGCATAAGCAGCACTAAAAATTGCTCGGAACACCCCATGCAATCTCGCTAGCCTATCCCCCAGCGGCTCTGGATCAACATCAGGGTTACTGCACAGATTGCCTGCAATAGCCGCACTCCAGCAGCCAGACAAGGCCGGCGCCTGCTGATCGAGGGCTAACAGGCCGTTGAAAAACGTAGGCGAGGCGGCCGAGACAAGGCAAAAACAGGCGAGGAAGCGCAGTTTACGTGTTGTAAATGAGCATTCCGAGCCTGTTTTTAACGCCGTATCGGCAACGCAGGTAGTTTTTCAACGGCCTGCTAAGCCCAGGGGCGGCAGAGGCGCTTGGTTCAATACTCCTTGTCGGCCTGATCCTTGCGCCGGTAGGGGAAGACATCGATTACCTTGCCCGCGCGAATCGCCTCCTGCAGGCCTTTCCAGTAATCGGCGTCATACAGATCGCCATGCAACTGGCTGAACAGCTTGCGCTGCCGCATATCGGCAAACAGGAAGGGCGGGAACTCCTCGGGGAAGACATCCAGCGGCGCCACCGAGTACCAGGGCTCGGAAGACATTTCATCCTCGGGGTAGCGCGCTGGCGGAATGCGGCGGAAGTTCGCCTCAGTCAGGTAGCAGATCTCGTCGTAGTCGTAGAACACCACCCGGCCATGACGGGTCACGCCGAAGTTCTTCAGCAGCATGTCGCCGGGAAAGATATTCGCCGCCGCCAGCTGCTTGATGGCCAGGCCGTAATCGTCCAAGGCTTCGCGCACCTGGGCCTCACTAGCGCTTTCCACGTAGAGATTCAGCGGCGTCATACGCCGCTCGGTCCAGCAGTGACGCACCAGCACCGTATCGCCCTTGACCTCGACGGTAGAAGGCGCCACTTCCAGCAGCTCGGCCAGGCATTCCGGGTCGAACTTGCTGACCGGGAAGCGAAAGTCGGCGAACTCCTGGGTATCGGCCATGCGCCCTACCCGGTCGACGGTTTTCACCAGGCGATACTTCTCGATCACAGTAGCGCGGTCGACGTTCTTCGACGGCGAGAAGCGGTCCTTGATGATCTTGAACACTGTGTTGAAGCCCGGCAGGGTGAACACGCTCATCACCATGCCGCGCACACCCGGGGCCATGATGAACTTGTCGTCGGTGCTGGCCAGGTGGTTGATCAGCGCGCGGTAGAACTCCGACTTACCGTGCTTGTAGAAGCCGATCGAGGTGTACAGCTCGGCAATATGCTTGCCCGGCAGGATGCGCTTGAGAAAGCCGACGAATTCCGCCGGATAACCGACCCGCACCATAAAGTAGGAGCGGGTGAAGGAGAAGATGATCGACACCTCCGCCTCGTCGGTGATCAGCGCATCGATCTGGATGCCCTGCCCCTCGCGGTGCAGCAGCGGAATCACCAGCGGCCACTGTTCGTCGCGGGTGTAGATGCGCCCGACCAGGTAAGCGCCCTTGTTGCGATACAGGCGCGAGGCGAACAGCTCGATGCGCAGGTCCGGGTCCTTGCACACCCAGTCCGGCAGGCTGTCGCGCAGCTGCTTGATCAGCCGTGCCAGATCCCGCTCGAAATTCTCATAACCCACTTCGAAGCGAAAATCCTCGAAGACCAGACGCAGAGCCTGTTCGATATTGCCCTTGGGCTCGTACACCCGGGTCTGCGGCGCCCGCTCATTGACCCGCAACGCCGGGCGGGTGGTGTGGATAAACATGCAGCCATCGCTGATCTGGTCATGGCTGAACAGCCCGCAGAAGATCGAGTTGTACCAGGTTTCCGCCAGTTCATCGTCGTAGCGCAGGTCGATCAGCGCGATATAGGCCGACTTGACCAGGGGCCACTGCGCCACCTCCAGCAGCACCTCCTCGCTGTAGGCCTGGCGCAGACGAGCCCCGACTTCGCTGACGAACTCTTCATAGAGCGCGATGCGCGCAGCCGAGGCCTGCTGAATTTCCTGCCACTGCGCCTGCTCGAAACGCACCCGCGCCCCATTGGTGATCTGGCGGAACTGTTCACGATAATCATCGAAACCATCGAGAATCAGCTGGGCGATAGCGCCGGCGGGCCATTGCTGTGGCATGAACGAACCTCTACAGAAGAAATGCGGATAATCCGCCGAGCTTATCCAGTGACTGCGCCAAGTAAAAGCCGGCAAAGGGGGTAAAAAGCGTTATCTGCTGTGAAATATTGGTAAAACCCCGTTTGAAAGCGCTTTTCGAATTGCCTTGGCCCATCGGCCCGGCAACACTATTCAACCTAAATAAACTCCTGTGGAGACTGTCGTGCGCCTTGCCGATCTGCTGCGTCTGCTCTTGCTCGCCGCCATCTGGGGCGCGAGCTTTCTCTTTATGCGCATAGTCGCGCCGGTGCTCGGCAGCATGCCGACCGCCTTTTTCCGCGCCAGCTTTGGCATGCTCGGCCTGTTGACGATTCTGCTGCTGATGCGGGTGAACTGGGATTTTCGCGGCAAACTTAAGCACTGCCTGGTGCTTGGTGTGATCAACGCCGGCCTGCCCTCCGCCATGTATTGCCTGGCGGCCCTGGTGTTGCCGGCGGGCTATTCGGCGATTCTCAACGCCACCACACCGATGATGGGGGTGCTGATCGGCATGCTGTTCTTCGCCGAGGCGCTGACCTTAAGCAAGGCGTTTGGGGTGGCAATTGGCTTGTTCGGCGTAGGAGTGTTGACCCGCACCGGACCGGTGGAATTCGACCTGACCCTGCTGCTGGGCGCGGCCGCCTGCCTGGTGGCCACCACCTGCTATGGCTTTGCCGGCTTCCTCACCCGGCGCTGGATCGGCCAGCAAGGCGGCCTGGATAACCGGTTAACCGCTTTCGCCAGCCTCTGCGGGGCCAGCCTGTTTCTGCTGCCGTTGTTCGGTGGCGCATTGATCCTGCAGCCGCCGGCTAGTTGGGGCGGCGCCGAGGTCTGGCTGTCCCTGGCGGGCCTGGGCTTGGTCTGCACGGCCTTCGCCTATGTCCTGTATTTCCGCCTGCTCAGCGATATAGGCCCGATCAAGGCCTCGACCACCACCTTTCTAATCCCGCCCTTCGGCGTGCTCTGGGGCGCGCTGTTGCTGGATGAGCCGCTGTCCTGGGCCTACCTGTATGGCGGCGTGCTGATCGCCGTGGCGCTGTGGCTGGTGGTACGGCCAAGCGCCCCAAGCACGGTGCCGATCAAGGCGTAGGATGGGGCGCTGGCGCAGAAGTCACTGGGAAGGCGCAGGGGCTAGGCGCCGTAACCCATCAAAGGCGATGGGTATCGCTGCGCTCAACCCATCCTACGGTTGTCGCAGGCATAAAAAAGCCGCCCGGCATGGGTAATGCCAGTCAGTTAAGCCCTCTTACTTGACCTTTGGCCGCAAGAAATCAAAATCCGATGCCAGTATTGGCATCGGATTTTTTATGCGTCTCGCTCGGGCACTGGAACTCACCCACAACCTCGCCTCCACTCCCAGCTCCATCGAGGGG
>NZ_JAUYNP010000151.1 GCF_030696055.1 Pseudomonas sp. | reverse complement strand
GGTGCGCTTGTTGATGCGCTTGAGGTCGACCCGCGAGCAGAAATCGAACAGGTCCTTGAACGGGCCGTCCTGACGCGACTCGACTATGGCCTCCACCGGCCCCTCGCCCACGCCCTTGATCGCGCCCAGGCCGTAGACTATCCAGCCTTCGTTGTTAACCGTGAACTTGAACTCGGAGATATTCACATCCGGCGCATCGAGGCGCAGCTTCATGCTGCGGCATTCCTCGATCAGGGTCACCACCTTGTCGGTGTTGTGCATATCCGCCGACAGCACCGCCGCCATAAAGGCCGCCGGGTGGTGGGCCTTGAGCCAGGCGGTCTGGTACGACACCAGGCCATAGGCGGCCGAGTGGGACTTGTTGAAGCCGTAACCGGCGAACTTTTCCACCAGGTCGAAGATGTTGCCCGCCAGGTTCCCATCGATGTTGTTGTTGGCACAACCTTCGATAAAGCCGCCGCGCTGCTTGGCCATTTCCTCGGGCTTCTTCTTACCCATGGCGCGGCGCAGCATATCGGCGCCACCGAGGGTGTAACCGGCCATCACCTGGGCGATCTGCATCACCTGTTCCTGGTACAGGATAATGCCGTAGGTGGGCTTGAGCACCGGTTCCAGGCCCGCGTACTGGTAGTCCGGGTGCGGGTAGGACAGCTCGGCGCGGCCGTGCTTACGGTTGATAAAGTCGTCCACCATGCCCGACTGCAGCGGACCTGGGCGGAACAGCGCCACCAGGGCGATCAGGTCTTCCAGGCAGTCCGGCTTGAGCTTCTTGATCAGCTCCTTCATTCCGCGCGATTCCAGCTGGAACACCGCGGTGGTCTCGGCCTTCTGCAGCATGACGAAGGTCGGTTTGTCGTCCAGCGGGATAAAGTCGATGTTCAGGTCCGGCAGGCCTTGCTTGGCCTGCTCGCGGTTGATGGTCTCCATCGCCCACTTGATGATGGTCAGGGTGCGCAGGCCGAGGACGTCGAACTTGACCAGGCCGGCCTGCTCCACATCGTCCTTGTCGAACTGGGTGACCAGGCCGCCGCCCTCGTCATCGCAGGCGATGGGCGAGAAGTCGGTGAGCTTGGTCGGCGCGATCACCACGCCACCGGCGTGCTTGCCGGTGCCGCGGGTGATGCCTTCGAGCTTGAGCGACATATCCCAGATTTCCCGGGCGTCCTCGTCGACCTTGAGGAAGTCGCGCAGCGGTTCCTCCATCTCCTGGGCCTTTTCCAGGGTCATGCCGACTTCGAAGGGAATCATCTTCGACAGGCGGTCGGCCAGGCCGTAGGACTTGCCCTGGGCCCGCGCCACGTCGCGCACCACCGCCTTGGCCGCCATGGTGCCGAAGGTGATGATCTGGCTCACCGCATTGCGCCCGTATTTCTCGGCCACGTAGTCGATCACCCGATCGCGACCGTCCATGCAGAAGTCGACGTCGAAGTCGGGCATGGAGACCCGTTCCGGGTTGAGGA
Source organism: Pseudomonas sp. (assembly GCF_030696055.1). GTDB lineage: Bacteria > Pseudomonadota > Gammaproteobacteria > Pseudomonadales > Pseudomonadaceae > Aquipseudomonas. The sequence continues at coordinate 12,976 of NZ_JAUYNP010000151.1, read as the reverse complement.
AGCGTTCGAACAGCAGGTCATAGGCCAGCGGGTCGAGGTCGGTGATCTTCTGTACGTAGGCCACCAGCGAACCGGCACCCGAACCCCGGCCCGGGCCGACCGGAACGCCGTTGTTCTTCGCCCACTTGATAAAGTCCATTACGATCAGGAAGTAACCGGGGAAGCCCATCTGGATGATGATATCCAGCTCGAAATTCAGCCGGTCGATATAGATCTGGCGCTTCTCTGCGTAATTCGGCGTGGTCTCTTTCGGCCAGAGCACCGCCAGGCGCTCCTCCAGGCCATCGAAGGAGACCTTGCGAAAATACTCATCCATGGTCATGCCGGCCGGCACCGGGAAATCAGGCAGGAAATATTTGCCCAGCTGCACTTCGATATTGCAGCGCTTGGCGATTTCCAGGGTGTTTTCCAGGGCTTCCGGCAGGTCGCTGAACAGCTCCGCCATCTCTTGCGGTGTCTTTAGGTACTGCTGATCGGAGTAGGTGCGCGGACGCCGCGGGTCATCCAGGCTGCGGCCTTCACCGATGCACACGCGGGTTTCGTGAGCGGCGAAGTCGTCCTGCTTGATAAAGCGCACATCGTTGGTCGCCACCAGCGGCGCGCCGACTCTATCGGCCAGGGCCACCGCGGCGTGCAAGTGCTCTTCGTCGTTGACCCGGTTGGTGCGCTGCACCTCCAGGTAGAAGCGCTCGGGGAATACCTCCATCCACTCGCGCAGCAGCGCTTCGGCGGCTGCCTGCTCACCGTCGAGCAGCGCGTGCCCCACCTCCCCTTCCTTGGAGCCGGACAGGGCGATCAGGCCCTCGGCGGCGGCCTTGACCCAATCGCGCTGGATGATCACCAGGTCGTTGCTCTGCCCTTCGCTCCAGCCGCGAGAAACCAACTCGGTGAGGTTGCGATAACCCTTGGCGTTCATCGCCAGCAGGGTCAGGCGCGAAAGCGGGCCGTCTTCCTCGGCACTGGCCAGCCAGATATCCGCACCGCAGATCGGCTTGATCCCGCCGCCCATGGCGGCCTTATAGAACTTCACCAGCGAGCACATATTGCTCATATCGGTGACCGCCACCGCCGGCATGCCGGCCGCTGCCACGGACTTGATCAGCGGCTTGACCCGCACCAAGCCGTCGACCAGGGAAAACTCGGTATGCAGACGCAGATGGACGAACGAAGCAGTCATGGCAGTCCTATACAAAACACAAAAACGACAAGGCGAGGATTGTACAGCCTTCGCAGCGGCAAGCTGCAAGCTCCAAGCCGCACGCTACAGACGAGAAGTTTCGCGCAGCGGATCGATGCGGGATCAGTCGTTCAGCAGTACGCGCACCGGCGCGAAGGAGCGGCGATGGATCGGCGTGGGGCCGAGGCGGCGCAGGGCCTCCAGATGCACAGGCGTGGGATAGCCCTTGTGTCCGGCGATGCCATAACCCGGGTATTGCCCATCCAGCAGCTGCATCTCGCGGTCGCGGCTGACCTTGGCCAGGATGGAGGCGGCGGCAATGGCCGGCACCTGGCTGTCGCCTTTGACGATAGCAGTGCTGGGCACCTGCAATTTGGGACAACGGTTGCCGTCGATCAGCGCCAGCCTGGGCGTCACGCTCAGGCCTTCGACCGCACGCTGCATGGCCAGCATGGTGGCATGCAGGATGTTCAGCCGATCGATCTCTTCCACCTCGGCCCGGGCGATGCACCAGGCCAGGGCCTTTTCGCAGATTTCGTCGAAGAGTCTTTCCCGGCGCGCCTCGCTGAGCTTCTTCGAGTCGTTCAGACCGATAATCGGCCGTGACGGATCGAGAATTACCGCCGCCGTCACCACCGCGCCGCAGAGCGGGCCGCGGCCGACTTCATCGACGCCGGCGACCAGTTCCTGCACCTGGCTGAAGTCCAGACCCAGCTGCATCAGCCGTGCCCCAGCAGCTGCAGCACCGCGCCGGCGGCTTGCACCGAGGCATCGCGGCGCAACGCGCGGTGAATCAGATCGAAACCTTCGGTCTGCACCTCACCATCTTCCAGCAGCGGCGCCAACAGCTGCGCCAAGGCCTCGGGGGTGGCGGCATCCTGGATCATCTCGGGCACCAGCAAGCGCTCGGCCAACAAGTTGGGCAGCGAGATATAGGGGCTGGTGACCAGGCGCTTAAGGATGCGGTAGGTCAGCGGCGCCACCTTGTAGGCCACCACCATCGGCCGCTTGTACAGCAGCGCCTCCAGGGTGGCGGTACCCGAGGCGATCAACACCGCATCGCAGGCCGCCAAGACTTCATGGGAACGCCCATCGAGCAGGGTCAAAGGCAGATCGCGGCCGACCAGCATCTGCTCCAGCTGCACACGGCGCTGGGGGCTGGAACAGGGCAGGACAAAACGAATGCCGGGGCGCAGAGCGCGCAAACGCACGGCCGCATCGAGAAACAGCTCCCCCAGGCGCGCCACTTCGCCGCCGCGACTGCCCGGCAGCAAGGCCACCACCGGGCTGTCCTGGGGCAGATTCAGCGCTTCGCGGGCCGCGCCTCGATCGGCCGCCAGCGGAATGGTATCGGCCAGTGGATGACCGACAAAACGCACCGGCACCCGATGGACGTCGTAGAACTGCGCCTCGAAAGGAAACAAGCACAGCATCAGATCGCAGGCATCGCGGATCTTCAGCACGCGCTTCTGCCGCCAGGCCCAGACCGAGGGGCTGACGTAATGCACGGTCTTGATCCCCGCGCGGCGCAGCTTGAGCTCGAGCCCCAGATTGAAATCCGGCGCATCGATGCCGATAAATACATCCGGCTTGGCCTCGATCAGCGTGCTGAGCAGGCGCTTGCGCCGTGCCAGCAGCTCGGGAAGGCGGCCGAGTACCTCGACCAGACCCATCACCGAGAGGCGTTCCATGGGGAAATAGGGATTCAAACCCTCAGCCTGCATCAGCGGGCCGCCCACACCGATAAATTCGATCTGGGGATACTGGGCTTTCAGGGCCTGCATTAAACCAGCGCCCAGGATATCGCCGGAAGCTTCGCCTGCGACCAGCGCGACACGCATTGCTTGAGTCATAGAATTATCGAGTGATGCCGCGTTTGGAGGCCTGAATCGAGTCGCGGAAGATCGCCACTTCAGGGAATTGCGTCGCCAGCTCGCTGAGCTCGGCCATGGCCTGCTCAACGGTGAGTCCCTGACGATAGACAATCTTGTAGCCACGGCGCAGAGCGGCGATGGCCTCGGCAGTGAAACCGCGCCGGCGCATGCCTTCGAAGTTCATCCCGCGCGCTTGCGCCGGGTTGCCGAATACGGTGACGAAGGCCGGTACATCCTTGCCGATTGCCGTACCCATGCCGGAAAAGCTGTGCGCGCCTATGTGGCAGAACTGATGCACCAGGGTATAGCCGGACAGGATGGCCCAGTCGTCGACCCAGACATGCCCGGCCAGCGCGGTGTTGTTGACCAGGATGCAGTGGTTGGCGATCACGCTGTCATGGCCGATATGGGCATAGGCCATGATCAGGTTGTGGTCGCCTATGGTGGTTTCGCTGCGATCCTGCACGGTGCCGCGATGGATGGTGACACCCTCGCGGATCACGTTGTGATCGCCAATCACCAGGCGGGTCGCCTCGCCCTGGTACTTGAGGTCCGGGGTGTCTTCGCCCACCGAGGAAAACTGGTAGATACGGTTGTGCTTACCGATCCTGGTCGGCCCCTTGAGGATCACATGGGGGCCGATCACTGTACCCTCGCCAATTTCCACATCGGCCCCAACAATCGACCAAGGACCGACGACTACGTCGTCGGCCAACTTGGCACTGGGGTCGATAATGGCGCGAGGGTCAATCAAACTCATAGCTTGCGTTCCGCACAGATGATTTCAGCCGAGCAGACTTCCTTGCCGTCGACACTGGCCTTGCACGCAAACTTCCAGATGCTGCGCTTGCTGCTCAGGTATTGGGCTTCGAGGATCAACTGATCGCCCGGCACCACCGGCTGGCGAAAGCGTAGCTTGTCCGAGCCGACAAAGTAATACAGGGTGCCATCGGATGGCTTCATGTCCATCATCTTGAAACCGAGAATCCCGGCGGCCTGGGCCATGGCCTCGATGATCAACACGCCCGGCATGATCGGATGCTCAGGAAAATGCCCGTTGAAGAACGGCTCATTGATGCTGACATTCTTGTAGGCACGAATGCGCTTGCCTTCGACATCCAACTCCGCCACCCGGTCCACCAAGAGGAACGGGTAACGGTGCGGCAAGTATTCGCGAATTTCGTTGATGTCCATCATTTCCAGAGAAGCCTGTAATAGAAGAAGAAGAAGCCGGCAAACGCCGGCTCAGGCATCAGATGAAGAGTCTGCGCCCGAGGTCACGGCGGCCAGCTGCTTTTCCAGCTGTTGCAGGCGGCGCGCCATGTCGTCCAATTGCCTGATGCGCGCAGCGCTCTTGCGCCACTCGGCGGCTGGTTGCATGGCCGTACCGGAAGAATAGGAACCGGGCTCGGTGATCGAACGGGTGACCATGGTCATGCCGGTGACAAACACGCCATCGCAGACCTCGATATGCCCGACCATGCCCACACCACCGGCGATCATGCAATTCTTGCCGATCTTGGTGCTGCCGGAGATGCCCGAACAGCCCGCCATGGCGGTGTTGTCGCCGATCTGCACGTTGTGCGCGATCATGATCTGGTTATCCAGCTTGACCCCATTGCCGATCAGGGTGCCGGACAGCGCACCACGGTCGATGGTGGTGTTGGCGCCGATCTCGACATCGTCGCCTATGGCCACCCCACCAATTTGCGCGATCTTCTGCCAGACGCCCTTCTCATTGGCAAAGCCGAAGCCTTCGCCACCGAGCACCGCGCCGGACTGAATCACCACCCGCTTGCCGATGCGCACATCGTGATAGAGGGTGACCCGCGGAGCCAGCCAACCGCCTTCGCCCACCACCGAACGGGCGCCCACCACGCAATGGGCGCCGATGCTCACGCCGGCGCCGATTTGCGCGCCGCTCTCGATCACCGCATAGGCACCAATACTGGCGCTGGCGTCGACCCGAGCATCGGCAGCCACCACGGCAGTCGGGTGCACGCCCGTGACAGCTTGCGGCTTGCGATCGAACAGATGTGAAAGCTGGGCGTAAGCCAGATAGGGATTAACCACGACCAAGGCATTACCGGCATAACCCTCGGCATCGGCCGCGGTCAGCAGTACGGCACCGGCCTGGCAGTCCACAAGGAATTTGCGGTATTGCGGATTGGCCAGGAAACTCAGCTGATCGGCGCCGGCCTCCTGCAAGGTGGCCAGGCCGTTGATCACTTTGTCAGCAGCGCCACTCAGCGTGGCGCCTAGCCGCTCAGCCAGCTGGCCGAGGGTATAAAACTGTGCCGTCATGATCAGCGCAGCTGATTCATGCGCTCGATGACTTTGCGAGTGACGTCGAACTGAGGTTTGACATCGATCACCGCACCGCGCTCGAGAACCAGGTCGAAGTTACCGGTCTTGATCACTTCTTCAACGGCCTTGTCCAGGTTCGGCTTGAGCTTCTTCAGCATCTCGCGATCGGCAATGGCCTTGGCTTCGTTCAGCTCCTTGGACTGGAACTGGAAGTCACGGGCTTTCTGCTTGAATTCGAGCTCCAGACGCTCGCGCTCGGCGGTCTGCATCTTCTCGCCATCTTTGACCAGGCGGTCCTGGATGCGCTTGGCATCGCTTTCCAGGGTTTTCAGCTTGTTCAGCTGCGGGCCGAACTTCTTCTCGGCATCCACGGCATAACGCTTGGCGGCGTCCGACTCGAGCAGCGCCATTTGATAGTTCAGCACTGCCACTTTCATCTCGGCAAAGGCCGGGGTTGCCAACAGGGCAACGCTTAACAGAACCAGTTGGGTCAACTTACGCACGGTGCAACTCCTGCAAAAACTGTTGATGGTCAATAAACGGCGACTTAGAAGGTCTGACCGAGGGAGAACTGGAATATTTGGGTGTCAGCCTCATCCGGTTTGATCACCGGCATGGCCAGACTGAAACTCAAGGGGCCCAGCGCCGTGATCCAGGTCAGGCCAACACCCACAGAACTGGCCAGTTGGCCCGGATCGATATTTTCGCAACTGGTCTGAGTAGTACCACAATTGGTGTCGAACACGTTACCTACGTCCCAGAACAGAGCGGTACGCAGCGAACGCTGATCCTTGACGAAAGGCATGGGGAACAGCAGTTCCACACCACCCTGCACCAATACGTTACCGCCGAACGGCAGCGGGTCCTGATCCGGATCGCGCGACGTGCCTTCGTTACCCGTTACCGCCACACCACGGCTTGGCGTACTACGCGGCCCCAGGGTGTTGTCCTTGAAGCCACGCACCGAACCGAAACCGCCGGCATAGTAGTGCTCGTAGAACGGCAGATCCTGGGTGGAACCGTAGCTTTCGCCAAAGCCCAACTGGGTGTGCAGACGCAGGGTGTAGGTATCGCTCAGCGGCTTGAACACCTGCCCCTGGTAGTCCACCTTGAAGAACGACAGGTCGCTACCCGGCACAGTGGTCTCGAGCACCAGGCTCTGCGAATGGCCACGGTTGGCCAATACGCCGCGGTTCAGGGTCGATTCAGACCAGCCCACCGACGCCTTGAGGTTGAGGTAGCTGTCACCTTCGGCTTCCATAAAGTCGAAGATCTCATCGACCGTGTAAACCCCGGTGCTGATGCTGTCATTCTGGATGGTCAGGCCATAGGTCAGGCGCGAGGTGTCGCTGATCGGGTAACCGATGCTGGCACCGGCACCGTAGCTGTCGACGGCATAGCTGGACACGTCGGTGTTCAGTTCGTCGTAGTCGGTGCTGCGGAAGAAGGCGTTGTAGCCCAGGCTGACACCGTCCGGCGTCCAGTAGGGGTCGACGAAGCCAAAGTTATAGCTGCTTTGGTATTCGCTGCGGTTCAAGCCCAGGCTGACCTTATTACCGGTACCCAGGAAGTTGCTCTGGCTGATGGAGCCACCGAGGATCAGACCGGCGTTCTGGGCGAAGCCCACGCTGGCGGTGATCGAGCCGGAAGCCTGCTCTTCGACGCTGTAGTTGACGTCGACCAGATCGTCGGTGCCCGGCACTTGCGGGGTTTCGACGTTAACTTCCTTGAAATAACCGAGGCGCTCCAGGCGGGTCTTGGACTGGTCGATCAAATAGGTCGAGGCCCAGCCCCCTTCCATCTGGCGCATCTCACGGCGCAGCACTTCGTCTTCCGACTTGGTGTTGCCACGGAAGTTGATGCGATTGACGTAAGCGCGTTTGCCTGGATCGACCACAAAGGTGATCGACACAGTGCCGTCATCATGAGCCTCTGGCACGCCGTTGACGTTGGCGAAGGTATAGCCATCGTTACCCAGGCGGCGGGTGATCAGCTCGGAGGTGGTGGTCATCACCTTACGTGAGAACACCTGGCCTTCCTTGACCAGCAGCAGGGCGCGGATATCCTCTTCCAGCTTCTTCAGGTCACCGCTGAGTTTGACGTCACGTACCGTGTATTTCTCGCCTTCATCGACGTTGACCGTGACGTAGACGTGCTTCTTGTCCGGGGTGATGGATACTTGGGTGGAGGAAATATCCATATTGATGTAGCCGCGATCCAGGTAATAGGAGCGCAGACGCTCCAGGTCACCTGAGAGTTTTTCCCGGGCGTACTTGTCATCGTTACGGAAGAAGGACAGCAGGTTGGTGGTTTTCAGCTCGAACAGGTCGATCAGGTCTTCGTCGGAGAAGACGCTGTTGCCTACCACGTTGATGTGCTGAATGGCCGCGACCGAACCTTCATTGATATCGATCTTCAGCGCCACGCGATTACGCGGCTGCGGAATCACTTCGGCCTCGATCTCGGCGGAGTAGCGGCCCTGGGCCACATACTGACGCTGCAGTTCGTTACGCACGCCTTCCAGGGTGGCACGCTGGAAGATTTCGCCTTCGGCCAGACCCGACTGATTCAGACCTTTGAGCAGGTCTTCGCTGCTGATCGCCTTGTTGCCTTCGATTTCGATACTGGAAATCGATGGACGCTCGACCACGCTGACCACCAGCACGTCGCCGTCACGACCCAGTTGGATATCCTGGAAGAAACCGGTCTTGAACAGTTCGCGAGTGGCTTCCACCAAGGCGCGATCATCCGCCTCTGCACCGACACTCAGCGGCAAGGCACCGAACACGCTGCCCGCGGAAACCCGCTGCAGGCCGGTGACGCGAATATCGGAGATGGTGAAGGACTCGGCGTGAACTTCGGTGATCATCAGTGCAGCAAGCACCGCAGGTAGCAGCAGACGTTTCATGAAGTCCTTTCTTATTTCAACTGACAATAAAAAATCTGCCGCTTAAGGCGACACTTTTTGTAACCGGAGGGCGTAATTCAGTAGCGGCTACAGTCGACTCAGGTCGTTTACCAGGGCCAACAACATCACCCCGATCACCAAGCTGATACCAATCTGCATCCCCCAACCCTGTACCCGTTCAGACAGCGGCCGACCACGCGCCCACTCGACCAGGTAAAAAAGCAGATGCCCCCCATCCAACACTGGGATGGGCAACAGATTGAGAACCCCCAGACTTATGCTCAGGTAGGCGAGGAAGTTTAAAAATTCCCCCAACCCCGACTCAGCAGAAGCGCCCGCCACTTTAGCAATGGTTATCGGCCCGCTCAAGTTTTTTACCGAGAGCTCACCAAACAGCATTTTCTTCAACGAATCCAGGGTCAGCAGGCTCATGGTCCAGGTGCGCCTGGCCGCTTCGGCAACGGCCTCCAGCGGTCCGAAGCTGACTTGGCGGAGCATCTCGGGCGGCCATTCAACGCCCTGCACACCAGCCCCCAAGTAGCCACTGCGCGCCTCACCCTCACCGCGAACGGCCAAACTCAGCGCCACATCCAGGCGCTGGCCTTGACGCTCGACCTGCAGCGCAATGGCCTTACCAGGCAGACTACGCACCTGGTCGACCAGCTGTTGCCAGTCCTCCAGCATCTTGCCGTTTAGCGCCAGCACTCGGTCACCGACCAGCAGGCCTGCGGCAAAGGCCGGCCCTTCGGGATCGAGCTCGGCTAAAACCGGCGCAATGGCCGGACGCCAAGGACGAATACCCAGGGAGGCAATGGGATCGGGTTCATCGACACCGCGCAGCCAGTTGTCCAAGGCGATTTGCCGCGGGCTGTCGGCCGTGGAGCCCTGTTCGCGCACATTGACGCTCAGGCTGCCGCTTTCGCCCAGACGGCGCACCAACTGCAAATTGACCGCCGCCCAACCGCTGGTGGGCTCGCCATCCACCGCGACTATTTCCTGCCCCGCCTGCAAGCCGGCATCAGCCGCCAGACTGCCTATCTCGACTGCGCCTATGACCGGACGCACTTGCTGACTACCGAGCATCGCCACCGCCCAAAACAGCAGCAAGGCCAGCAAGAAGTTGGCGATAGGGCCAGCCGCGACTATGGCCACCCGCTGTTGCACCGATTTGCGATTGAAGGATTGCTCAAGCTGTTCAGGCGGCACCTCGCCTTCGCGCTCATCGAGCATCTTCACGTAGCCACCCAGGGGGATAGCGGCTATCACGAACTCGGTGCCTTGACGATCATGCCAGCGCAGCAAAGGGCTACCAAAACCTATGGAAAAACGCAGCACCTTGACCCCGCAACGGCGTGCGACCCAGAAATGACCGAATTCATGGAAGGTCACCAGCACCCCAAGTGCGACCAGGGTGCCCACCAGCATATAAAGCGCACTCATCTGACTTCTCCGCGCCGACTATCCACGGCAACTTAGCCTTTGCTCAGCCAGGCTACGCGCCCGGCTATCGGCTGCCAGCACCGTCTCCAGGCTTTCGACCGCCAGGACGGGCTCAGTGTTCAGTACGCTTTCGATGATACTCGCGATTTCCGGAAAGCGGATGCGCCGCTCCAGGAAGGCCGCGACCGCCACTTCGTTGGCCGCATTCAGCATGGCTGGCGCGGTACCACCCGCCTCTGCCGCCTGCCGGGCCAGGCGCAAACAGGGAAAGCGCTGCTCGTCCGGGGCCTGAAAGTCCAGCCGGGCAATGCTGAACAGATCCAGCGGAGCCACCCCCGAGTCGATTCGCTCGGGCCAGGCCAGGGCATGACTGATGGGGGTGCGCATATCCGGATTGCCCAGCTGGGCCAACACCGAACCATCGACATAGTCGACCAGGGAATGAATCACGCTCTGCGGATGCACCACCACCTCCACCTGCGCCGGCTTGGCATCGAACAACCAGCAGGCCTCGATCAGCTCCAGGCCCTTGTTCATCATGCTGGCCGAGTCCACCGAGATCTTGCGCCCCATCGACCAGTTGGGATGGGCGCAGGCCTGCTCGGGGGTCACATCATGCAGCTGTTCCAGAGGCATTTCGCGGAAGGGGCCACCGGAGGCGGTCAGCAGGATGCGGCGCACCCCGACTTGCTGCAGGCCACGGGAATAATCGCCGGGCAGGCATTGGAAAATCGCATTGTGTTCGCTGTCGATCGGCAGCAGCACGGCGCCACTTTTACGCACCGCCTGCATAAACAGCGCACCGGACATCACCAGGGCTTCTTTATTGGCCAGCAAGACCTTCTTGCCCGCCTCCACCGCCGCCAAGGTGGGCGGCAGCCCAGCCGCGCCGACAATGGCCGCCATCACCGCATCCACCTCGGGATGCGCCGCCACCTGGCACAGCCCTTCAGGGCCATGCAGCACCCGAGTGGACAACCCAGCAGCCAGCAAACCACCCTGCAGATGATGTGCAGCAGAAGCTTCCGGCACCACGGCAAAGCGCGGGCGATAAATCATGCACAGGGCTTCCAGTTCAGTCAGGCGACTGAACCCAGAAAGCGCGAAGACCTGATAACGCTCAGGATGCCGGGCAATCACATCCAGGGTGCTGAGACCGATGGAGCCGGTCGCCCCCAGCACCGTGATCTGCTGGGGCCGGCTCACAGCGCGCCCCAGCCGGCCAACCACAACAACACAGCGAAGACCGGAATAGCCGCGGTCAGGCTGTCGATGCGATCCAGCACCCCGCCATGACCAGGCAGCAGATTACTGCTGTCTTTAACCCCGGATTGACGCTTGAACATGCTTTCGGTCAGGTCACCGACCACCGACACCAGCACTATCAGCACCGTACCCACCAGTGCCAGCAGCAGTTCAGTGAGCGTCCAATCGCGATAGAAACCGACCGCTGCACAGATCAGCAAGGTCGCCAGCAAGCCGCCCCACACCCCTTCCCAGCTTTTACCGGGGCTGACCTGCGGGGCCAGCTTGCGCTTGCCGAAACGCTTGCCGGAGAAATAGGCGCCGATATCGGCGCCCCATACCAGCACCATCACCGTCAGGATCAGCAGATTGGCTTCTGGCCACTGTTTGAACAGCACCAGGCCCTGCCAGGCCGGCAACAGGATCAGCAGGCCGATCAGCATTTTGCTCGGAGCCCCCGTCCAATAGCGGCTACTGGCCGGATAGCCCAGCACCAACAAGGTCGCCAGGCACCACCAGATAACCCCCACCAGCAGCACCCAGGGCGCCAGAACCGGCAGCAGATAGAGGACAAGCAACAGGGCAGCGACCACGGCGGCATAGGCCACACGTTGCGCTTGCGCGGTAAAACCGGCCAGGCGCGCCCACTCCCAGCCCCCCAGGCTGACCACTGCGCCGATAAACAGGGCAAACAACCCGCCATCCAGCAGAAAGAAGCCACCCAGGGCGAACGGCAGCAGGACCAGCGCCGTGATAATTCGTTGTTTGAGCATTAGCGACGCGCCTCAGCGGCTACCTGATCGCTGGTTTTCCCAAAGCGACGCTGGCGGCTAGCGAAATTGGCCAAGGCTTTACGCATGGCTTCGTGTTTGAAATCCGGCCAGAACAGCTCGGAGAAATACAACTCGGTGTAGGCCAACTGCCAGAGCAAGAAGTTGCTGATACGGTGCTCGCCACCCGTACGGATGCACAGATCCGGCAAGGGCAGATCGGCGGTCACCAGACAGCTCTGCAGCAGTTCGGGGGTGATAGCTTCCGGCTGCAAGTGTCCACCCTGAACTTCCCGCGCCAAGCGCTGGGCCGCCTGAACGATATCCCACTGACCTCCGTAGTTGGCTGCGACCTGCAGCACGAAGCGCTTATTGCCTGCCGTCTGCGCCTCGGCCTCACGCATCGCCGCCTGCAACTCGGGGTGAAAGCGCGAGCGATCGCCGATGATGCGCAGGCTGATATTGTTGGCATTGAGCCGCTTCGCCTCACGCCGCAGCGCACTGAGGAACAGCTCCATCAGCGCACTGACCTCTTCGGCCGGGCGCTGCCAGTTCTCACTGGAGAAGGCGAACAGGGTCAGCACCTCGACCCCGGCTTCGGCGCACACCTCGATAACCGCCCGCACCGCATCGACACCGGCTTTATGGCCGGCAACGCCGGGCAGCAGACGCTTCTTGGCCCAGCGATTATTACCGTCCATGATGATCGCCACATGCCGTGGTACGGCAGCCTGGCTAGCGTCTTTGGTCTTTTCCATGACGATCTCCTGACCGTTAAACGGCCATCAGATCCGCTTCTTTCTGCTTCACGGCCACTTCGATCTCAGCCACGAACTTATCGGTCAGCTTCTGGATATCCTCGGCGGCGCGGCGCTCTTCGTCTTCGCTGATTTCTTTCTCCTTGACCAGGTCTTTCAACTGGCTCAAGGCATCGCGACGGATATTGCGCACCGCCACTCGGCCATCTTCCGCCGCATCCCGCGCCTGCTTGGTGAAGCCCTTGCGGGTCTCCTCGGTCAGCGCCGGCATGGAGATCAGCAGCAGTTCGCCCAGGTTGGTTGGGTTGAAGCCCAGCCCGGAACTCTGGATCGCCTTGTCGACGGCAGCCAGCATATTGCGCTCGAACGCCACCACTTGCAGGGTGCGGGAGTCCTTGACGGTCACGTTGGCAACCTGGTTCAGCGGGGTATCGGCGCCGTAGTAAGGCACCATCACACCGCCCAGGATGCTGGGGTGAGCCTGGCCGGTACGGATA
>NZ_JAUYNP010000171.1 GCF_030696055.1 Pseudomonas sp. | reverse complement strand
GAGTGGGGCTACGCCAACCGCACCGTGGAACTGGCGCGGCTGGTGGGTTTGGCCGGCTAGATGGGTAGGTTGGACTGAGCTCCGCGAAGCCCAACACAACTCGAGAGCCACAAGCAGGGCCTCGAGCGGAGTGCTGCGCGCTCCCTGTTGGGCTTCGCAGGCTCAGCGCCAACCTACGCCGTTGATAGACAGGAACTCCCGATGAATGCCTTATCCCGCCTGGCCCCGCAAGTACGGCAGTACCTGCTGGTTACCGGCAACTACTGGGCCTTTACCCTCACCGACGGCGCGCTGCGCATGCTGGTGGTGCTGCATTTCCATAGCCTGGGCTATAGGCCGCTGCAGATCGCCGCGCTGTTTCTGTTCTATGAGCTATTTGGTGTCGTAACGAATTTAGTGGGGGGCTATCTGGGCGCGCGGCTGGGGCTTAATCGCACCATGAATATCGGCCTGGGCCTGCAGGTGGCGGCCTTGCTGATGCTCACCGTGCCGGCGGCCTGGCTGACGATTCCCTGGGTGATGGGCGCCCAGGCCATGTCCGGTATCGCCAAAGACCTGAACAAGATGAGCGCCAAGAGCTCGATCAAGTTGCTGGTGCCGGGCAGTCAGCAGGGCACTCTGTACAAATGGGTGGCGATCCTCACCGGCTCGAAGAATGCGCTCAAGGGCGTGGGCTTCTTTATGGGCGGTGGGCTGCTGGCGTTGCTCGGTTTTCGTGGTGCGCTACTGCTGATGGCGGCGTTGCTGGCGCTGATCTGGCTGGCCAGCCTGCTGCTGCTGAAAAAGGATCTGGGCAAGGCGAAGGCCAAACCCAAGTTTCGCGACATTCTGTCGAAGAGCCGGGCGATCAATATCCTCTCGGCGGCGCGGCTGTTTCTGTTCGGCGCCCGCGATGTGTGGTTTGTGGTGGCGCTGCCGGTGTACCTGTCCAGCGTGTTCGGCTGGGACTTCTGGTTGGTCGGCGGCTTTCTCGCCGCCTGGGTGATCGGCTACGGCATGGTCCAGTCCTTCGCTCCGGCGCTTACCAGCAAGGTCAGCGGCAAGGCCCGCGGTCAGCTGCCGGATGGCCGCGCCGCCTTTGCCTGGGCCGCCGTGCTGGCCGGCTTGCCGGCGGCTATCGCTCTGGGCCTGGGCAGCGAGCTGTCGGCGCACTGGGTGCTGCTCGGTGGGCTGATGCTGTTCGGTGTGCTGTTCGCGGTGAACTCCTCGCTGCACAGCTACCTGATCCTCAGCTACGCCAAGGAAGACGGCGTGTCCCTGGACGTGGGTTTCTACTATATGTCCAACGCCCTGGGGCGCTTGCTCGGCACCCTGTTGTCCGGCTGGGTCTATCAGGCGTACGGCCTGGAGGCTTGTCTGTGGATTTCCTCGGTCTTTGTGTTGCTCGCCGCGCTGCTTTCCTTAGGCTTGCCCAAGCATGGCGAGGCGAGTGCTGCTGGCTGATCAGTCGCAGCCTGGCGCACAACCGCCCTCCGGCCCCGGATAGACCGGGGCAAAGCCGCCGCCCGGGGTGCGGAAGTTGGTGGTCTGGCCCTGGTACAGGCGCGCGGCGACCCACTGCACCTCGCCGTTATAGGCATAGTCGCGCAGGTCGAACTTTAGCGCCGGGGTCTCGTGGGCCATCACCCGTTGCCCCGGCAGCACCAGGGCCTGGGCCACGTAATCGCCGGCGAGAATCTCCTGCCACACGCGCTGGGTCAGCTTGTCGCCGCGGTAGGCGGCGCGGCTGCCATAGCCGGCACAGGGTTTGAAGAACAGCTGCTTACGTTGGCGCCACAGGCGTTCGGCATTGGCCGGGTCGACCACTTCGGTGTGGGGAATGGCCGCCAGCAACAGCGTCTGAGTCGCCTCGGGCACGCCCAGCGCCTGCAATTGCTGGGCATCGCTGAGCAGCGCCAGATTGCGCTTGTCGGCGTACAGGGCATGGGCCTGCGGGTGCGGGGTGAGCAGGCTGGCGCGCTGCAGATAGGCCTCGCGCAGCTGGGCATGGGCCGGGTCGTCCAGGGCGAAATCGGTCAGGCGGTTGTAGACCAGGTCGATGGCCAGTTCGCCATGCCAGAGCCGGCCGTCACGCAGGCTCAACTCGCTGGGATCGGCGATTACCGCTTGCAGGTCATGGCGCTGGAATAGCTGCTGGAACAGCAGAAACTCCGGGTACAGGTACTGCTGCTGCGGCGCCTCGTCGACTATGGCGATGCTGCGCAGAGGCCGCTCGTGTCCGGCCAGGGCCCACTCCTGCCGGAACATGGCGATGATGCTGGCTTCCAGGCTTTCGGCCTGCAGCGCCGACGGCAGCAGTTGCTCTATGGCCGGGCAGCAGGCCCGTTGCGCCCGCGCCAGCACGGCGTTGAGCATGGCGCCGCCGGCATTGCTGTTGATCTCGATCAGGCCGAAGCCGTCTTCGGTGATATGGAAGTCATAACCGAAGAACACCCCCTTGGCCCCGCCCGGATCGTGCCGCGCGATAGCCGGCGAGCGCGCCAACACCAGCTCGCGATAAGCCGGCAGGGCCACCACCGATTCGATGGCGCGAATCAGCTCGGCCATGCGCTCGAGCTGGGCTGGGGCGACGAATACCGGATGGGCGGCGAACAGATAGGGGCAACGCTCGCGCACCAGCTCGAACAGGCCGGGCTGGCCCAGAGTCGACTCCAGGGCCGCGCGCAACGCCTCATGGTCCAGGCTGATGCAGAAGCAGCGGCTATTTAGCGTCTCAATCGACACCTCGGCCAGGGCGGCGCTGGCGCTGGCCGAGGAGAGATAGGCAGCGTCCTTGTCACTCAGGGGCAGCAGCGGCTGGGTCATGGCGGTTTCCACGTAGCTTGGGATTGGTGCCTAGGGTTGTACCAGCCGCAGCCAGCGCTGGCCATAGCGTACGGCTAATGCCTGGCGCTAGCGGAGCAGGGCGCGGCCCGTTGCCCTAAAAAGCGCAACTTTATGCAAGTGGCGGCGGCCGCTAGCGCGCAGACTTTCGCCTATCCACCGGGAGCCCGCTGATGAACCTGTCGCTCTATCTGTTGACCGTACTGATCTGGGGCACCACCTGGATCGCCCTCAAGCTGCAACTCGGTGAGGTGGCGATTGCCGCTTCCATCGCCTATCGCTTCGCCCTGGCGGCGGCGGTGCTGTTCGCCATTCTGCTGCTGAGCGGGCGCCTGCAGAAAGTCGATAAGCGTGGCCAGCTGATCTGCCTGGCCCAGGGCCTGTGCCTGTTCTGCCTGAACTTCTTGTGCTTCTACAGCGCCAGCCAGTGGATCCCCAGCGGTCTGGTGGCGGTGATCTTCTCCACCGCGACCTTGTGGAACGCGATCAATGCACGGTTGTTCTTCAAACAGCAGATCGCCGCCAATGTGCTGGCCGGTGGCGCCCTGGGCCTGGGCGGCCTGGCGCTGCTGTTCTGGCCGCAACTGGCCGGGCAGGAGGCCAGCCGCGAGACCCTGCTGGGCATGGGCCTGGCGCTGATCGGCACCCTGTGTTTTTCCGCCGGCAATCTGCTCTCCAGCCTGCAGCAGAAGGCCGGGCTCAAGCCGCTGACCACCAATGCCTGGGGCATGCTGTATGGCGCGCTGATGCTGGTGACTATCTGTCTGGTGAGCGGCACGCCGTTCGGCTTCGAGTGGAATGTCCGTTATGTCGGCACCCTGCTGTATCTGGCGATTCCCGGTTCGGTGATCGGCTTTACCGCCTACCTGACCCTGGTCGGGCGCCTGGGCCCGGAGCGCGCGGCCTACTGCACCGTGCTGTTCCCGGTGGTGGCGCTGAATATCTCGGTGTTCGTCGAGGGCTACCAGTGGACCGCCCCGGCGCTGTTCGGCCTGGTGCTGGTGATGCTGGGCAATGTGCTGGTATTTCGTAAGCCCAAGGCGTTGTCGGCAACTGTCGTTACCGCACGCGGCTAGCTGCGTCTATTTTTGTCCGCCCGCAGCGCCGGGTTGCTTTCCCGGCGCTGCGTGAGGCTATTAGCAGGCAGCTGGAACTGACCCTAGGGGTTTCTCGGGTCGTCCGCCGGGTTGTGGTAATGGATTCCCCAGGGGCCCGTGCCGTGGAGTTGGATTACGGTTTCCTGTTCGCGGCTGGCGGCATACATCTTCATTCCGGTGGGAATGATCAGGGTATCGCCCGGTTGATAGGCTGTGGCCTTGGCTGGATCGAAGGTGTCGCCGGGGGCAAAGTAGAAGGCGCCCGAGATCACGGTGACGCGTTCGGTCACGGGATGAGTATGCACACCGATTTTGGTATTGGCCGGCAGTTTCAAGCGCAGGGTGAAGGGCTCGGCGGCTTTCAGGTCACCTTCGATCACCGCCATCATCGCGCCGGGTCCTACCGCGGGCGCGGCTACCCACTTGAGATTCGCTGCGGTGGCCGCGATCAAGCCCGCTTGCTCGGCCAGGGCGGCCGGCGTGATCAATGCCGTGCCGAGCAACGCCAGCGAAACGGCGACACCTTTGAGGGAGTTCATCATGATTTCCTCTTGTTCGGGTTGAACAGTCTGAGCACAGTACTGATCGCACCAGAGGCAAGGGTAGAGTTATGGCATAGGGGAGACTCTGCGCGATCAGATTGCCTAGTTGAAGGTAGTTGAAAATGGGCGTGTGGCTATGACCGTTGGGCGCAGTCTTATATCGATCGAGAGGCGTAGGGTGGGTTAGCGGCGCATTGAGGTGATGTGAAAATCACCGGTGCTATTGGTGCGCCGTGTAATCCACCAGCTTTTTGCGGTTTGCTCATGATCTGCAGGTTGCCGCTTGGTGGGTTACGCGCCGCGCTTGTTCTTCTGTGCTCCGGGATAACGTGGCATGGCGGCGCTAACCCACCCTACAAGAGCCTTGCGGTGCGGTTTGGGATGTAGGGTGGATGGGTGAAGCGTCATCTACCGAAAGCGTTTAAAACAGCCCCAACTGCCCACCGACCAAGGTGGCGAAGTCGTCGCCGACAAAGGGCAGGATGGCGTCCGCCACAGGTTGCAGCTGGCGGGTCAGGTAATGCTCGTAATTGATGGCGGCGCTGCGCGCTTCTAAGGGCTGCGGTCCGGCCAGGCTGATCACATAGCTGATCCAGCCGCCGTGCTGGTACTGCAACGGGCGGCCGTGCTGCTGGTTGTACTCGTCGGCGAGGCGCGCGGCGCGCACATGGGGCGGCACGTTGCGCTGGTAGTCGGTGAGCTGGCGGCGCAGGCGTTTGCGGTAGATCAGCAGTTCGTCCAGCTCGCCGGCCAGGGTGCTCCGCACATAATCGCGCACATAGTCCTGGTAGGGCTGGCGCCGGAAGATCCGCTCATACAGCTCGCGCTGGAACTGCTGGGCCAGCGGTGACCAGTCGCTGCGCACGGTTTCCAGACCCTTGAAGACCATCTCGCTGCTGCCGTCCGCATGGCTGACCAGGCCGGCGTAGCGCTTCTTGCTGCCTTCTTCGGCGCCGCGGATGGTCGGCATCAGAAAGCGCCGGTAATGGGTTTCGAATTGCAGCTCCAGGGCGCTGTCCAGGTCGTACTCATCGCGCAGCTGTTCGCGCCACCACTGGTTGACCTTGGCCACCAGGGCGCGACCGATCTGCGCCGCCTGTTCTTCCCCGTGAGGGCGCCTGAGCCAGACAAAGGTGGAGTCGGTATCGCCGTAGATCACCGTATAGCCTTCGGCTTCGATCAGCTCGCGGGTGCGGTGCATGATCTGGTGCCCGCGCATTGTGATGGAGGAGGCCAGGCGGGTGTCGAAGAAGCGGCAGCCGCTGGAGCCGAGCACACCGTAGAAGGAATTCATGATGATCTTCAGCGCCTGCGACAGCGGCGCGTTGCGCTCGCGTTTGGCGGTTTCTCGACCCTGCCAGACCCGCTCGATAATCGCCGGTAAACAATGCTGGTTGCGCGAGAAGCGCGCGCCGCGAAAGCCCGCCACCGAGGCGCTGTCGTCGGGTTGGCGCAGGCCCTCGATCAGCCCCACCGGGTCGATCAGAAAGCTGCGGATGATCGAGGGGTACAGGCTCTTGTAGTCCAGCACCAGCACCGACTCGTACAGGCCGGGCTGCGACTGCATGACGAAACCGCCGGGGCTGGCCTCGGGCGGCAACTCGCCGAGGTTGGGCGCGACAAAGCCCTGGCGGTGCATCAGCGGTATATACAAATGGGTAAAGGCCGCCACCGAGCCGCCGCTGCGGTCGGCGGGCAGGCCGGTGACCGTGGCGCGTTCCAGCAGGAAGCTGAGGATCTCGGTCTTGGCGAAGATCCGCGTGACCAGTTCGCAGTCGCGCAGGTTGTAGCGCGCCAGGGCCGGCTTGTCTTGGGCGAACATGCGGTCGATCTCGTCCATGCGCTGGTAGGGCGTGGAAATATCCTTGCCTTCGCCGAGCAGGGTCTGCGCGACGTTTTCCAGGCTGAACGAGGGGAAGCTCCAGGTGGCCGAACGCAGCGCCTCGATGCCATCGATGATCAGCCGTCCGGCGGCCGCGGCGAAGAAGTGGTTATTGCCGCTGCCATGCTCGCGCCACTGCATCTCCTCGCCGCCGCGGCCCAGGCGCAGGGGGATAGCCAGACGCCGCGCATGCTCGTGCAGCACGCGCAGGTCGAACTGCACCAGGTTCCAGCCGATAATGGCATCCGGGTCGTGCCGCTCCAGCCACTGGTTAAGCCGCTGCAACAGCTGCTCGCGGCTGGCGCAGTACTCCAGCTGAAAGTCGACGGCCGCGTCGCCGTCCTTGGCCCGCCCGAGCATATACACGTTTCGCTGGCCGCAGCCTTCCAGGGCGATGGAATACAGCTCGCCAAAGGCATTGGTTTCGATATCCAGGGAGGCCAGCTTAAGCGTTGGCCGGTAGTCGCTACAGGGCTTGATCTGCGCCTCCAGCAGCAGGCCGTTGGCAGCAGGCGTGCCGCCGAAGCAGACCGGCGCGGTGATAAAGCGCTCCATCAGGTAGCGCTCAGGTGGGCGGATATCGGCCTCGTAGACATCGATGCCGGCCCGGCGCAGGCGCTGGTCCAGGTCGATCAACTGGCGGTGCTGCCGGCAATACAGGCCCAGCACCGGGCGCTGGTGAAAGTCCCGCAGGCCCAGCGGGCGCAACTCGACGTCGCGCTCATCGGCCAGCAAGGCCTCGGCCTGCGCGCGCTGCGCCGCCGGGATAAAGGCCACCGACGGCTGATAGGGCAGGCGAATATGCCGAGGGCCGCTATCGGTGGCCAGCCAGAACTCCACCTGCGTGCCCGCGGGCGTATCGCGCCAATGCCGGGTCAGGACAAAACCCTGCTGTAACTCCACCGCTATCACCTCAAGACGTGCCTTGGGTGGGGATTCTACTTGGCATTGGGGTTATAGCGGTGTCGGTGGGGTTGGCCGCTGTCGACCACAAGGGGCAAGCGCGGAAACTGGTGGACAGAAAAGCGTTGTCCACCCTACGTAATCATCAAGTCCGCCTAGAGCGGGAAACCGCGCAGCGTTTCCCTGCAAAGGTCATCCACGCGACATCGCCGGCGCCCCAAAAACTTGCGAGAAACTACTGTTCGCCGCCAGAATGCGCCAGCCCCCACCACACGGATGTACCGCTAATGGCGACAGTCAATCTCTACCAACCTTATCAACAGCTTGACACTAACCCCTGGTATGGCGAGGCGAGCGGCACAGGCTCCAAGATAACTATCACCGATGGTTATCATACTGAGACCTTTACCGGCAGCTTCTCTTATAGCTACGACGGGGACGTTACCGGCGGAACGCTCAGCGGTTACAGCTACTCCCAAGGCGGTTCAGCCTTCGTCACCATCAGCGGCGCATCAGTCAGTTCGGTGACCGCATACAACTACTACATGAACTCCAATATCCAGGGGTTGGTCGGCCTGATTCTCAGTAAAAATGACACAGTAAATGGCTCCGGGTACGACGATAAATTTTCAGGTTATGGTGGCAACGACCGTCTCTATGGCAATGCCGGAAATGACCTGTTGTCTGGCGATGCAGGTGATGACCTGCTCGATGGTGGCTTAGGCACCGACAGCCTTGATGGCGGTTTGGGCAACGACACCTATTACCTCGACAACGCCGCCGACCTGGTGACCGAATCCAGCGCGACAGGTGGCATCGACACTCTAATCGCCAGCTTCAGCAAAACCCTGGGGGTAAACCAAGAGAACCTGACCTTGTCGGGCGCCGCAGCGATCAATGGCACCGGCAATGAGCTGGCAAACAAACTGATCGGTAACAGTGGCAACAACGTATTGGATGGCAAGGCGGGCGCCGACACCATGGTAGGCGGCCTCGGCAACGATACCTACTACGTCGACAACGCCAGTGACGTCGTCACCGAGGCCAGTACCGGCGGCCTCGACACTGTCATCGCCAGCGTCACGCGAACCCTCGGTATCGGCCAAGAGAACCTGACCCTGTCGGGCGCTACAGCGATCAACGGCAGCGGCAACGAGTTGGTCAACAAACTGATCGGCAACAGTGCCAACAACATGCTGGATGGCAAGGCGGGAGCTGACACCATGGTTGGTGGCCTCGGCAACGATACCTACTACGTCGACAACCTCAGCGATGTCGTCACCGAGGCCAGTGCTGGCGGTATAGACACTGTCATTGCCAGCGTCACGCGAACCCTCGGCATTGGCCAAGAGAACCTGGCCCTGTCCGGCATCGCAGTGATCAATGGCACTGGCAATGAGCTGGCCAATAGCCTGACTGGCAATAGCGCCAACAACCTGTTGGATGGCGGGGCCGCTAACGACACTTTGTCAGGCGGCGCCGGCAATGACCGCTTGATCGGCGGAGCAGGCAAAGATGCCCTCACCGGCGGTACCGGCAATGATGTGTTCGATTTCAACAGCCTTTTAGAAACAGGGCTGACCAGCACGACCTGGGATGTTATCGCCGACTTCGTCCAGGGAGCCGACAAAATTGACCTGTCGACGCTGGATGCCAACACCGCCACCACTGGCAACGATGCTTTCACCGCGGTCATTGGCAGCAGCAACGCCTTTACCGCAGCTGGTCAGCTGAGAGTCACGGACGGGGTGCTTTACGGCAGTACCGATGCGGATGCCACGGCAGAATTCGCCATCGAGCTTATAGGAGTCGCCAGCTTGTCGATGGCGGACTTTATTGCCTAAGCACCTTGTTTTCTGCGCAGTTGCTTGTCCAGCTCGATCAACTGACGGTGCTGCTGGCAATACAGGCCCAGCACCGGGCGCTGGTGGAAATCCCGCAATCCCAACGGGCGCAGCTCGACGCCCGGCTCATCGGCCAGCAAGGCCTCGGCCTGCGCGCGCTGCGCCGCCGGAATAAAGGCCACTGAAGGCTGATAGGGCAGGCGGATCTGCCGCGGGCCGTTATCGGTGGCCAACCAGAACTCCACCTGCGTACCCGCCGGCGTATCGCGCCAATGTCGGGTCAGGACAAAACCCTGCTGTAACTCCACCGCTATCACCTCAAGACGTGCCTTGGGTGGGGATTCTACTTGGCATT
>NZ_JAUYNP010000161.1 GCF_030696055.1 Pseudomonas sp. | reverse complement strand
GCGCCATGGTGGGCCGGGGCGAACATAAAGCCGACGCCGACACTCTCCACACAGCGCGCCACCTGCTCGGGGGTCAGGTTCAGGTAGACCCCGGCGGCCTCCAGCAGATCGGCGCTGCCGCTCTTGCCGGACACCGCGCGGTTGCCGTGCTTGGCCACCTGGCCACCGGCGGCGGCGACCACGAAGGCCGCCGCGGTGGAGACGTTGAAGATATTCATGCCATCGCCGCCGGTGCCGCAGGTGTCGACCAGGCGCGCGGCCTCGATCCGCACCGGGGCGGCCAGCTCGCGCATCAGCTGCACGGCACCGACTATCTCGTCGATGCTCTCGCTCTTCATGCGCAGGCCCATGAGGAAGGCGCCGATCTGCGCGTCGGTGCATTGGCCGGTCATGATCTCGCGCATCACGTCCTGCATTTCTGCGGTGGACAGGTCGAGCTGACTGACGACTCGGTTAAGGGCTTCCTTGATATTCATCGGCGCAGGCCTCCTTGTTGCTTGAGGAAGTTGGCAAACAGCTCGTGGCCCTGTTCGGTGAGGATGGATTCCGGGTGGAACTGCACGCCTTCGATATGCAGGGTCTTGTGCCGCAGGCCCATGATCTCGTCGAGCGAGCCGTCCGCATGCTGGGTCCAGGCGGTGACTTCCAGACAGTCCGGCAGGGTTTCATGCTTGACCACCAGTGAATGGTAGCGGGTTACGGTCAGGGGGTTGTTCAGACCGGCAAATACGCCCAGGTCGTTATGGAATACCGGGCTGGTCTTGCCGTGCATCACCTGGCGCGCGCGCACCACATCGCCGCCATAGGCCTGGCCGATGCTCTGGTGGCCCAGGCAGACGCCGAGGATCGGCAGCTTGCCGGCAAAATGCCGAATGGCCTCGATGGACACCCCGGCCTCGGTCGGTGTGCAGGGGCCGGGCGACACCACGATGCGCTCGGGATTCAGCGCCTCGATCTCGGCGATGCTCAATTCATCGTTACGGATGACCTGCACGTCGGCACCCAGCTCACCCAGGTACTGCACCACGTTGTAGGTAAAGGAGTCGTAGTTATCGATCATCAAAAGCATGGCGGAACTCCTCAGCGCTGGGTCTGGTCGGGGACGGTTTGTTCGGCCAGGGCCACGGCGCGGAACATGGCGCGACGCTTGTTCAGCGTCTCCTCCCACTCCAGGGCCGGCACCGAGTCGGCGACTATGCCGGCACCGGCCTGCACATGCAGTTCGCCGTCCTTGATCACCGCGGTGCGGATGGCGATGGCGGTGTCCATATTGCCGTTCCAGGCCAGGTAGCCCACCGCGCCACCGTAGACGCCACGCTTGACCGGTTCCAGCTCGTCGATGATTTCCATGGCGCGGATCTTCGGCGCACCGGACAGGGTGCCGGCCGGCAGAATGGCGCGCAGGGCGTCCATGGCGGTCAGGCCTTCCTTGAGCTGGCCGGTGACGTTGGAGACTATATGCATCACATTGGAGTAGCGCTCTATCACCATCTTCTCGGTGAGCTTGACGCTACCGGTGCTGGCAACCCGGCCCACATCGTTGCGGCCCAGGTCGATCAGCATCAGGTGCTCGGCGAGCTCCTTGGCATCCGACAGCAGATCCTCTTCCAGGGCCAGATCGGCCTCCTCGGTGGCCCCGCGCGGACGTGTACCGGCGATGGGGCGCACAGTGACCAGGCCATCCTCCAGGCGCACCAGCACTTCCGGCGAACTGCCGACTACATGGAAGTCGCCGAAGTTGAAGAAGTACATATAAGGAGTCGGGTTGATACAGCGCAGCGCCCGATACAGGTCGATGGGCGCCGCCTGGAACGGAATCGACATGCGCTGGGAGATCACCACCTGCATGCAGTCGCCGGCCAGGATATATTCCTTGATCGCCCTGACCGCGTTTTCGTAATCGTCACGCTTGAAACTGGAGACGAAGTCCGGCTCGGCCCCGGAGGGCGCGGCCAGGTCCACCCCCAGGCGCGGGGTAATGGGCTGGCGCAGCTTGTGCAGGATTTCCTGCAGACGCGCCTGACCCTGTTCAAGCGCAGCGTCCTCGGCCGGATCGACCAGGACTATGGCGTGCATCTTGCCGGCCAGGTTATCGAACACCACCACGGCATCGGAGACCATCAGCAGGATATCCGGGGTACCCAGCGCATCGGGATTGACGCCCTTGGCCAACTTGGGCTCGACATAACGCACGCTGTCGTAACCGAAGTAACCGACCAGGCCGCCATTGAACCGCGGCAGGCCCGCCAGGGTCGGCACCCGGTAGCGCTCCTTGAACTGCTCGACGAAGGCCAGCGGGTCTTCGCACTGATGGCGCTCGACTTCGACGCCATCGACGCTGACCCGCACCTCATGCTCATAGGCGCGCAGCACGGTGCGCGCAGCCAGGCCGATGATGGAGTAACGGCCCCACTTCTCGCCGCCCTGCACGGACTCCAGCAGGTAGGTATTGGCCTGATCGGCCAGTTTCAGATAGATCGACAGCGGAGTGTCGAAGTCCACCAGGGTTTCGCAGGCAACAGGAATGCGGTTATAGCCGGCAGCGGCTAAACGCAGGAATTCTTCGCGGGTCATGATCAGCCTCGTGGCTTGAGGTTAAAACGGTCGTGTGCAAGCGGGCTTTATAAAAAGCCAAGATCAGGTCAGAGGCGCCAGCGCCAACGGGCCAGGGCCTTGATGATTTTCATACCGGTTCTTGCGGACCAGCGCGTGCAGGTAACCACCACGGAGCTCTCTATAGGCGGGAGTAAAGTTCGGCCACACTAGCGCAGGGCAGAAAGCGAATCAACCCGGCATGCCCAGTAACGCTGGGCACGGCGCCACTCAAACATCCGCAATGGTCAGCTGCGCGCTAGCCGGCAATAGCTCACGCAAGTTATCCAGCACCCGCATGGGGTTTTCCTCGGCAATCGGCCGGCCATGGTTATAGCCATAGCTCAGCGCCACGCAGGCCACCCCCGCCGCCTTGGCGGCCAGCACATCATTGCGCGAATCGCCGACAAACAGCGCCTGGGAGCTGTCGACCCGGGCCAGTCGCAGTACATGCAGCAGCGCGGCGGGGTCGGGCTTCTGCTGGGGCAAGGTGTCGCCGCCGACTATCCAGCGAAAGAAACCACCCAGCTCCGTCTTATCCAGCAAGGGAGCAATAAAGCGTTCGGGCTTGTTGGTGACAAGCGCCATCTCGACCTGCTGCTCACGCAGCCACTTGAGGGTTTTCCGCACGCCTGGATACACCTGGGTCAGCGCATGGCTCTCGGCGTAGGCCAGCATAAACAGCTCGAGCGCCTGGGCGGCGAGCCCGTCCTCGACCTGCCCGTGCTGCAGGTCGCCGGCCAGGGCGCGGCGCACCAGCACCCGCGCACCATTGCCGACCCAGTCGCGCACCCGCTCGCTACCGGCAGCGGGCCGCCCCAGCAGCATCAGCATATTGTCGATGGCGGCAGCCAGGTCCGGCACCGAATCCACCAGGGTGCCGTCCAGGTCGAACATCACCAGACGTGGTAACTCGCCCTGGAATAGCTCGTGCAGCATGCTCACCCACGCACCTGGGCCAGCTCGGCGTGCATGGCGTCGATCACAGTTTTATAGTCGGGCTGGTTGAAGATGGCCGAGCCGGCGACAAAGGTGTCGGCACCGGCGGCGGCGATCTCGCGGATATTCTGCACATTCACCCCACCGTCGATTTCCAGGCGAATCTGCCGGCCGCTGGCGTCGATCAGGGCGCGCGCCTCTTTCAACTTCTCCAGGGTATGGGGGATAAACTTCTGCCCGCCGAAGCCCGGGTTGACGCTCATCAGCAGGATCATGTCGACCTTGTCCAGCACGTGCTTGAGCACCTCCAGCGGGGTGGCCGGGTTGAACACCAGGCCGGCCTTGCAACCGCCGTCGCGGATCAGCTGCAGGGAGCGATCGATATGCTCACTGGCCTCAGGATGGAAGGTGATATAGGTCGCGCCGGCTTCGATAAAGTCGCCGATGATGCGGTCCACCGGCTTGACCATCAGGTGCGCATCTATGGGTGCGGTGATGCCGTATTTGCGCAGCGCCGCGCAGACCATGGGGCCGATGGTCAGGTTGGGCACATAGTGGTTGTCCATCACATCGAAGTGAACGATGTCGGCACCCGCGGCGAGCACCTTGTCCACTTCCTCACCCAGGCGGGCGAAATCGGCGGAGAGGATCGACGGGGCGATGGCGAAGGGTTGCATGGCGCACCTCGGAGACATTCACGGAAGGCGCGCATTGTACCAGCCCCATCCAAGGCCTGGCGCGCCAGTCGACACCTGACAAAGCCATGACGAAACGGCTAGGCTGCTGATACCCCGTTGTTCGCTGGAGAACCTCATGCTTTCGCGCCATACCGCCCTCGCCCTCAGCCTGCTGCTGCTCGCCGCCCCTTTGCATGCCGAGGAAGAGACCCCTGCCGCAGCCCCTGAGACGCCCGCAGCACCGGCCGAGGACGTGCGCGCCGCCCTGCCGGAGCGCAGCGAAGTCGACGCCCAGGCGCTCGAACGGCAACTGGAGCAGAAGGAACAGCAGCAACTGAAAGCCGCCGACGCGAGCTTTCTCGCCCTCTGGCTACCCGCCAATGTCGGCGAGCCCAGCGGCGCGGTGATTCTAATCCCGGGGGACGATGGCAACGCCGATAGCGCGCTGAGTGTCGGACCGCTGCGGCGCAAACTACCCGATGCCGGCTGGCATAGCCTGAGCCTGAGCCTGCCGGACCCGAGCGGCGACGCACCGCCTGCGCGCAGCACCGAAATAGCAGCGGAACCTGCCCCCGTCAGCGTCGATACCGCCGAGGCCAGCGCAGAAGAGAAACCAGCAGAAACCGCAGCGCAGCCCGCGTCCGCCGCCGAGCCGCAGGCCGCCGCCGACGCTGCTACAACCCCGGCTCCAGCCCCGGCAGCAACCCCGGAGGAGCTACAGAAAGCCCATGCCGAACGCGTGCTGGCCCGTATCGGGTCGGCCATCGCCTTTGCCGAACAGCAACAGGCCAAGACCATAGTGCTGCTCGGCCATGGCAGTGGTGCCTACTGGGCCGCGCGCTATCTGGCCGAGCGCAAACCCGCCAGCATTCACAACCTGCTGCTGGTCGCGCCGACCTTGCCGGCCGGCTACACGCCGCCCCTGGATGAGCTGATTCCAGCACTGCAGCTGGCCACCGGCGACTTCTACTACAAGGACCTGCCGGCCGATCGCCGGGCGGCCCTGCAGCGCTCGCAAGCCAGTAAACGGCAGAAGCATCCGGCGTATATCCAGGTCGCCATGAAGGCCTTGCCGGGCAACCGCGAGGCGGAACAGGAACAGCTGTACCGGCGCATCCGCGGCTGGCTGACCCTGAAGCTGCAAGCGCAGTAAAGCCGCTAGCGAAAGCCGCGGTACTGGCGCACCAGGTCATAGGCCTGATGCAGCTCACGGGTGCGCTCGGTGGCTTCGCGCACCCGCTCAGGGGTTGCCCCGCTGCCGGTCAGCTTGTCGGGGTGATGACGGCTTAGCAGGCGCCGATAAGCCTGTTTGATGTGCGCCGGTTCGGCATCGCCCGCCACCCCCAACAATCCCAGCGCATGCTGGTAGCCACTGCTGGCCGTCGAGGTGAGCGGCCCCTGCTTGGGCGCATAGGCATTACTCAGCAATTCCTGACTAACCGCCGGCACCCCCAGCCATTTGCCCCACAGCAGAATCAACTCACGCTCGCCCTGACTCACCCGACCATCGACCCAGGCCATGCGCCAACAGGCGCGCAACAAGGCTTCGCTGTGCGCACGCTGACGACGCAACGGCGTGCGCAAGCTATCGCGGCCGGTCTTGCCGCGGGCGAAGGCGTCGATAGCCCGACGCTGCGCCTCCGCATCCAGGCCCAGGCGCTGCATTTCCGAACGCGTCTGCTGGATATGCACCTGCAACACCCGACCATCGCACTTGGCCAGGCGCCCGAGGAGGATAAACAGCAACTCGTCATCACGCGGCGCGGCTCTACCACCGAGGCGTTCGCGCAGGGAGGCCCAACTGCTCAGGCGCAAGCGGCGATCCAGCACCTGGCCGAGCAAACCGCCGAGCATGGCCCCCGGAATACTGGCCAGCGCCAAGCCAGCCACAGCGCCCAGTACGGTCACCGGCCAGAGCATCTCAGCGCCTCGCCGCCAGCAGTCGTTCGACTTCGGCCAAGCGCTCATGGGTGCCGACATCCACCCAACAGCCGGCGAAGCGTTCGCCACTGACCTGCCCGCTCGCCATGGCCTGGCGCAACAGCGGCGCCAGCTTAAACGCACCCGCCTGGCAGCCCGCAAACAACGCGGGCGAGAGCACGGCGATACCGCTATAGGTCAGACTGGCCTGCCCGGTTTGGCCATCCCGCACCAGGCCTTCGTGTAGACAAAAATCACCGACCTCGTGATGCCCCGGGTTATCCACCAGCACCAGATGGCCCAGACCGGCTAGCGGGCGGCGCAATTCGGCGAAGGGGTAGTCGGTAAAGATATCGCCATTGACCAGCAGAAACGGCTGATCCCCCAGCAGCGGCAGCGCCTGGAAAATCCCGCCACCGGTTTCCAGGGGCTCACCTTCGGCCGAGTAGAGGATGCTCAGGCCGAAGCGCGCACCGTCGCCCAGATAGTCCTCGATCTGCCGCCCCAGCCAGGCATGGTTGATCACCAACTCGCGAAAACCTGCCGCCGCCAGGGCGCGCACGTGATACTCGATCAGCGGCACACCGGCCGCCTGCACCAAGGGCTTAGGCGTATGCAGGGTCAGCGGGCGCAGGCGCTCGCCCTTGCCGGCAGCCAGAATCATCGCCTTCATGCAGGCACCTGGGCGGGTTGGCGCAGCTCGGCCAACAACTCGGCCAACTCGGCCAACTCCGGACGGCGGGACAGCACGGCCTCTATATAGGCGAAGAAGCGCGGCACATCGCCCAGGTACTTGGGCTTGCCATCGCGGTGGCAAATGCGTGTAAAAATGCCTATCACCTTGAGGTGCCGCTGCACGCCCATCAGGTCGCTGGCGCGCAAGAAG
Source organism: Pseudomonas sp. (assembly GCF_030696055.1). Taxonomy (GTDB): domain Bacteria; phylum Pseudomonadota; class Gammaproteobacteria; order Pseudomonadales; family Pseudomonadaceae; genus Aquipseudomonas. Next base: position 8,538 of record NZ_JAUYNP010000161.1, on the reverse strand, counting down.
TCCGCCAGCTCAGCCTGTACCGGAATACCAACTGCCCGCGCCTGCCGCCAATAATCTTCCAGCCAGGCGCGCACCCGCTCCTCCGGCCAGCTGAGAAAGGCATCCTTGAACAGGCAGGTCACGTCATAGGTCACCGGCCCGTAGACCGCATCCTGAAAATCCAGCACGCCCGGATTAGGTTCGCTGAGCATCAGGTTGCGCGGCATATAGTCCCGATGCACCAGCACCTTGGGCTGCGCCAGGGCGCTGTCGATCAGCAATTGGCTGACACGCTGCCAAGCCCCCTGTTGCTTCTGGTTAAACTCGATACCCAGGTGGCGCTGCACATACCACTCGGGAAACAGCTGCAGCTCACGGCGCAGCAGCGCGTCGTCGTAGCTGGGCAGGGTCCTGTCCATCGGCAATTGCTGAAAGGCCAGGAGCGCCTGCAGCGCATCGGCGAACAACCGCTCGGCATTGTCCGGATTGATCACATCCAGGTAGGTCTGCCGCCCCAGGTCATTGAGCAACAGGAAGCCGCGCTCCAAGTCGGCGGCGAGAATCTGCGGCACATTGATCGCGGCCTCGGCCAGCAAGCCGGCGATAGCGACGAAGGGCGCGCAGTTTTCTTGCGGCGGCGGCGCATCCATCACGATCAGGCTGCGCCCTGCGCCCTGCCAGCGGAAATAGCGGCGAAAACTGGCGTCACTACTGGCAGAGGTCAGCGTAGCGGCGGGCACAGCGCCCCAACCCCGCTCAGCAAACAAGGCAGGCAGCTGTTGATCCAGCCAGTTTTCCAGGAGTTTCAGGCGTGCATCTTCATTAGGCATTACAAGGGTCTCCGACGGCGCTAGCCGTTGCGCGGGTCATGCTTTATTATCCAGCATCTTTTCAAGCCCATCGAGAGGCGTGCGGCCTCAGGGCCAATGGCGCGCAGGAAGCCCGGAAAAAATAAGATGGCAGTAAAATACCCCGCGTTTCGTAAAAAATTCCCTCTACTTGTCACTGGCGGCCTTCTGGCTCTTCAGCCTGTAGCCGTTCAATACGCTGTCGCTGCCGAGCAGTACGATTGCCAGGTTTCCGCCTCCGGCGGTTGGGCTTGCGCCCCTAAAGCCAGTGCAGCCGCCCTACCGGCACGCCCAGTAGCGCGCGACGCTGTCGCCAGCTCGGCGGCTGACGCGAGCCAGCCGGCGCAAACTCAGAAACAAGCCGCGCAAGCGACCTTGGTGACCGAGAGTCGCGGTAAAGGCCTTAGCTCGCGCAGTGCCGACTATAGCCACCTTGACTGGGTACCGCGAGAAAACCTCAGCGCCGCCCAGCTGGCCGAAACCGGCCCGTACTGCGCGGGCGCTTACGTCGAACCGACTCGTCCAGGCATGAACGATCAGACGCCGATGAATGAAGCGCCGCTGTTCGTATCGGCCAAAGCCTCGCGCTACGAGCAGGAGCAACAGGTCGCGACCCTGGCTGGCGATGTAGTGCTGCGCCAGGCCGGCATGCAGGTCGAGGCTGACGAAGCCAACCTGCGCCAAGCGGAAAACCGCGGTGAACTGGTCGGCAATGTGCGTCTGCGCGATCAGGGCATGCTGGTGGTCGGCGACCGCGCCGAGCTGCAACTGGACAACGGCGAAGCCAAGGTCGATAACGCCGAATATGTGCTGCATAAGAGCCATACCCGCGGCAGCGCGCTCTACGCCAAGCGCGAAGAAAGCGCCATCATCCGCCTGAAAGACGGCACCTACACCAGCTGCGAACCGGGCAGCAACGCCTGGCACCTAAAAGGCAAGAACATCACCCTGAACCCGGCCACAGGTTTCGGCACCGCGACCAACGTGACCCTGCGGGTGAAGAACATTCCGGTGTTCTACACCCCCTACATCTATTTCCCGATCGATGATCGTCGCCAGTCCGGCTTCCTGCCGCCGAGCCTCAGCAGCTCAAGCGACAACGGCCTGACCCTGCAAACGCCTTATTACTTCAACCTGGCACCGAACTACGATGCCACGCTCTACCCAACCTATATGAGCGATCGCGGCTTGTTGATGGAAAGCGAGTTCCGCTACCTCAGCAAAAGCAGCGAAGGCCAGGTGGGTGCGGCCTACCTTGACGACAGCAACGACGATCGCAAGCTGCAGTCGGAGTACGAAGATCAACGCTGGATGTACAGCTGGCAGCACAAGACCGGCCTGGACTCGCGTTTGCTCGCCGAAGTCGATTACACCGACATCAGCGACCCTTACTACTTCCAGGACCTGGACAGCGACCTGGGCATTAGCTCCACCAGCTATGTCGACCAGCGCGGCACCCTGACCTACCGCGGCGACAGCTATATAGCGCGCCTCAATGCACACGCTTATGAACTGGCCAATATCACCGACGTCACGCCCTATAACCGCCTGCCGCAGCTGACTCTGAACGGCAAGCTGCCCTTCGAGCCAGCCGGCCTGAACTTCACGTACGGCACTGAATATGTGCGTTTCGATCGTGATCTGCGCAACGGCAACTTTATCAACGAAGACGGTATAGCCGAGCAGCCGTGGTATGACACACGCCTGCGCGGCCTGGCCCGCGCCAACGCCGAGCGCGTACATCTGGAGCCAGCAGTCAGCCTGCCGCTTAACTGGAGCTGGGGCTTTGTCACGCCCAAGATCAAATACCTGCAGACCAATTACGATCTGGATCTGGATCAACAAGGCAAAAATACCTTGCTCGCCGAGCAACGCTACAAGAGCAGCCAAAGCCGTGGCCTAGGCATGTTTAGCCTGGACAGCGGTCTGTATTTCGATCGTGATAGCCAGTGGTTCGGCAAAAACTATCGGCAGACCCTGGAACCGCGCCTGTTCTACCTCTATGTGCCCGAGGAAGACCAGACCGATATTCCAGTCTTCGACACTGGCGAAAGCAGCTTTAGCTACTCCTCGCTATGGCGTGAGAATCGCTTCTCCGGCAAGGATCGTATCGGCGATGAAAACAAACTGTCGCTGGGCGTGACCAATCGCTGGATCGAGCCGAACGGCTTCGAGCGGCAGAGTTTCAGCATCGGTCAGGCCTTCTACTTTGAAGACCGCAAGGTGCAGATGCCTGGAATCGACTATCGCACCCGCGCGGACTCGCAAGCATCGCAGTCCCCTTACGCGCTGCAATATATGTATCGCTTTAACCGCGACTGGCGCCTGAGCTCGGACTTCAACTGGGACCCGGATACCCACAGCACCCGCTCGGGTAGCGCGATGTTCCATTACCAGCCGGAAGACAACCCGAACAAGGTGGTCAACGCCGGCTATCGCTACCGCAACGACAGCGTGCGCTACGACCAGGCCAGCGGTAACTGGGTAGTGGGCGGTGGCGACTATGGCGTGCCGGGCAGCCCGAACTTTATCAAGGATTACTACAAGATCAGCCAGCACGACTTCTCGGTGATTTGGCCGATAGTGCCGCAGTGGAGTGCGATTTCTCGCTGGCAGTACGACTACGGCCGCAACCGCACCCTGGAAGCCTTCGCCGGCTTCGAGTACGACAGCTGCTGCTGGAAACTGCGCCTGATCAACCGTTACTGGATCGACTACGACGAAGTCAGCTTGAACCCGTCGCTTAACGACGAGCCGGATCGTGGGATCTTCCTGCAGATCGTGCTCAAGGGTCTGGGTGGTGTAGTGGGTAATAAAGTTGAGACTTTCCTCGACCAAGGCATTCAAGGTTATCGTGAACGTGAAGACCAAGCTTTCTGATTGCGTGCGCCCCCTGCTGTTGGGCGCGCTGTTTCTGGGTGCTGCGGCGCAAGCCGAAGTACAACCGCTCAACCGCGTTGTGGCAATTGTCGATAATGACGTGGTGATGCAGAGCCAGCTCGACGCCCGCCTGCGCGAGGTGCAGCAAACCATCGCCCAGCGCGGCGCGGCCCTGCCGCCCGAGCATGTGCTCAATCAACAGGTGCTGGAACGCCTGATCATCGAGAATATTCAGCTGCAAATCGGCGAACGCTCCGGCATTCGCATCACCGATGAAGAGCTGAATCAGGCCATAGGCACCATTGCCCAGCGCAACGGCATGAGCATTGAGCAGTTCCGCGCCGCCCTGGCGGCCGATGGCCTGTCCTATGTCGACGCCCGCGATCAGGTGCGCCGCGAGATGATCATCAGCCGCGTGCGCCAGCGTCGGGTGGCCGAGCGCATTCAGGTCACCGACCAGGAAGTGCAGAATTTCCTCGCCTCTGACCTGGGCAAGATGCAGCTGTCGGAAGAGTTCCGCCTGGCCAATATCCTGATTCCGGTGACTGAAGGCGCTGCGCCTGAAGATATCCAGGCCGCCGACCGCCAGGCCCAGGAGCTGTATCAGCAGCTGCAGCAGGGTGCCGATTTTGCCCAACTGGCCATCGCCCGCTCGGCTAGTGAAACCGCGCTGGAAGGCGGCGAAATGGGCTGGCGTAAAGCAGGCCAGCTGCCGCCCCCCTTCGACTCCATGCTCAGCGCCCTGTCGGTTGGCGAAGTCACCGAGCCGCTGCGCACCCCGGGCGGCTTTATCATGCTCAAGCTGCTGGAGAAACGCGGCGGCGACAGCCAGGTGCGTGATGAAGTCAATGTCCGGCATATCCTGATCAAGCCCAGCGAAATTCGCAGCGAAGCCGAAACCCAACGCCTGGTCGAGCGTCTGTACCAGCGCATCCAGGCCGGGGAAGACTTCGCCGAACTGGCGAAGAGCTTCTCCGAAGACCCGGGCTCGGCGCTTAACGGCGGCGTACTCAGCTGGATCGACCCGAACGTCCTGGTGCCAGAGTTCCGTGAAGTGATGAACAACACGCCAGCCGGCGAGTTGTCCCAACCCTTCAAGAGCCCTTATGGCTGGCACGTGCTGGAAGTCATGGGCCGTCGCGCCACCGACAGCAGCGAAGACTTCCGCAAGCAGCAAGCGCTGACCGTGCTGCGCAATCGCAAGTACGACGAAGAACTGCAAGCCTGGCTGCGCCAGATCCGCGACGAGGCCTACGTCGAGAGCAAGCTCTAACGGGCCGAGCCCAAGGCCGCCGACGTTCGCGTCGACAGCCACAGCAACACCCAGCCCGGCCCTGTGCGACACGCAGAGCCGGGCTTTTTTTCGCCAGTACGCAGCGCGCCCCTTTACTAACCACTACCGCCCCAACAGAGTTGGCGCATAACCACCGAGAGCCAGCCGATGACCGCTCCCCGTCTTTTCGCACTGACCCCTGGCGAGCCAGCCGGGATTGGCCCAGACCTGTGCCTGCTGCTGGCGCGCGAGGCGCAACCGCAGCCGCTTATCGCCATCGCCAGCAGCGCCCTGCTGGCTGAGCGCGCGCAGCAACTGGGCCTGAGCATTCGGCTGCTCGAGGTCGGCCCCGGCGCCTGGCCGAGCCAAGCGGCGCAAGCCGGCAGCCTGTATGTATGGGATACGCCGCTGGGCGCCCCGGTGGTCGCCGGCCAACTGAATACAGCCAATGCCGCCTATGTACTGGAAACCTTGACCCGCGCCGGCCAAGGCTGTCTCGACGGGCACTTCGCCGGAATGATCACCGCCCCGGTGCATAAAGGTGTAATCAACGAGGCCGGCATCACCTTCTCCGGCCACACCGAATTTCTCGCCGAGCTGACCCAGACCGAGCAAGTAGTGATGATGCTGGCCACCCACGGCCTGCGCGTAGCCCTGGTGACCACGCACCTGCCGCTCAAGGACGTCGCCGCCGCCATCAGCGCCGAACGCCTGACGCGGGTGACGCGCATCCTCGATCACGATCTGCGCCGCAAATTCGGCATCGCCCGGCCACGCATCCTGGTCTGCGGCCTCAACCCCCATGCCGGCGAAGGCGGTCATCTGGGACGCGAGGAGATAGAGATTATCGAGCCGACCCTGGAGCTGCTGCGGCGCGAAGGCATGGACCTGCTTGGTCCATTGCCCGCCGACACCCTGTTCACCCCCAAGTACCTGGAACACTGCGATGCCGTGCTGGCCATGTACCACGACCAGGGCCTGCCGGTGCTCAAGTACAAGGGTTTTGGCGCGGCGGTCAATATCACCCTGGGCCTGCCGATCATCCGCACCTCGGTCGATCACGGCACCGCGCTGGACTTGGCCGGCAGCGGCAAGATCGACTGCGGCAGCCTGCAGGTCGCCCTGCAAACCGCCTACGCCATGGCGGCCAGTCAGGCCTAGGCTGGCTAGAGCAGAGCCGAAACCCAGCAAATCGACACTAAGGGTGCCGGGGTTTGCCGCGCGAAAGCCAGCCTACGGTCTTGCACCGCCAATGCTGTTAAACTGCCGCTCTTTGTTTTCGCTTTAAGCTTGCGGCTTGAAGCTTGGAGCCGCCCAGATGTCCGAATACCAACACCGCGCGCGCAAGCGCTTTGGCCAGAATTTCCTGCATGACGCCGGGGTGATCCACCGCATTCTGCGCGCCATCCATGCCCGCGAAGGCGAGCATATGCTGGAAATCGGCCCAGGCCAGGGTGCGCTTACCGAAGGTTTGCTGAACAGCGGCGCCCAGCTCGATGTGATCGAGTTGGACCGCGACCTGATCCCCATCCTGCAGGGCCAGTTCGGCGACAACCCGCGCTTTCGCCTGAACCAGGGCGATGCGCTGAAATTCGACTTCAACCAGCTGCAGGCCGCGCCCCACAGCCTGCGGGTGGTGGGGAATCTGCCGTACAACATCTCCACGCCGCTGATCTTCCACCTGCTGAGCAACGCCGCGCTGATTCGCGATATGCACTTTATGCTGCAGAAGGAAGTGGTCGAGCGCCTGGCCGCCGAGCCGGGTGGCGGCGATTGGGGGCGTTTGTCGATCATGGTGCAGTACCACTGCCGGGTCGAACACCTGTTCAACGTCGGCCCGGGCGCCTTCAATCCACCACCGAAAGTCGACTCGGCCATAGTCCGCCTGGTGCCCCACGAAGTGCTGCCGCATCCGGCCAAGGATCATCGCCTGCTCGAACGGGTGGTGCGCGAAGCCTTCAATCAGCGCCGCAAGACCCTGCGCAATACGCTCAAGGCCCTGCTGCCCGCAGCGGCCATTGAAGCGGCGGCCGTCGATGGCAGCCTGCGCCCCGAACAGCTCGACCTGGCCGCCTTTGTACGCCTGGCCGACAAACTGGCCGAGCAGCCTAGCCTCGACTGATAACCGCTAGACTGTTGTTTCAGCTTACCGAGTTCCCGTGCATGAGCGATCCCCGTTACCAAATTGATGTCAGCGTCGTCACCCACTACCTGCCGGAGCAGTCGCAGCCGGAAGAAAATCGCTTTGCCTTCAGTTACACGGTAACCATCAACAACAACGGGCAAGTGCCGGCCAAATTGCTCTCGCGCCACTGGATCATCACCAATGGTGACGGCCGCGTGCAGGAAGTGCGCGGCGCCGGCGTAATCGGCCAGCAGCCCTTGATAACCCCAGGGCACCGCTACTCCTACAGCAGCGGCACCGTCATGAGCAGCCGCGTCGGCACAATGCAGGGCAGCTATCAAATGCTCGCCGAAGATGGCAAGCGCTTCGATGCCCTGATCGCGCCCTTCCGCCTGGCGGTGCCGGGCTCGCTGCACTGATGGCGACCTATGCCGTGGGTGACCTGCAAGGTTGCCTGAAACCCCTGCAATGCCTGCTCGAACGAGTCGCCTTCGACCCTACGCGCGACCACCTGTGGCTGGTCGGCGACCTGGTCAACCGCGGCCCCGAATCGCTGGCGACCCTGCGCTTTCTCTACGGCATGCGCGAGGCCGTGACCTGCGTGCTGGGCAATCACGACCTGCATCTGCTCGCCGTGGCGCAGAATATCGAGCGCCTGAAAAAGGCCGACACCCTGCAGGAGATCCTCGACGCGCCGGATCGCGCCGAGCTGCTCGACTGGCTGCGCCGGCAAAAGCTGCTGCACTTCGACGCCGAACGGGATGTCGTCCTGGTGCATGCCGGCATCCCGCCGCAATGGTCGCTGAAGAAGGCGCTCAAGCTCGCCGCCGAGGTCGAGGAAGCGCTACACGACGATGCCCGCTTCCCCTTGTTTCTCGATGGCATGTACGGCAACGAACCGACCAAGTGGGACAGTGATCTGCACGGCGTAACCCGCCTACGGGTGATCACCAACTACCTCACCCGCATGCGCTTCTGCAAAGCCGACGGTACCCTCGACCTGAAGAGCAAGGAAGGCGTGGGCAGTGCACCGTCAGGCTTTGCCCCCTGGTTTAGCCACAAGCAACGCAAGACCCGCGGACAGAAAATTATCTTCGGCCACTGGGCCGCTCTCGAGGGACAATGCCAGGAGCCGGGGCTGCTTGCCATCGACACAGGCTGCGTCTGGGGCGGCCAGATGACCCTGCTAAATATCGACAGCGGCGAACAACAGCGCTGCGACTGTAAGGAGCCCGCATGAGCGAATTCAAACGCATCCCCCCAGAACAAGCCCAGGCGCTGCGCCAGCAAGGCGCCGTGGTGGTCGACATCCGCGACCCGCAGAGCTTTGCCGCCGGCCATATCAGCGGCGCCCTGCACCTGGACAACCATTCGCTGCACACCTTTATCAGCCAGGCCGATCTCGACGCGCCGCTGATAGTCACCTGCTACCA
>NZ_JAUYNP010000150.1 GCF_030696055.1 Pseudomonas sp. | reverse complement strand
TCATGCACGGCGCGCCGCACCTGACCAGCGAGCAAACCGCCCAGTTGAATGCCCAGGCCAAGCACAATATTTCCTGCATCCAGCGCTGGATCGACCTGGGCCTGATGGCCAAGGTCGACCCGCACCATCTGCTGTTCAGCATCTGGGCCGCGACCCAGACCTACGCCGACTTCGACTGGCAGATTTCCACGGTGACCGGCAAAGCCAGCCTGGACGAGGCCGACTACGAAGCCGCCGCCCAGACCATCATTCGCCTGGTGATCAAAGGCTGCGAGATCGATGAAAGCCAGCCCAGCCCTTCCGAGCAAGTCAGCAACGCCTGATTGATCCGTAACCCGTATATGGGCTGAGCAGCGCGAAGCCCAACGCCGCCTCGGCCCCAGGCCGCCCTTCGAGCGCTAATGCCGCTCACTTAAAGCAGATGATCGGCGTTTTTTTGTAGCCCGGATGAAATCCGGGGAAAGCGACCGCCCGCCAATCCGCTCCCGGATTGCATCCGGGCTACGTTCTGTTGACCTACTGAGCAGCACGCAACGCCACCCCAAGCCAAGTCCCAGAGCGCTCCTCGAGCGCCCTTTCCCCTCGGCAAAAAAAACGGTGGATGCCCCTGGGCATCCACCGTTTTTTTGACCTGCTCTGCCGGGATTGCCTAACCCGGCGCAGCGAACCTATTAGGCGACGATACCTGCATCGGCCTGCAGCCCTACCGACTCCACGGCGCTGATGGCGCACTGCTCGTCGATATCCGAGGTATCGCCGGTGATGCCGATGGCGCCGATCACCGCACCCTGCTGATTACGGATCAACACGCCGCCCGGCGCAGGCACCAGCTTGCCATCGGCCAGGTTGTTCACCGCGCCGATAAAGGCCGGGCGTTGCTGCGCGTCGGCGGCGATCAGGCGCGAGCCCTTGCCCAGGGCCAGCGCGCCCCAGGCCTTGCCGATGGCGATCTGTGGGCGCAGCAGGCTGGCGCCATCCTCACGCTGCAGGCTGATCATATGGCCGCCGGCATCCAGAATCACCACAGTCAGTGGCGCGGCGGAAATCTCCCGGCCGACCGCCAGGGCGCGATTGCTGATGCTGGTGGCGGTGCTCAGGTTCAAAGTGTTCATGTCGGGCCCTTCCTTAATAGTGATAAGTCGTACGAAACACCTGGCTGGCAGCAGCCCCGCACGGGGTCGACAGCCGCCAGGCAATCCAAAGCTCGGCACCACTATCTCACTAGAAACAAAAAACTCAATAGGTAGATACAATCTATACTCTGTTTGTATACATTATCTTAACACGCCCTCCGCAGAGGACCGCGCGCTCCAGCTAAAACGCTCGTTTCAAAAGATTTTTCCTCGAGCGATCACTGGTAGAGAAAACTTATTGACCGCAAGGTCAAGCCATGAATAGAATCAAACCCAGCTGTTTTGTATACAATCTGACAACAAAGAGGCACAAAGTAATGGCCAGAATGAGAGCAATCGAGGCCGCCGTACTGGTGATGCGCCGCGAAGGCGTTGACACTGCGTTCGGTATTCCCGGCGCCGCCATCAACCCCCTGTACGCTGCACTGAAGAAAGTCGGCGGTATCGACCACGTCCTGGCCCGTCACGTTGAAGGCGCCTCGCACATGGCCGAGGGTTACACCCGCACCAACGCCGGCAACATCGGCGTGTGCATCGGTACGTCCGGCCCAGCCGGCACCGACATGGTTACCGGCCTGTACTCGGCATCCGCCGATTCCATCCCGATCCTTTGCATCACCGGCCAAGCGCCGCGTGCCCGCATGCACAAGGAAGACTTCCAGGCCGTCGACATCACCAGCATCGTCAAGCCGGTGACCAAGTGGGCGACCACCGTGATGGAGCCTGGCCAAGTGCCGCGCGCCTTCCAAAAAGCCTTCTATGAAATGCGCAGCGGCCGTCCAGGCCCAGTGCTGATCGACCTGCCGTTCGACGTACAGATGGCTGAGATCGAATTCGACATCGACGCCTACGAACCACTGCCGCTGGCCAAGCCAGCTGCTAACCGTGTTCAGGCCGAAAAAGCCCTGGCCATGCTCAACGAAGCCGAGCGTCCGTTGCTGGTCGCTGGTGGCGGTATCTTCAACGCCGACGCGGCAGGCAAGCTGGTTGAGTTCGCCGAACTGACCGGTGTGCCGGTGATCCCGACCCTGATGGGCTGGGGCGCGATTCCTGACGACCACAAACTGATGGTCGGCATGGTTGGCTTGCAGACTTCGCACCGTTACGGCAACGCCACCCTGCTGGAATCCGACCTGGTATTTGGTATCGGCAACCGTTGGGCCAACCGCCACACCGGTAGCGTCGAGGTTTACACCGAAGGCCGTAAATTCATCCACGTGGACATCGAACCGACGCAAATCGGCCGCGTGTTCAACCCGGACCTTGGCATCGTTTCCGACGCCGGCGCCGCCCTGGATGCCTTTATCGCAGTGGCCCGCGAGTGGAAAGCTGCCGGCAAGCTGAAAGACCGCAGCGCCTGGGTGGAATCCTGCCAGCAGCGCAAGCGTACCCTGCAGCGTAAGACTCACTTCGACAACGTGCCGGTCAAGCCGCAGCGCGTGTACGAAGAGATGAACGAGTTCTTCGGCAAGGACACCTGCTACGTCAGCACCATCGGTCTGTCGCAGATCGCCGGCGCGCAGTTCCTGCACGTTTACAAGCCGCGCCACTGGATCAACTGTGGTCAGGCCGGCCCGCTCGGCTGGACCATTCCGGCGGCACTGGGTGTGGTCAAGGCTGATCCGACTCGCAACGTAGTGGCACTGTCCGGCGACTACGACTTCCAGTTCATGATCGAAGAACTGGCTGTGGGCGCGCAGTTCAACCTGCCGTACATCCACGTAGTAGTGAACAACTCCTACCTGGGCCTGATCCGTCAGTCGCAGCGCGGTTTCGAGATGGACTACTGCGTGCAATTGGCCTTCGAGAACATCAACGCACCGGAAATCAACGGTTACGGCGTCGACCACGTTGCCGTGGTGGAAGGTCTGGGTTGTAAGGCCATCCGCGTATTCGAACCGAGCGAAATCCAGGGCGCACTGGCCAAGGCCAAGGCACTGATGGAAGAGTTCCGCGTACCGGTCATGGTCGAGATCATCCTGGAGCGTGTGACCAACATCTCCATGGGTACCGAGATCAACGCCATCAACGAGTTCGAAGAACTGGCCGAGCGCGGTGCCGATGCACCGACCGCCATCTCGCTGTTGGACTAAGACCAACCCCGTAGCCCGGATGCAATCCGGGGAGCTTTGCTGGCCACCCCCGGATTACATCCGGGCTACGAAAATAGGAGCAGCACCATGCCCCGTTTTGCCGCCAACCTGTCCATGCTGTTCACCGAAGTGGACTTCCTGGACCGTTTCGATGCAGCTGCCGCCGCCGGCTTCAGCGGTGTCGAATACCTCTTCCCCTACGACTTCAGTGTCGAAGAAATCAAAGCCCGCCTGGATGCCAACAAACTGACCCAGGTGCTGTTCAACCTGCCGGCCGGTGACTGGGCCAAGGGTGAGCGTGGCATCGCCTGCCATCCGGACCGCGTCGAAGAATTCCGCGCCGGCGTGGACAAGGCCATCACCTACGCCAAGGTGCTGGGCAACCAGCAGATCAACTGCCTGGCCGGCATCCGTCCGCAAGGACTGGATTGCGCGACCGTCGAGCAAACTTTCGTCGACAACCTCAAGTATGCCGCTGACAAGCTCGAAGCCGCTGGCATCAAGTTGGTCATGGAAGCCATCAACACCCGCGACATCCCCGGCTTCTACCTGAACAACACCAAGCAGGCCCTGGCCATTCGCGAGAAGGTCGGCAGCAGCAATCTGTACCTGCAATACGACATCTACCACATGCAAATCATGGAGGGCGATCTGGCCCGTACCGTGGAGGCGAACCTCGCCGCCATCAACCATGTGCAGTTGGCCGACAACCCGGGCCGCAACGAGCCGGGCACTGGCGAGATCAACTACCGCTTCCTCTTCGAGCACCTGGACCGTATCGGTTACCAGGGCTGGATCGGCTGTGAATACAAGCCGGCAACCACTACCGCTGCCGGCCTTGGCTGGATGAAAGCGCACAACGCAATCTGAGCCCCACTCTTATTTAGGAGAGCATCTCTCATGGCAAAAATCGGATTTATCGGCACCGGCATC
>NZ_JAUYNP010000147.1 GCF_030696055.1 Pseudomonas sp. | reverse complement strand
AGGTATCGCTTCGATTCCGCGGCCGTGAGATGGCGCATCAGGAGCTGGGCATGGAACTGTTGAAGCGGGTTGAAAATGACCTGCTCGAATACGGCGCCGTTGAACAGCATCCAAAGATGGAAGGACGCCAGCTGATAATGGTCATCGCCCCCAAAAAGAAGAAGTAACCACCAGGGCACGGCAGGCCTTGCGGTTATGTTTATCAACTGAATGCGGAGTATCCGAACAAGCCAAAGATGAAAACTAAGAGTGGTGCAGCCAAGCGTTTTCTCAAAACCGCTAACGGCTTTAAGCACAAGCACGCTTTCAAGAGCCACATCCTGACCAAGATGTCCACTAAGCGTAAGCGTCATCTGCGCGGTAGCACCATGGTGCATCCGTCTGACGTAGCAAAAGTGGCGCGCATGCTGCGCGTTCGTTAATCGGTCAAGATAGAGGAAATTACTCATGGCTCGTGTTAAGCGCGGCGTTATCGCTCGCAAGCGTCACAAAAAGATTCTGAAACTCGCTAAAGGCTACTACGGTGCGCGTTCGCGCGTATTCCGCGTTGCCAAGCAGGCTGTGATCAAGGCAGGCCAATACGCCTACCGCGACCGCCGTCAGAGGAAGCGTCAGTTCCGCGCCCTGTGGATCGCTCGTATCAACGCTGGTGCTCGTGTTAACGGTCTGTCCTACAGCCGTTTCATTGCTGGCCTGAAAAAAGCGTCCATCGAGATCGACCGTAAGGTATTGGCTGATCTGGCAGTGAACGAAAAAGCGGCGTTTGCTGCGATTGTCGAGAAAGCGAAAGCCGTACTGGCTTAAGTCCCCGACAATCACCGGGCTCGCCCGGTGTTAAACGTCACCAATAGGGGAAGAGCCTTCAAGCTCTTCCCCTATTTCGTATCTGGAGTCTGTAAATGGAAAATCTGGATGTGCTGGTCTCGCAAGCGCTTGAGGCCGTTAGCCACACCGACGATGTGAATGCCCTGGAGCAGTTGCGGGTTCACTATCTGGGCAAGAAAGGCGAATTGACCCAGGTGATGAAGACCCTGGGCAACCTGTCGGCAGAAGAGCGTCCGCAAGCCGGCGCCTTGATCAATGCCGCCAAGGATCAGGTTCAGGATGCCCTGAACAGCCGCAAGGCAAGCCTCGAAGACGCGGCCTTGAGCGCCAAGCTGGCGGCCGAACGCATCGATGTGACCCTGCCGGGCCGTGGTCAGGCCTCCGGTGGCCTGCATCCGGTGACTCGGACTCTGGAGCGTATCGAGCAGTTTTTCACCCGCATTGGCTACGGCATCGCCGAAGGCCCGGAAGTGGAAAACGATTACCACAACTTCGAAGCGCTCAATATCCCCGGCCACCATCCGGCCCGGGCGATGCACGACACCTTTTATTTCAACGCGAATATGTTGCTGCGCACCCACACCTCGCCGGTGCAGGTGCGCACCATGGAGTCTCAGCAGCCGCCGATCCGCATCGTCTGCCCCGGTCGCGTGTATCGTTGCGACTCCGATATCACCCACTCGCCGATGTTCCACCAGGTCGAAGGCCTGCTGGTCGACGAGAACGTGAGCTTTGCCGACCTCAAGGGCACCATCGAAGAATTCCTTCGGGTGTTTTTCGAGAAGCCGCTGGGCGTGCGTTTCCGCCCCTCCTTTTTCCCCTTCACCGAGCCGTCGGCGGAAGTCGATATGCAGTGCGTGATGTGCAGCGGTAAAGGTTGTCGCGTGTGCAAGCAGACCGGCTGGCTGGAAGTCATGGGCTGCGGCATGGTGCACCCGAACGTGCTGCGCATGTCCGGTATCGACCCCGAGAAGTACCAAGGCTTCGCCTTCGGCATGGGCGTCGAGCGCTTGGCCATGTTGCGTTATGGCGTCAACGACTTACGTCTGTTCTTCGATAACGACCTGCGATTCCTGGCGCAATTTCGCTAGTAGCGCATGACCGTAACCGAATTGTTTTAGGAGAGCAGGATGAAATTCAGTGAACAGTGGCTGCGTAGCTGGGTAAGCCCGCAGGTTTCCCGTGACGAGCTGGTGGCGCGCCTGTCCATGGCGGGCCTGGAAGTGGATAGCGTGACCCCGGCCGCCGGAGTTTTCAGTGGCGTGGTGGTGGGCGAGGTGCTCAGTACCGAGCAGCATCCGGACGCCGACAAGTTGCGCGTGTGTCAGGTCAGCAATGGCGCAGAGAGTTTCCAGGTGGTGTGCGGCGCGCCGAACGTGCGCCCCGGCCTGAAGATTCCGTTCGCCATGCTCGGTGCCGAGCTGCCAGGCGACTTCAAGATCAAGAAAGCCAAGCTGCGTGGCGTCGAGTCCAATGGCATGCTGTGCTCGGCTTCCGAGCTGCAGATCAGCGAAGAAAATGATGGGTTGATGGAGCTGCCGGCGGATGCGCCAGTCGGTCAGGATATTCGCGTCTATCTCGATCTGGATGACGCCAGCATCGAAGTCGACCTGACGCCGAACCGTGGCGATTGCCTGTCCTTGGCGGGTTTGGCTCGCGAGGTCGGCGCGCTCTATGCGGCGCCGGTCACTCGTCCGCTTATCGCCGCGGTGGCGCCTAGCCATGACGAAGTGCGTTCGGTCGAAGTGCTGGCCGCGCAAGCCTGCCCGCGTTACCTCGGGCGTGTAGTGCGCAATGTCGACTTGTCCAGGCCGACCCCGCTGTGGATGGTCGAGCGCCTGCGTCGCGCCGACGTGCGCAGCATCGATGCGGCGGTGGATATTACCAACTACGTGATGCTCGAGCTGGGTCAGCCGATGCATGCCTTCGATCTCGCCGAGATCAATGGCGGCATCCGCGTGCGTATGGCCGAGGAGGGCGAGAAGCTGGTTCTGCTCGACGGTCAGGAGGCCAGCCTGCGTGCGGACACCCTGGTCATCGCCGATCATCAGCGCGCCTTGGCGATTGCCGGGGTCATGGGCGGCGAGCACAGCGGAGTGAGTGACAAGACTCGCGACCTGTTCCTCGAGAGCGCCTTCTTCGACTGCATCGCCATCGCCGGCAAGGCGCGCTCCTATGGCTTGCACACCGATTCGTCGCACCGTTTCGAGCGTGGCGTGGATTGGCAGTTGGCCCGTGAGGCCATGGAGCGTGCGACCGCATTGCTGCTGGAAATCGTCGGCGGCGAAGCCGGTCCGATCATCGAGGCGGTCGATCAGCAGCAACTACCAAGCGTCGCGCCTGTGACCTTGCGCGCCGAGCGTATCGAGCAAATGCTCGGCCTGAAAATGGACGCTGCAGAAATTCTGCGCTTGTTGTCTGGCCTGGGTTTTGGCGTCAGCGCCAGTGGTGAAGGGCAGTGGCAAGTGGAAGTGCCCAGCCATCGTTTCGATATCAGCCTGGAAGTCGATCTGATCGAAGAGTTGGCGCGTTTGTACGGCTATAACCGCTTGCCGGTGCGTTACCCGCAAGCGCGTCTGGCGCCACAGGCCAAGGCTGAAGCCGCTGTCGAGCTGCCTGCGTTGCGTCGGTTGCTGGTTGCCCGCGGCTACCAAGAGGCCATCACCTACAGCTTTATCGATCCCAAGTTGTTCGAGCTGTTCAGCCCTGGAGTCGAACCTCTGCTGCTGGCCAACCCGATTTCTGTCGATATGGCGGCCATGCGTTCGTCATTGTGGCCGGGGTTGGTCAAGGCGCTGGAACATAACCTCAATCGTCAGCAATCGCGTGTGCGCCTGTTCGAGAGCGGCCTGCGCTTCGTCGGTCAGCTCGAAGGCTTGAAGCAGGAGCCGATGCTGGCGGGTGTGATTTGCGGCGCACGTTTGCCTGAGAGCTGGGCGCATGCTCGCGATAACGTCGATTTCTATGACATGAAAGCCGATGTTGAGGCGCTCTTGGCCAGTGCGGGTGCGGCCGACAGCTTCAGCTTCGTCCCGGGTGAGCATGCGGCGTTACATCCAGGTCAGACTGCACGCATCGAGCGTGATGGCCGGTTGGTCGGCTTTATGGGGGCTATGCATCCGGAACTGGGCAAGGCGCTTGGTTTTGATCAGCCGGTTTATATGTTCGAGTTGGTCTTGGCTGAAATCGCTCAAGGTCGCATGCCGGCATTCAAGGAGCTTTCGCGCTTCCCCGAGGTGCGTCGTGACTTGGCATTGTTGGCTGATCGTGATGTACCTGCAGCAGCATTACTCGCTGCTATACGTGAGTCGGCGGGCGAGTGGTTGACCGACCTCAAGCTATTTGACGTATATCACGGTAAAGGTATTGATCCGCATAGAAAAAGCCTTGCCGTTGGCTTGACCTGGCAGCATCCATCGCGCACTCTTAATGACGATGAGGTGAGTACCACAACGCAAAATACTCTCACCTCCCTGGAACAAAGGTTCAACGCCACGTTAAGGAAGTAGCGTATGGGGGCTCTGACGAAAGCTGAAATGGCCGAACGTCTGTATGAAGAGCTGGGCCTGAATAAACGGGAAGCCAAGGAGTTGGTGGAGCTGTTCTTTGAGGAGATCCGCCAAGCGCTGGAGCTCAACGAACAGGTCAAGCTCTCGGGGTTCGGTAACTTTGATCTGCGCGATAAGCGTCAGCGCCCCGGTCGTAATCCAAAAACGGGAGAGGAAATTCCCATCACGGCCCGCCGTGTAGTGACTTTCCGTCCAGGCCAAAAACTAAAAGCCAGGGTTGAGGCGTATGCTGGAACCAAGTCATAACGACGAATTACCTGCCATACCTGGCAAGCGCTACTTCACCATCGGTGAGGTGAGTGAACTCTGTGCAGTCAAACCGCATGTATTGCGGTATTGGGAGCAGGAGTTCCCTCAGCTCAACCCGGTCAAGCGGCGTGGCAACAGGCGTTATTACCAGCGCCAGGATGTGCTGATGATTCGGCAAATCCGCGCCTTGCTGTACGACCAAGGCTTTACCATCGGCGGGGCGCGGCAGCGCCTTTCCGGCGATGAAGCTAAGGACGACACCACCCAGTACAAGCAATTGATCAGGCAGATGATTGCTGAGCTGGAAGATGTTTTGCTGGTGCTTCGTAAGTAATCGCGTAACTTAAAAAAGTTTCCATATATCAGAAGCTTAATGTATAGTTCGCGACGTTTTCGGTGATCCGAAAACAGATTCACGCCTAGTCGGGGCGTAGCGCAGTCCGGTAGCGCACTAGCATGGGGTGCTAGGGGTCGAGTGTTCGAATCACTCCGTCCCGACCATATTTTTCAATGACTTAGGCCAATGTTCGCGCATTGGCCTTTTTCATGCGCGTGACTTTTGCGTGACTGCTAGTGAAATCACGCCTGCATCCTCTTCAGAATCGTCAGCACCGGCCCGCGCGAGTCGGTAGCAGATACCTTGTTGGCAGATTCAATCAGCTGACCCAGTTCCGCGCCTGAGTAGTGACTAGTGATGCTGCCGTTCTTGTGGCCCAATAGCGCCTTGCGATCCTCTTCGGTGACGCCTGCTGCCCGCAGCCTTCTGCCGAATGTATGTTTGAGGTCGTGAATCCTGATCGACAAATAACCCGGGTGCGCTGGGCGAAGGTATTTCTCTTGCCAGAGTTTCGCCGCCCGAACCCGGGCCTTCTTCCAGGCTGAATCGTTCATCCGGTGCATGGCGGATGGTGTGGAATCCGCAGGCTAGACGCACAAAACTGCCAATTCCACTCCTTCGAGGAGCTCAATGCCTGGCTAGGGCAGCGCTGCCGCGCGCTCTGGGAGGAGCTGCCGCATCCGCAGTACAGCGGGCTCAGACATAACGCTTATTGAGCACAAGAAAAAGCCACCTTCCGGTGGCTTTTGTCTTTGCTCTTGAGCTTAGTCGCCGCGGTACTCACAGCCACTGGTGCAGGTTTCATGAATACGGATGCGTGACAGTTCAGGTAGAAGGGGTTTGAGTTCTTGCCAGATCCACTTGGCGAGGACTTCGCTGGTTGGGTTTTCCAGTCCTGGGATGTCGTTGAGGTAGTTGTGATCCAGCTGTTCATAGAGCGGCTTGAAGATCGATTTGATCTCGGAGAAGTCACGAATCCAGCCGGTATAGGGATCAACCTCGCCCTCGATATAGACGGCGACCCGAAACGAATGGCCATGCAAACGTCCGCACTTATGGCCTTCCGGGACGTGAGGCAGGCGGTGGGCGGCCTCGAACATAAACTCTTTGAACAGTTCCAAGGGGATTTCTCTCTGGTGGTACGCGGCTGTCAGCACGCTTAGCTAAGTATTGAATCTTACCAGCTCAGGCACTGCTTACCGAGTACCACTCACTCCCTCGTGATCTAAAACTACGGTTGGTTTCGCTCAAGCCGATAGACGCTCACGGCTTCGTAGACGGCTTTCCTAAGGCGGTTGATACCGCCAATGGGCCGGTGCTCAGGCAGTGCGTGCCATGGGTTATAGGACAGGTTGTCGCAGAGCAGATTCTGTTCACGGCTATCGAAGTCTTGCGCTGGCAGTTGGATGCTGGCCACTGTCTCGAATGGAGAGATGGACTCGTCCCATTCGACGCTGGTGTCCTCTATAGGCATGTAGTGCTCGGGCTTCTGCCGTTGCACCTGCAGGGCAAAGCAAGCTGGCGCGCGATCCAGAGAGAGCTGTTGATAGAGCGCATTACGCAGGAAGTTGGGTAGATCCTGATTCTGCTTGGGCAGTGAGTAGCTTGGGCAGGCCGTGGGATTGGGTATGACCCGGTACTTGATATTGAGCGGGCCGAGCTTATAGGGGGCAATGGAGTTGTAGGTAGTCGCTACCGGGGTTTCGGGCGCCGGCGAGAGGGTTTTCAAGGCGATAATCAGGTGCCTGATTTCCCAGTTCATCGGATTCCAGCCGGGAAAGAACGCCAGTATTTTTTGGCCTTCGGCCTGAGCGGCAAAGTTGCTCTTGTATTCGGCCACGTCGCGCACGAAGAAGGCCGGGTGGTTGAACATCACAAAGTCTTGTTCAGATGCATGCTGGGGGCTTTTGCTGAGTTTCTCGCCGGGCACATCGAGCAGCTTGAGGGCCATGCCGCGGGCATCGCGGGCGCGGTCGAATTGCGGATAGGCGTTGCCATTGGACAGACGCATCCAGGCTTGCCAGGTCTTGCCGGGTTCGCTGAACACCCCATGCTGCAAACTGCTGTCGAGATCGGGGTTTACAGTGACAGTAGCTTTCATGCAGCCGTGGGCTTTGGCGTGAGCATCACGCAGCACGCGGGTGTTGTCGCGATGCTGTTCGACGACACGGATCGCGTCTTCGATGATGCTTTGGGTCAGCGCGGCCTCACCCGCGGGGATTTGCTCTTCGCTGGAGACCGGCCCGGAAAACTTCCAGCTGTAATAGGCCGCGCCCAGCCCCCAACCACCCAGGCCGATGGCCAGCATAAACAGAAGCAGTTTGCCGAGCAGGCCGCCGAGCCAGAGCCAAAATCGTTTAAGCATTATCTAAATCCCTGTGAATTGTTGTTATGGCTGCTGAGTAGGCAGCGCGTCCTTACTAGTTCTGGCAGGCGGGACCTGGGGTCCAGGCTTTGGCTTTTATGGGCTGCAGTTGCTGTTCAAGCAGCGGGTTACCCAGCACCTTGAGGTATTCGATCAACGCCCAGCGTTCTTCCGGTTGCAAGGAGCGCCCAATGACGCCGTCCTGTCGGCAACCAGCACGGAATTCATGGCCACGATTGCTGTTGCCGGTAACGTTGGTATCGAAGCGGAAGCCACCGGTGAATTTCTCGCTGTTGAAGCCAACGTGCTTGGGATTGAACTCGAAGTTGCCCACCCAGAATTGGCTTTGTCGCTCGGACACCGGCGAGAGCAGCTGGAACAGGCTGGGTACCGAGCCGTTATGCAGGAAGGGTGGGGTGGCCCAGATACCGTCCAGGGGGCGAGCCTTGTAGCCGCGTTTTTCCTGCACGCCGATAGGCAGGCCGAAACCGTCCATGCGCCAGCGCTCACGGTCGGAAATGCCGGCTTCCTGGTAGGCGTGGTTTTCAACATAGGCAGTCACATAGGCCAGGGCCTTGGCACTGGAGATATTGCTGAAGTCGATATCATTGACGTTCGCGCCAAAAAGGCGGACGTCGAGCTTGCTGAGTTCGGCTTTAGTCCAGCCGAGCTTGCTGATATCGAAGCGGTGATCGGCAATGTTGTCGGCAGCGGTGGAGTCGGTGCCGACAATCTTGGTCGGGACTATACGCATGCGCCACTCGGGGTCACGGGTGGGTGCCAGGCGTTCGTCGGGTTTCTTCGGATCGGGGGCATGACAGTAGGCGCAGTTCTCGCTGAACAGGGCGCGGCCCTGACTGGCGAGCGGCAGATTGACCTTACCGAGCACCGCTTCAGGCCAGGTTGGCGGCTTGAGTTGGCGCAGGGTTTCTTCCAGGGTGTGCAGATCGCGCAGACGCACACTGGAGGCATAGCGGTCGGCTTCGGCTACAGGGTGGCCATCGGTCTCCAGCAGGCGCAACGTCGCGCCGACACCCAGGGCTTCGCCGACATTACGCGCCATGGGTTGCATGGCCGAGCCATTCCACTGCACCCAGTCGAACTTCCAGATGTCCCAGACTTGCGGGTAGCTTACCGGGGCATTGGCGATCCGGTAATTGCTGGGGTCAATGGCGTCACCGAATACGCTGTTGGCGATACGGCCAAAGGCATCGGTGCGGCCGAAGCCTTCCTCGGTCGGGTAGAGGCCCCGGTGCCAATCGTTAAAGGCGGTGCCGAGCAGGCGGTCCAGCACCACTTTGAAATCGCGGCGCAGTTGTTCATGTTTCGCGGCATATTCCTCACCCAGCACCTGTTTGGCGAAGCGACGGAACTTCAACGGGTTGTAGTAGGTGAAGGCCATGCTCATGCCGAGGGCTTGGCCGAAGCTGCCGCCGCGGATGGTGGGCACGGTCGAGGCCAGCGAATGCAGCGCCGCGCCACCATCGATACGCACCGCCTGACCTTTATAGCGCAGCTCGCCGGTGTGACAGGCCGCGCAGCTGATATCCAGATAGTGTTCGCCGCTTTGATCATCGGTATGACGGGCAAAGCCGACGGGCAGGTTGGCGGGGTTCTGGGCCGTGGCTTGCTGCTGCGGGTCGACCAGGAAGCCAAAGCGTGCGAGGTAGTCGGGGGTGGCGAACTTGCTGCTGCTGAACGGCAGTTCCAAGGCGCCGAACCACTCGTAGCGTAGGCCTTTAACCTGAGTGCCCTGGGGCGTGTAGTAGTAGGTCTGGCGCTGCGCCATGCTCCACTGCTCGAGATAATGCAGTTTCTCGGGCTTCTGATAGACCGGCAGATTCGGATAGGCGATGAAATACAGGCCTAGCGCGAGGGCGATAACCAGCAACAGGAGCAAGCCATAGAGGGCCCGGCGGAGGATGCGCATCGGTACTTCCTTGTCATGTTGTTATTCCTTGGGTTTATGCCAAGCAAATCAGTCCATGGCAAGGGGGCGCTGCAGGTTAATTCTTGATGGGTGACTCGCGAGTCAATAGCTCGGCGCAAGGTGCGGGCAGCTTGCCGATAAGTTTGGCCTTGGCATCATGTTTATTGGCGTTTTGGGGGCTGCACTGCGTGGCCTGGTGCGAGCTCAGGCTGGGGCCTGCTTGTGCAAAGCAGTGGCACTGATTCTGTACCTGCGTTTATTGCTGGTCTGGGCCTGGGGCCGTTGAGTTCAACCAGTCACCGACAGAGCGCAATACTTGTTGGTGGCGCTGCGACCAGTCGCCCTGAATGCATTGCAGCGGTTGCTTGTGCTGGCGTAACCAGCGCTCACAATCCTGGTAAAACTTGATGCGTTGTTGCAGCTGCGGCTGGCAGCGTTGTCCATCATCGACCCAAGGCACGGCAACCGGGTCGAGCAGCAGGTGCAGGTGGTAGTCTCGCTCGAGCAAGGTCTGCTCGATCCAGGCCGGGCAGTCGCCAAAGAGCTCATGGCTCCAGAGCAGATTGCTCAGCAGGTGGGTGTCGAGGATCAGCAGCTCGGGTCGGCTGGCGCGGGCCGCGTCTTCCCAGGCCAGTTGTCCGCGGGCGATTGCTGTGATGTCGGCGTAGCAGGTGTCGCGCTGTTCTTGCTCGATAAAGTGACGGACATATTCGCCCACCAGCACGCCACCAAAAGTCGATTGGATTGCCTCGCCCAGCCAGCTCTTGCCGCTGGACTCCGGGCCGGTCAAGACCAGGACTTTCATGCCCGAACCAGGGCGCGATCACGGCGCCAGGTCAGCCAGCCATTGGCGGCCAGCAGGGTGAAGAGCGCGTACAGGCCGGCAGTCAGATGCAAGCCGTATTCGAGGAACAGGACGACGAACAACAGATCCAGGACTATCCACAGAGGCCAGCACTCAACTCTTTTCTGCGCCATCCACACCTGCGCCACCAGGCTGAACGCGCTGAGTGCGGCATCCTGCCAGGGGGCGGTGGCATCGGTGTAGCTGGCCATCAGATAGCCCAGCGCCAGTGCGCCTAACGCCCCCAGGGCTAGACTGAAAAGCAGGCCCTGACTGCTAAGCCTGCTGACCTGGACCCCTTGCTGGCTTTCGCCGCCGCGCGTCCACTGCCGCCAGCCATACAGTTGCAGTGCGGCATAGACGCCTTGTAGGAGCATGTTCGAATACAGCTTGCCGGCGAAGAAGATCCAGGCATACATCAGCACCATCACCAGACCTATGGGCCAGCACCAGCGATTCTGTTTCACGGTCAGCCAGACCGCCCAAACACCGATGGCGGAGGCAAGGATTTCCAGGTTTGACATGAGGCTCCGGCAGGTGAGGGGGTAGTGATCTGGTAGTGATCTGGGCGTGGTGGGTGGCGATTGTAGCCATTGCCGCCCGGTTAGTCTTGGCTGATGCGGTTATGTGGTGGGCGGGAGGTGCACGCGGATGGCTAGTGCTTTAGCGATATACTCCGGGCCACTTTCGGGAGGGATGGCGTGTTCAGGTCAGTCTTGAGTTTTATCCTGGTGGCTTACCTGGCGGCGCTGGGCGCTACGACGCAGGCGGCCACTGAGGCTAAGGCTGGCACGGCAGGGCCGGCTGCCTCTGTGGTGTTTCTCAATCCCGGTTTTTCCATGGAACCCTTCTGGGTTGGCTACAGCGAGTTTATGCAGGCTGCGGCCGATGACCTGGGAATGCAGCTGCGCATTGTCTATGGCGAGCGTGATCCTCAGCGCATCCTGCAGAATGCCCGTAATGTGCTGGCCAGCCGCGAGCAGCCGGATTATCTGGTGTTCGTCAACGAGATGTATGGGGGCCCCGAGGTGTTGCGCTTGTTTGCAGGCAGCAAGATCAAGACCTTCTCCCTGCACAGCACCCTGACGCCCGAACAGCAGAGCATCATCGGCGGTCCGCGCGAGCATTACCGCAACTGGATCGGCAGCCTTGTACCCAACGACGAAGAGGCCGGCTACTGGATGGCCAAGGGTCTGATCGCCAAGCTGGAAGGGCGGCCGGGCAGCATGCTGGCGTTTGCTGGGGTGCGCCATACGCCGTCTTCCACCTTGCGCGAGGATGGCTTGCTACGGGCCTTGGCAGAACACCCGGAAATCAAACTGGAGCAACTGCTGTATGGCGAATGGAAGCGCCAGCGCGCTTACGAACAGGCGCAGTTGCTGTTACCGCGCTACCAGGATGTGCGCCTGATCTGGGCGGCCAATGATGAAATGGCATTCGGTGCGATGCGCGCAGCGCAAGAGTTGGGCCAGCAGCCAGGCAAGGATCTCTATCTGTCGGCGTTGAACAATTCCGATGAGGTATTGCAGGCGCGTATCGACGGCAGCATCAGTGTGTTGGTTGGCGGGCACTTCACGCTGGGTGGCTGGGCCATGGTGATGCTGCATGACTACCATGCCGGGGTGGATTTCGCCGAGCGGGGCGGCAAGGACAGGGTCGACCAGTTGTTCAGTCTGCTCGATGCTGGGCAAGCCGCACGTTTGCAGCAGCGCATTAGGCGCAAGGGTTACGGGCTCGATTTTCGCCAGTTCAGCGCGGTGTATCGGCCGCAGATCAAGGACTACCACTTCTCCAGCAAGCCTTTGCTGGAGTGACTCAGAGCCCGGCGAAGTGCAGCACCAACTTGACCACGGCAAAGATCAGCAGCACAAAGGCGGCGGTAAACAGCACGCCCAGAATGATGAAATGACTGGGCTTGCCGCGGCTGAAGTCACGGCTGCGGTTCTTCCCGCTCTGCACGCCCAGCGCCGCTGAGAGCACGCTCTGCAGCATTTCCCAGAGTGTCAGGGGCTTGTTTTCGTCGTCTTTCATAGGCACCTCCTATTCGCAGATTAACCGCTATGGCGGGATCTGTATCTCATCTCGACTGCAAGAAGGCAATCGCGCCAGGTGATGGCCTGGGCGGAATAAAGCCCGGCGCAGTGCTCAATGGGCGAGACCTGGACGGTTATGGTTAGTAAGCGGCTTAGTAGAAAAAGATTCTAGAAATATATTTCGTTATTCGTATACTGGCCCGGCGCGCATCCCTTAACCGCCTTTATGTCTACAGGAATACCCCATGAGCCAGACCCTGCAATTGTACAAAAGCCTTGGTGCCAAGCAGTTCAGCGCCATGATCCGCGAGGTAGCGCCTTACTTCGCCAGCATAGATCCCTTGTTCACCGAGCTGCGCCCGGGTTATGCCGAAGTCACCTTCCCCAAGCGCCGTGAGGTGCTAAACCATATAGGGACAGTGCACGCCATTGCGCTGTGCAACGCGGCGGAATTAGCCGCCGGCACCATGACCGATGCTTCGATTCCCAAAGGTTTCCGTTGGATACCCAAGGGCATGTGGGTGGAGTACCTGGCCAAGGCCGATGGTGATATCCGCGCCGTCGCCGATGGCAGCGCCGTGGACTGGAGCAGTCAGGGCGAGCTGAAAGTGCCGGTGATGGCCTATGTCGGCGACAAGCCGGTGTTTCGCGCGGAAATCAGCATGTATGTCAGTCAGGCCTGACAGGTCTGAATTCTGAGTAGAGGGAGAGTGATAGTGATGCCATTACTCAACTACGCAAAGGGCCATAAGCCGGCCGCCGATAAACCTTGCGCCAGTGCCTGGCTGCTGGCCCTGGCGCTGACTGGCAGCCTGGGGCTGGACAGCGCGTCGGCGCAGACCCAAACGGAGCAGGCTGCGGTCGAGCGCGGGCGTTATCTGGTCCAGGCCAGTGGCTGCAATGACTGCCACACGCCGGGCTATCCGGAGGCCGCCGGCCAGGTTGATGAACGACTCTGGCTGACGGGAAGCCCCTTGGGTTGGCGTGGTCCCTGGGGCACGACCTATGCGTCGAACCTGCGGCAAGTCGTGCAGGCGCTAGACGAGCAGCAGTGGCTGAGTCATGCCCGTACTCCCAGGCGTCCGCCTATGCCCTGGTTCAACTTGCGCACGATGAGCGATGCCGACCTGACGGCTATCTATCACTATCTCCGTCACCTTGGCGCAGCGGGGGCAGCGATGCCGGCCTATGTGCCCGCAGGCCAGGAGCCGTCAGGCCCTTACGTGCAGTTTCCCTCCGCGCCTTAGACAGCTGCGCGAGCCATCTGCAGCCGAAGACCTTCCACGTCTGCAGACGGCTCGCTTTAGGTTCAGTGCGTCAGGGTTGCGACAATGCGCGCGGCGGCTTGCGGCTATTGAGCAGATTGGTCGCCCGAGCCCGTAACTGACCGCAGCCGCCGTCGATATCCTGGCCGGCGGAGTTGCGCACCTTGGTCAGTACGCCGCGGCTGTGCAGGTAGCGCACGATCTGCACGATACGGTCGCCATCGGGGCGCTGAAACTCATCGGCTTCCAGGCTGTTGTAGGGGATCAGGTTCATGATCGCGTACTTGCCCTTGAGCAGGCGCAGGATGCCGTCCATTTCTTCCTGGCTGTCATTGATGCCCTTGAGCAGCGTCCACTGGTACTGGATCGGGTAATCGATCTGTCGCGCATAGGTTTCACCCAGCTCGACCAACTCTTCGGGGTCGATACGCGGCGCCCGCGGCAACAGTTGCTGGCGTAACTCGGCGTCGGTGCTGTGCAGCGACAGGGCCAGCGCCGGCTTGATGCGTTGCTGCGGCAGGCGCTCGAATACCCGCGGATCGCCGACCGTGGAGAACACCAGATTGCGCTGGCCGATGCCGCCGTCGGTGCCGAGCAGGTCGATGGCCTCCAGCACGTTGTCGAGGTTATGCGCCGGCTCGCCCATGCCCATGAAGACCACTTTCTTCACCGGGCGAAAGCGCCGGGCCAGCGCCACCTGGGCGACTATTTCGGCGCTGCTGAGCTGGCGCAGCAGGCCGCTCTTGCCGGTCATGCAGAACACGCAACCCACCGCGCAACCGACCTGGCTGGAGACGCACAGGCCATCGCGTGGCAACAGTACGCTTTCCACCATCTGCTGGTCGGCCAGTTCCACCAGCAAGCGCGCCGAGCCATCTGCCGCCGGGTGTTCGGAGCTCAGGCGAGCCAGGCCGTCGAGTTGCGCACTCAGCTGCGGCAGGGCATTGCGCACGGCGAGCGGCAGGAAGTTCTCGGTCTTCTGGTTGCGCGTGCCGGTATCCAGGGGCAAGCCGCGCAGCCAGGCACGGCTGATCCGCCCGATATGCATGGGTTTGGCACCGAGATCGGTGAGGCGTTGGCGGAAATCTTGGATATGCATGGGGCGCGCATCCTATCACCGGGGCGGCTGCGGCGGTATCCGTCCCTGGCTGGGTTGATTGCTCTGCGACGAATAACTGAATGATGACGAGTGCTTTGCTCAAGTAGCCCGGGCACTCATACTAGCGACTTGATTTGGCTGACCCAGCTGTGCGGAGCGGTAGATGAAATATATACACCAGCGCGAACACCTCAATGAAGACGACATCGTCGTGATCGAGTGCTCGCAGACCTGCAATATCCGCTTGATGAGCGATGCGAACTTTCGCAGCTTCAAGAATGGCGGCAGGCACACCTACCACGGCGGCGCCTTCGACACCTTCCCGGCCAAGATCACCGTACCCAGCAGCGGCTTCTGGAATATCACCATCGACACCGTGAGTCGCAAGGCTATCAGCGTGACGCGCAAGCCGACGCTCAAGCATTCGATCAAGATCATCCGCAAGTCGACCTCGCGGTTGAGTTGAGTTCGCTGGCGGTTATTCGACGCCGGCGTGCTGTCGGCTGTCGCTGCCCAGGCGGTACTGGTTTTCGCCGCTGCGCTTGGCCTCGTACATCGCCAGGTCGGCGCTGTGAATCAGCCGGTCCATGCTCGGCGCGTGGTCCGGGAATACCGCGATACCTAGGCTGGCGCCGATGCGTTGTGGGCTGTTAGCGACGCTGAGCGGTGCCGATAGCGCCGTGAGGATCTTCTCGCCGATGTCCCGGGTCTCTTCCTCGAGGCTGCAGTTCAAGGCCAGCCCTTCGAGGATCACCACGAATTCGTCGCCGCCAATCCGCGCCACGCTGTCAGACTCGCGTAGCGCCTCCTTCAGTCGCCGGGCCGTGGCGACCAGCACCTGGTCACCGGCGATATGGCCGTGGACATCGTTGATCGCCTTGAAACCGTTGAGGTCGATAAACACCAGGGCCACTCGCGTAGCGTTGCGCCGCGCGCGCTCCAGGGCATTGCACAGGCGGTCCTCGAATACCAGTCGGTTGGGCAGGCCGGTCAGTGCATCGTGGTGGGCCAGTTGGTGCATCTGCTTGGCCCAGGCCTTCTCCTCGGTGATGTCGCGCACCACGCCCATCATCTTCACGGCCACGCCGTGTTCGTTCTTCACCACATTGCCGGTCTCGCGTAGCCAATGCAGGCTGCCGTCCGGCCAGAGCACGCGGTATTCCTCGTCATGGTTCTCGCCGGTGTCGATGCAGCGCAGCTCGCCGGCGCGCACGTGCTCGCGATCATCCGGGTGCACGCTGGCGCAGAACAGCTCGTAGCTCGGCGTCACGGCCCCCACCGGGTGGCCGAACATGGCATAGATCGCCTCCGACCAGTACAGGCAGTTGGTGTCGATATCCCAGTCCCAGGTGCCGATACGGGCGAAGTACTGGCTGCGTTTGAAGCGTTCGGCATCTTCCTGTGAACGGCCAGGCTCATTGAGCGCGCGGATCAGCACGAGGCTATGCCCAGTACCGGCGTCGAGGCGGGAGATTTCGAGCGAGAGCTTGCTGCCAGCGCTGCCGGGCATTTGCAGGCGTTGCGGCGAGGTCAGGGACTCGTCTTCAGCTTGCTGCGGCAGGCAGTCCTGCAGGCGCGAACCGTGCAGCTCGCTGCTGGCCTTACCCAGCAGGCGAGTTGCTGCCTGGTTGTGCTGGCTAATATGTCCGGCGTGATCGATCAGCAGTACGCCATCGGTAAGCTTATCGAGTAACTGCTCGTGGAGGTTCAGTCGTTGCCGGGCCAGGCGCTCACGGCGGATCAACCGGGTCAGCAGGGCCAGGAGCAGCAGGGTGGTGGCGAGGGCAAGAATGATCACGGGCATGCGGTTCGGTATTTCCGGGCTGCTGAGTCCACTGGGGAGCAGGGTGTTGCTGGCATTATGCCTGCTCCATCCAAACACCTGGCCAGGTGTTTGCACCGAATGGGCAAGATTTTTCAGGCCATGGCGCTCCAGGTCACACGCAATTACTGCATCCAAGACCACCAGTGCTCAGCGTTTGTTTACCGACAAGGCGATCAGCCGCGATACCACCAGCGCCAGGTACATGACTCCGGCGAACTCCTCGATCATCACCAGCGAACGGGCCATGGGCGTCAGCGGCCCTATATCGCCCAGGCCCACGCCGGAGAGGGTGGTGAAGCTGAGGAACAGCAGTTCCATCCAGGTCCGCGCCGCCTGCGGCTCGAGCATCGCGACAAAGCTGCCGGGCAACAGCAACTGGCAGAAACTGTAGAGATGAGCGAAGGCCCAGGCCAGCAGGGTGAAGGTCGCACCGACCGCATACAGTTCGTCGGTGGTAGCGTGCTGGTCCGCGCTCATATAGGCGATCAGGCTGGCCGCCGCGTAGAAGTAGAAGTAGAAGGCGGCTTCCAGTATGGCGATCAGCCAGTCCAGCAGTGGGCTGGGCAGCAGCATGTCGATCAGCGAAAGCGAAAGCGTCAGCACCAGCAGGGCCAGCAGCCCGGCAATCCAGGTTTGTGCGGGGCTGCGCTTAACCACATGCAGGGCCAGGCCCAGCACCACCAGGCCAAAGGCACCGAACAGCGCGCGGCCGAGCGGGGTGGCTTCCATCCAGGGGTAGAGCACTGGACAAACAGTAGGCCGGCGGATGGGTGGCGGGCGATATAGGTGATGGGGGACATACTGTCCTTATTGTTCAGAGATGCTCTCGTTGTAATAAAAAGCCCGCATTCGCGGGCTTCCTAGGTTGGGGCCTTAGTTGTCGTAACCCAGATTCGGCGCCAACCAACGCTCGCTGACGTTTAGGTCCTGCTTCTTGCGTGCGGTGTAGCTTTGCACCTGATCCTTGTCGATCTTGCCGACGGCGAAGTACTGCGCCTGTGGGTGGGCGAAGTACCAGCCGCTGACGGAGGCGGCAGGGAACATGGCGTAGTGTTCGGTAAGGAAGACGCCGCTACGGCCGGCCTTGTCGAATTCGGCGATGGGGTCGAGCAGGTCGAATAGCGTGCCTTTCTCGGTGTGGTCCGGGCAGGCCGGGTAGCCGGGAGCGGGGCGGATGCCCTTGTAGGCTTCCTTGATCAGCTCGTCGTTGCTCAGTGCTTCTTCCGGGTCGTAACCCCAGTAGTTTGTGCGCACTTCGCGGTGCAGCCATTCGGCGCAGGCTTCGGCCAGACGGTCGGCCAGGGCTTTGACCATGATCGAGTTGTAGTCGTCGCCGGCGTCCTGATAGGCCTTGGCCACTTCTTCGGCGCCGATGCCGGAGGTGGTGATAAAGCCGCCGACGTAATCGGTGATGCCGCTGTCCTTGGGCGCGACGAAGTCGGCCAGGGAGAAGTTGGGCTTGCCGTCCGGCTTGATGGTCTGCTGGCGCAGGTGGTGCAGCTTGGCCAGGGGCTGGCCGTCGGCGCCGTAGACTTCCAGGTCGTCGTCCTGCACCTGGTTGGCCGGCCAGAAACCCAGCACCGCGCGGGCGCTGATCAGCTTCTCGTCGATCAGTTTCTTCAGCATTTCCTGGGCGTCGGCATACAGTGCGGTGGCCGCTTCGCCGACCACTTCGTCGGTGAGGATGCGCGGGAACTTGCCGGCCAGGTCCCAGGAGATAAAGAAGGGCGTCCAGTCGATATAGCCGGCCAGTACGGCCAGGTCGATATCGTTCAGCACCTTCACGCCGGTAAAGCTCGGTACGGTCGGCTGGTAGCTGGCCCAGTCGAACTTGGGTTTGTTGGCGACCGAGGCGGCGTAGCTTAGGCGTTCGGTGCGGGCGCTGCGGTTGGCGGTGCGCTCGCGCACTTCGATATAGTCCAGGCGGGTGCGCTCGACAAAGCCGGCCTTGAGTTCCTTGGACAGCAACTGGGTGGCCACACCGACCGCGCGGGAGGCGTCGGTGACATAGACCACCGCATCGTTCTGGTACTTGGGCTCGATCTTCACCGCGGTGTGGGCTTTCGAGGTGGTGGCGCCGCCGATCATCAGCGGCAGGCTAAAGCCCTGGCGCTGCATTTCGCGGGCGACATGCACCATTTCGTCGAGCGATGGGGTAATCAGGCCGGACAGGCCGATGATGTCGCACTTCTCGGCGATGGCGGTCTGCAGGATCTTCTCTGCCGGCACCATCACGCCCAGGTCGACTATGTCGTAGCCGTTACAGCCGAGGACCACGCCGACGATATTCTTGCCGATGTCGTGCACGTCGCCTTTGACCGTGGCCATCAGGATCTTGCCCTTGGCTTCCGGCTTGTCGCCTTTTTCCAGCTCGATAAAGGGGATCAGGTGACCAACCGCCTGCTTCATCACCCGGGCGGATTTCACTACCTGGGGCAGGAACATCTTGCCGGCGCCGAACAGATCGCCGACCACGTTCATCCCGGCCATCAGCGGGCCTTCGATGACTTCGATGGGGCGCGCGCACTGCTGACGGCATTCCTCGGTGTCTTCGATGATATGGCTGGTGATGCCCTTGACCAGCGCATGCTTGAGGCGGTCGACCACGCTCCAGGTGCGCCATTCCTCGGTTTCGACTTCCTTGACGCTGCCGTCGCCCTTGTAGTTATCAGCAATCGCCAGCAGCGCTTCGGTGGCGCCTTCGTGGCGGTTGAGCACCACGTCTTCCACGGCGTCGCGCAGTTCCTTGGGAATCTCGTCGTAGATTTCCAGCTGACCGGCGTTGACTATGCCCATGGCCAGGCCGTTCTGGATTGCGTAGTAGAGGAACACCGAGTGAATGGCTTCACGCACCGGGTTGTTGCCACGGAAGGAGAACGACACGTTGGACACGCCGCCGCTCGACAGGGCGTGAGGCAGGTGATCGCGGATATAGGCGCAGGCCTCGATAAAATCGACCGCGTAGTTATTGTGCTCTTCGATGCCGGTGGCCACGGCGAAGATATTCGGGTCGAAGATGATATCTTCCGGCGGGAAGCCCACTTCATCGACCAGGATGTCGTAGCTGCGCTGGCAGATCTCGCGCTTGCGCGCAGCGGTGTCGGCCTGGCCGGCTTCGTCGAAGGCCATCACCACCACGGCCGCGCCGTAGCGCTTGCACAGCTTGGCGTGGTGCTTGAACTGCTCGACGCCTTCCTTCATGGAGATCGAGTTGACTATGCCCTTGCCCTGGATGCATTTCAGGCCGGCCTCGATCACCTCCCACTTGGAGGAGTCGATCATGATAGGCACGCGGGAGATGTCCGGCTCGCCGGCGATCAGATTGAGGAAGGTGACCATGGCCTTCTGCGAATCCAGCATGCCCTCGTCCATGTTGATGTCGATCACCTGGGCGCCGGCTTCCACCTGCTGCAGGGCGACTTCCAGGGCCTCGGTGTAGTTGTCCTCGCGGATCAGCCGGGCGAACTTGGCCGAACCGGTGATATTGGTGCGCTCGCCGACGTTGATAAACAGCGAGTTGCGGTCGATGGTGAAGGGCTCAAGACCCGACAGGCGGCAGGCCTTGGGGATATCCGGGATGGCGCGCGGCGGGTATTTGCTCACCGCTTCGGCGATCGCCTGGATATGTGCAGGCGTAGTGCCGCAGCAGCCGCCGACTATGTTCAAGAAGCCCGACGCGGCGAATTCTTCCACCACCACAGCCATTTCCGCCGGGGTTTCGTCGTATTCACCGAAGGCGTTCGGCAGACCGGCGTGGGGGTGGGCGGAGACATGGGTCTCGGCCTTGGCCGCCAGCTCTTCCAGGTAGGGGCGCAGGTCCTTGGCGCCGAGTGCGCAGTTCAGCCCCACGGAGATTGGGTTGGCGTGGCGCACCGAGTTCCAGAATGCTTCGGTGGTCTGCCCGGACAAGGTGCGGCCGGAAGCGTCGGTGATGGTGCCGGAGATCATGATCGGCAATTCGACGTCATCGTCCTCGAACACCTGCTGCACGGCGAAGATAGCCGCCTTGGCGTTGAGGGTGTCGAAGATGGTCTCGATCAGGATCAGGTCCGCGCCGCCTTCGATCAGGCCGCGGGTGGCTTCCACGTAGTTTTCCACCAGCTCGTCGAAGCTGACGTTGCGGTAGCCGGGGTTGTTCACATCCGGGGAAATCGAACAGGTGCGACTTGTAGGACCGAGCACGCCGGCAACGAAGCGCGGACGCTCCGGGGTTTCCCGGGTCTTGGCGTCGGCCACGCTACGGGCCAGGCGCGCGCCTTCGACGTTCAGCTCATACACCAGGGATTCCATGCCGTAGTCGGCCTGGGACACCTGGGTGGCGTTAAAGGTGTTGGTCTCGAGGATGTCCGCGCCGGCATCCAGGTAGGCCTTCTCGATGGCGCCTATCACGTCCGGGCGGCTGAGGATCAGCAGGTCGTTGTTGCCCTTTACATCCTGCGGCCAATCGGCGAAGCGCGCGCCGCGGTAGTCGGCTTCTTCCAGCTTGTAGCTCTGGATCATGGTGCCCATGCCGCCGTCGAGGATCAGGATGCGTTCCTTCAGGGCGTGCTGGAGAGCTTGGAGGCGGGCGCTACGATCGGACAGAGACATGGCGAGAGTTACCTGGAGCGCGTGAAAAATGAGCGCTGATGATAACAAAGCTGCACGCTTTTGCAGTGGCCTGCTGTTTTGCATGAATTGCGCTCATGTTGGCCTGCTTCGCTCTGTGCCCTGGGCGGCAGCTAGACTCAGTATTGCTGTCCTCTTGGGGAAGTCCGATGTCCTGCCGCTTATTGCTCAGCACTTGCTTGTTGTTCATCGGCCCGGTGCTGGCGGCAGAGCCGATCTCTTACAGTCGCGATATTCAGCCGATCTTCACCCAGTATTGCGTGGCCTGCCATGCCTGTTTGGACGCGCCCTGCCAGCTCAATCTTGGCAGTGCCGAGGGCGTCGAGCGCGGCGCGCACAAGCTGCCGGTATACCAAGGCAAGCGCCTCAAGGCGCAGGACAGCACCCGTTTGTTTCTCGATGCCCAGAGCACGGCGGCCTGGCGGCGCAAGGACTTCTTTTCGGTACTGGAACCGCAGGGCAGCCAGGCCGCGCTGCTGGCGCGCATGCTCGAACTGGGCCACATCACGGCGCTCAAGGCCAATGCCAAGCTGCCGGCCGAGCTGGATATCAGCATCAAACGCGACAATCAGTGCCCGTTGCCGGATGAATTCGCCGCCTTTGCCCGCGAAAACCCGCAAGCCGGCATGCCTTTCGCGGTGACCGGACTCGCCGAGGCGGACTACCAGACGCTGCAGCGCTGGCTGGCGCAGGGCGCTCCCGTCGATCAGCCGGCGGTGCCAGCCAGTGCGGCCGAGGCCGCGCAGATTCAGGCCTGGGAACAGCTGCTGAACGCCCCGGGGGCCCGCGAAAGCCTGGTGGCGCGCTGGCTGTATGAACACCTGTTTCTCGCTCACTTGTACTTCGAAGGCGGCGAGCCCGGGCATTTCTTCCAGCTGCTGCGTTCGCGTACGCCCAGTGGCCAGGCGATCGACCCGATCGCCACGCGGCGGCCCAATGAGGAACCGGGAAGCAGCTTCTATTACCGCCTGGCCCCGGTGCAGGGCGTGATAGTGCACAAGACCCATATCACCTACCCGCTGAGCGCGAACAAGCTGGCGCGGGTCAGAGAACTCTTCTTCTCCGGCGACTGGCAGGTAGATGCAGTACCAGGCTATGGCTCGCCGCGCCGGGCCAATCCCTTCGAGACCTTCGCGGCTATCCCGGCGCAGGCGCGTTATCAATTTATGCTGGATAACGCCGAGTACTTCGTGCGCAGCTTTATTCGCGGCCCGGTGTGTCGCGGGCCGATCGCCACGGACGTGATCCGCGATAACTTCTGGGTGGTGTTCCAGGACCCGCAACATGACCTCTACTTGAGCGATGCCAACTACCGCGCCGAGGCCACGCCGCTGTTGGCCATGCCCGGTCAGCTCGATGAGATAGGCGACCTGCTCGGCATCTGGCTCAGCTATCGCGACAAACGCAATCAGTACGAAGTGCTGCGCATGCACAGCTACGCCGAGGCGCCCGCCCCGAGCTGGGCGCATATCTGGGCGGGCAACGATAACGCCCTGCTGTCGATCTTCCGCCAGCACGACAGCGCCTCGGTGCAAAAAGGCCTGATCGGCGAGATACCGCAGACCCTGTGGTGGATGGACTACCCGCTACTGGAGCGCACCTACTACCAGTTGGTGGTGAACTTCGATGTGTTCGGCAACGTCTCGCACCAGGCGCAGACGCGGCTGTACTTCGATCTGATCCGCAACGGTGCCGAGGTGAATTTCCTCCGCCTGCTGCCGGCCGACACGCGCAAGGGCTACCTGAGCGATTGGTACCAGGACAGCGGCAAGCTGAAGCTGTGGCTGGACTATCAGGAAATCGACAGCCAGAGCCCCAGCGCCTTGCAGCTACCGGGGGTGGATGCCAAGCGCAGCTTCGCCGAGGCCCTGCTGGTGCGCTTTGGCAGCCTCAATGCCCGGCCCGATCCGATCAACCGCTGCGGCTCCGGGCACTGCTATCGCCCGGCTATTAGCGCCGAGTTGCAGCGCGCCGAGCAGGCGCTCAGCCGCCTGACCGGCAAGCCGGCCGGGGCGCTCGAGGCGGTTGCGCAGTTGCCCGAAGCGACCCTGCTGCGCATCGAGTTGGCCGATGGCCGGCGCGAGGTCTACAGCCTGCTGCGCAACCGTGCCCACAGCAACGTGGCCTTTATGCTGGGCGAGCATCTGCGCTATCTGTCGGCCCTGGATACCCTGACTGTCTACCCGGGCGTGCTCAGCAGTTACCCGAACTTTATCTTCAGCCTGACGGCGGATGCGGTGCCTGAGTTTGTCGCCGCGCTGGAGCGGAGCCGTGATGGTGCGGCATTCGATAAAGTGGTCGAACGTTGGGGTATTCGCCGCAGCCACCCCCAGTTCTGGCGCTACTTGCATGACCTATCGGCCTATATCCAGGAAACCGAGCCAGTCGAGGCGGGAGTGCTGGATATAAATCGCTACCAGAACCTTTAAGGCATACTGCTCGGCTGCGTTT
Organism: Pseudomonas sp.; assembly: GCF_030696055.1. Taxonomy (GTDB): domain Bacteria; phylum Pseudomonadota; class Gammaproteobacteria; order Pseudomonadales; family Pseudomonadaceae; genus Aquipseudomonas. The sequence goes on along the minus strand of NZ_JAUYNP010000147.1, from coordinate 859 downwards.
ATTGGTGAAAAACAGCTGGCCGCGAATAAATTGATACCCCCCAGCTCTATCCCTACCAAATTACTAGGACTTTGCCGGGCATAGCCGACTGGCGTACACTGCGCCCATGTTTGCGAGGAGTTGCCATGAGCACCATTACCATTACCGACGCTGCCCACGACTATCTGGCTGACCTGCTGAGCAAGCAGAGCACCCCGGGCATCGGCATTCGCGTGTTTATCACTCAGCCGGGTACCCAGTACGCCGAAACCTGCATTGCCTATTGCAAGCCGGGTGAGCAGAAGACCGAAGACACAGCCCTGGGTCTGGCCAGTTTCACCGCCTGGATCGACGCCGTCAGCGAGCCGTTCCTGGAAGATGCCGTGGTCGACTACGCCACCGACCGCATGGGCGGCCAATTGACCATCAAGGCGCCGAACGCCAAGGTGCCTATGGTCAACGAAGACAGCCCGATCAACGAGCGCATCAGCTACTACCTGCAAACCGAGATCAACCCCGGGTTGGCCAGCCACGGGGGCGAAGTCAGCCTGATCGATGTGGTCGAAGATGGCATCGCGGTCTTGAAGTTCGGCGGCGGTTGCCAGGGCTGCGGCCAGGTCGACCTGACCCTCAAGGAAGGCATAGAGAAGACCCTGCTCGAGCGCATTCCCGAGCTCAAAGGGGTGCGTGACGTGACGGATCACACCAACAAGGAAAACGCCTACTACTGAGGCGCCGAGTTGCGAGTTAAATAAAAAGGCGACCCCAGGGGTTAATGCCAGTCAGTTAAGCCCTCTTACTTGACCTTTGGCCGCAAGAAATCAAAATCCGATGCCAGTATTGGCATCGGATTTTTTATGCGTCTCGCTCGGGCACTGGA
>NZ_JAUYNP010000143.1 GCF_030696055.1 Pseudomonas sp. | reverse complement strand
TATGCGAGCTGCAGCGACCGACCAGACCGTCATTCTCCGCTCCGTTGAAGGTCAGGGCGCTGGCGCCCAGCAGCAGGTCGCTGGGGTCGAGCAGATTGGTCACCGGGCTGGTACCGCTCCAGGAGTAGTAACGCACCCCGTTCACGCTGTAGGCACCTTCGCCGCAGGCGCTGGTCGGGATGCCTTGGGGGAACTTGGCGTTGAATACGGCAGCGCCCTGGCTGTTCAGCGACTCCAGGGAACCCAGGGCGTTCTGCGGCGAGCTGCTGGAACTGCCGGAGAGGAAGTTGATCAGCGTGCCCAGGCCGTTGACTATTCCCGCCAGCAGGGTCTCGCCGGCCGAACCAGGGGGAACCTGGCGGATAAAGTCGGCGGTGGCCGAGCCTTTATGCGGCGCGCCGACGCTGGTGGCCGAGGCGATCAGGTTGGGGCTGACCGCGGCGACATAGCGAATGGTCGGGCCGCCATGGCTGTGGCCGATCAGGTTGACCTTGGGCTTGCCGCTGATGGCGACGATTTCTTCCACCTGTTCCAGCAGCTGTTCGCCACGGGCTCCAGAGGTATCGAGTTGGCTGACTTCGGTGACGTAGACGCTGGCACCGTCGCTGCGCAGCGCCCCGGGTATGGCATACCAGTAGTCGACCCCGAGAAGGCTGTCGAAACCGAGCATGCCGTGGGCGAGCACTATCGGGTACTTGGTCTGGGTGTAGCCGGAGGAGCCGAACCAGAAGGCATGACTGGGGCCGGAAGCCAACAGGCCGGCTCCCAGGCAGAGGGCGAGCAGAGTTTTATTGTTGTTTTTGTCGTTCATGGGTGCTCTCGCAAGGGATATGAGTCAGGCGATATGGGCACTCCTTGCAGCCGTCACGCCCATCCTGTGGCGCATACATCGGCGCCAGGGGTAGCGCAGAAAGCATGCCAGTTCTTCGGTTTGTCGCTCGCAGCGCTCTGCGTCGGGCGCTTGAGTAACTGAGCAAAGGCCGCGGTGGGCCTGTCGTTTAGGCCCGCTTGTTACGCGGTGAAACCTCAGACCTGGTCATTTCACCCCAATGACCAGTGTTGCAGCTGCCGATAGAGCCTGCCGTTGGCGGCTGGTTCGGAGGCAAACAGGGCAAAATGGCGCACCGACCAATCGAAGGATGGGCTGGCGTCGAGCTGCTGCATGGGGCAGTGGCGCATCAGGCTCAGGTGGGCATGGTAGGGCCGGCTTTGCTGGCTGATGCCGGCATCCAGCAGCGCCTCGCGCAGTTGCTCGGCCAGGCTCAGCAAGGCGTCGGGCGGTTGGCTGGGGGTCAGGTACAGCAGGCCATTGCGAAAGCGGCCCAGCTGATCCAGGTGCAGTTCGAACGCAGGCGCCTGTAGTTGCGCGGCGAGTTCTTGCAATGCCACCAGTCGCAGGAGGGGTAGCTGGCCGATAAACGCCAGGGTCAGGTGCAGATTGGCTATGGCTATTGGCCGACCCGGCAGCTGCAGTTGATCGCGCCAGGCGGCAATGGCCGCGGCCAATTCGGGCGGGCAGCCCAAGGCGAAGAACAGGCGCAAGCTATCTGCTGGCATCGGTTGGCTCGGCTAAAAGGGGCCGTCTTGACAGTATTGCGCAAGCTTCTCTAGGATGCCGACCCATGCGCCGATTTAAACAGCTACTTGCGGGGCGCCGGCTGACTTGCTGATGCGAGGGCCTGAGAAGCACTCCTCGGAGACTTCGAAATACCGCTAAAGCGCTGGTTCGGTGTCGCCTCTCACCGCTGCCCAGCGGAATTAATGAGGCGGAGACACCGGCATGATCTGTCCCCAACCGCTTATTCGTTTGGCCCCTATCACCAGCGGGCCTATTCTGCGTAACCCGAAAATCCTCCTCGGCGGCAGCCACCAGCCGACCTTGTTGCGCTACCTCGAAGGTTGGCCCAAGCGCTGGGTCGGGCCGCGGACCTTTCTGATCCAGTTCGTGCGTGACGGCGAGTCCCTGGCGCGCTTTGCCAGCAACAGCTTCGACCTGGCCGTGTTGCAGGCGCCCAGTGCCGAGCAGTTGGCTGAAAGCGTGCGGCAACTGATCCGGGTGGCCAGGCAGGGGCTGATTACCCGGCGCTGAAGCGCTTGGCCGGATGGCCGAGGTCGACAGCCGAGCGAATAGCCTGCCAATGGCAGCGCAAGGGAGATTTCCGATAAACCGCCAAGGCTTGCTGGCGGTTAACGCACAGGCATTTAGCTATTTCGCCGCAAGCGCCGCCCTTCTGCGGCTAGCTGAATGCTTGGGGTGAAAGGCAGCAATGCATGCTTCATCTTCATCAGCAGCGCTTGCCAGCTGGGCAGCAGTTCTATGCTGCCGACTGCGAGCAAATGGTTGCGGTCGAGTCGATACAGGTGACGGGCCCCGAAGGCGAACTGCATCTGCAGGTCCTGGCGCTGCGCCAGCGGAAGGATTTGCGGGTCGAGATTATCCAGCAGTACGGGCTCGCCGCCAGCCTCCGGCCAATAGCCTAAAACCATATGGGCCTGCTTGGTCTGGCTCAGCGTGGTGTAGACAAGACGTAGCTGTTCTTCGGAAATACCCAGCAGGCGCAGGGTAAAGTACTTGGCCAGGGCAAAGTCTTCGCAGTCACCGGCACCTAGCTCGAGGGTTTCCCATGGGGAAGCCCAGTAGTCGCTTTGCTCCCACAGGTCCTGGTCTTCGCCATAGCGAATTTGGCTATTGAAGAACGCATTGACCACCTGCAGTTTTTCCGCGTCGCTTAACTGCATGGAGTGCTTAAGCAGCGACTGCCAGTCATGCAGGTGCTGTGACGCCTGCTTATCGTCATGGCCTGTTGTTGGATGGGGCGTGGCGTGCGCCGTTCCCAGGATCAGGCCGCTGCTGAATAGAAGGCCCGCCAGCACTTGTCGGCGGCGAGCCAATAGCAGCAAGACGAAGAAGTGCAACCCTATCAAGCGGCGCTCCTGAATGTGTGACAAGAGATTACCGGCTGGGTGACCTCAACAGGCAAGCGCACCATAAGGCCTCGGCCTATCCGCGGGCAAGGTACGTCTGTCAGTTGGGCGACTGCGACCCGACAGGTTGCTTTGTAACGAAGCACCTCGGCAGTACTCTAATTAATGCAAAGGAAGCATCTAGGAGGATGCCGCTATGAAATCGATAGTAGGTATGACTGCGCTGACCGCTCTGCTTGTGGGTACAAGTTTGACTTCGGTGCAGGCCGCAGAGGTGAGGGGTGTTGGCTTCAACCAGGGGCCGCAGTTGCTGCTGGCAGAAGGTGGTGGCGAACGGCTGATGTTCAACCAGCAACGCATGCAAGCGCAGGCCAGCCAGCCTGAGGCCTCGGATGAGGGTGAGCGTTTTGCGCAACTGATGAAAGAGCAGCCCACCGCAGCAGGGAACAGCGTCGAGCAGCAGCTTGAGAGCAAGCCAGAGCCAAGTTTCAGGTCGCCTATCCTGCAGGACAGGGAACTCTATGGCAGCCCACATTAATGGCAGGCCGCTTGCTCTATAACCCTAGGGGAGAGATGCCAACTAAGCCGGTGTCTCCACCCCATGGCACAGGGACGTGCCACCTAATCGATGGGCTATGGCTGTGCGCCTCAGCGCTGGGAGATGGCGATTGCGGCAAGAGTCCTTAGCCAGGTTTGCTGCAGGGTATCGTCAGCCAACTCGGTGCCGAGGAGGGGAACCAGTTACCTGTTAGGGGCCAGCAAAGCGGGCGTGGATTATCCGGTTGAGGGCCGTGCTGTAACAAAACCGCTGATCTTCTCTCAGAAGGGAAGCGGATGCCTCGATCGGCACTAGATTGTGCAGTGTGCCGATGATCTTGCTTATCCCCAGCGACACTCCGTTAAGCGCTACCTCACAACGCGATAAACCCTGAGCGCGGACGGGTCGCGGGTGCTCAGCGCGAGTGGACTATATTCGCTTATGGCCTGGGTTGGGCGCCGAGCCAGGCCCAGGAAGAGTGAACGGCTTAATACCCAACAGCTTACCCAACATTGGTTTTGACTTGAGTGCGCTATGAATATTCTCTTTCTCTGCACCGCCAACAGTTGCCGTAGCATCCTCGCCGAGGCCGTCTTCAATCATCTGGCGCCTGAGGACATGCGCGCCTACAGCGCCGGCAGCAAACCCTGCGGCTGGGTTCATCCGCAAAGCCTGCAGGCGTTGCAGCGTGCCGGCATCCTGTCGGATGGTTTGCACAGCAAATCTCATGCAGTGCATAAGAAGTTGCAACCGGATCTGGTGATTACCCTGTGTGACAATGCCGCCGCCGAGCCATGCCCTGCCTACTTTGACGGCGCGCTCAGGGCGCACTGGGGGGTGCCCGATCCTGCCGCACAAGGCAGCTCCCAGGTGGAGATCGACGCGGTTTTCGATGCCACGCTACAGCACATTCAGCGGCGGGTCAGGCGCTTCCTGCAACTGCCACTGCAGCACCTCGACCCACAGGCGTTAAGTGGCGCGCTGCAGGCCATAGGTCAGATGCCCTGAGTCATGACCCGCAGCAATCACCTTGCTTCTGGACCGGGGGACATTTAACCGAGCCAAAGGAGCAGAATACGCAGCAATTTCCAGGAGACGGGCGCAGCAACACCTTGCAGTGGGTGCATTCATAGAAATACTGGCAGGCGTCGGTGGGCATAGTTTCCAGCTTGCTGAAGCCGCAGTGCGGGCACGTCAGCATGGAGCGCAGAATGATTGCGTCCGCCATCTTGTCATTCTCCCGACAGGCTGGATGGCTAGGCCGCCTTGCCGGCCGCCTCAATCAACAGCAGGCTGCTGCTTGGGCGGCACGATGAGGATCGATTGCTGCAGGATAAAGCCTGAGCTGTAACCCAGGCAGATTTTTCATCTAGTGGGTGGCTGACAATCTGCTCGGCACACCCGCAAGCGACTTTGCTCTGCCATCGTGCAGACTCACGGCATGGCTCCAGCGTACAGAGGTAACTCATGCACGAATCGGTACAGAACTACTACGGCAAGGTCCTGCAAAACAGCGGGGATCTGAAGACCAGCGCCTGCTGCGATCTGTCCAGTATGCCGGCCTGGCTCAAGCCCTTGTTGGCCAAGGTGCATCCAGAGGTCAGCGCGCGTTACTACGGCTGCGGCCTGGTCGCACCGGCGCTGCTGGAAGGCTGCCGGGTGCTCGACCTGGGCAGCGGCTCGGGGCGTGACTGCTATGTCTTGGCGCAACTGGTCGGGGCGCAAGGCTCGGTGCTCGGTGTGGACATGACCGCCGAGCAGCTTGAACTGGCGAAGGCCCATCTGGACTACCATGCCGAGCAATTCGGCTATGCCAATGTGGAGTTCCGCCAGGGTTATATCGAAGACCTGGCCACCCTGGAGCTGGCCGACGCCAGCTTCGATGTGATCGTCTCCAACTGCGTGATCAACCTGTCGCCGGACAAGGACAGCGTGCTGCGCGAGGCCTATCGCCTGCTCAAGCCGGGTGGCGAGCTGTACTTCTCCGATGTGTACGCCGACCGCCGGCTGGCCGCCGAACTGCGTCAGGACGAGGTGCTCTATGGCGAATGCCTGGGCGGTGCGCTGTACTGGAACGACTTCGAGAATCTCGCCCGTCGCCATGGTTTCAGTGACCCGCGGCTGGTCGAGGATCGACCTATCACAGTGGACGATCCACGCCTGGCGGAAAAGCTCGGGGATGCGCGTTTCTTCTCCGCCACCTACCGCCTGTTCAAGCTCGATGGCCTTGAGCCGGCTTGCGAGGACCATGGCCAGGCGGTGATCTACCAGGGCAGTATTCCCGGCGCGGTCGCGGCCTTTGTGCTGGACAAGCACCACCGCATCGAGACCGGGCGGGTCTTTCCTGTTTGCGGCAATACCTGGCGCATGCTCAAGGACAGCCGTTTCGCCGCGCACTTCCAGTTTATCGGCGACTTCAGCCGCCACTTCGGCCTGTTCGCGGGCTGCGGCGGCAGCTTGCCGTTCGACCAGCCGAGCGCCACGGCAGCCGCGGCCAGTTGCTGCTAAGAAGCCGGTGAGGGTTCTAGGAACCTGTCCGAGATGTAGGTTGGGCTGAGCTCCGCGAAGCCCAACATGCTGACTTTGTTGGGCTTCGTTCCTCAGCGCCAACCTACAATTTGCAGTCAATTGCTATTCTCGGACAGGTTGCTAAGGGTAATCAATCGCAACCAGATACCAGGTTTTCTCACCCGTTGGGGTCTGTACCCGCACCTCGGCGTCCAGGTTTTTGCCCACCAGGGCCCGGGCCAGGGGCGAGTCGATGCTGATCAGGTTGTTTTTCAGGTCCAGCTCGTCCGGGCCGACTATGCGGTAGCGCGACTCGCTGCCGTCCTCATCTTCCAGGGTCACCCAGGCGCCGAAATAGACCTTGTCGGGGTCGCTGGGGCGGGCGCTGACCACCTTGAGGTTTTCCAGGCGCTTGGTCAGAAAACGCACGCGGCTGTCGATCTCGCGCAACATCTTCTTGCCATAGGTGTACTCGGCGTTCTCCGAGCGGTCGCCTTGCGCCGCGGCTTCGCTGACCGACTGGGTGACCTGGGGGCGGCGCACGTGCCACAACTCATGCAGCTCGGCGCGCAGGCGCGCCTCGCCTTCGGGGGTGATCAGTGGGGTGCCGGCGGAGCGGGGAGGGCGATAGCGACTCATGGGGCTGCTGTGTGGCGAATGAGGGCTGAGTCTATCAGCCCTCGCGCAGCACCGTCAGCGGGCTGACATTCAAGGCGCGGCGGGTGCCCAGTACGCCGGCGCTGCCCACTAGCAGTGCGCCGAGCAGGGGCAACAGCAGCAACCAGGGATGGGGCTGCCAGACCAGCTCGAAGGCGAAGCGGTACAGCACGAAGCTGATCAACTCGCAGCCAAACGCCGCCAGCAGACCACTGGCCGCGCCGAGCAGGCCGAACTCGCTGCGTCTGGCCTTGACCAGCAGACGGCGTTCGGCGCCCAGGGCGCGCAGCAAGGCGCCCTGGCGAATGCGCTCATCCAGGGTGGCCTGCAGGCCGGCGAACAGCACGGCCAGGCCGGCGGCGAGGACGAACAAGAGGACGAATTCGATGGCCAGGGTGACCTGGGCGAGGATGCTGCGCAGTTGCGCCAGCAAGGCTTCGACTTGCAGCAAGGTGACAGCCGGGAAGGCGCGCGACAGTTCGACCAGCTGGCGTTCGTGCTGCGGCGGCAGATAGAAACTGGTCAGGTAGGTCAGCGGCAGGTCCTGCAAGGTGCCGGGCTGGAAAATCATATAGAAGTTGGGCTGGAAGTTATTCCAGTCGACGTCGCGCAGGCTGGTCACGACTGCATCGCGGTTGAGGCCGCCGATGCTGAAACTCAGGCGGTCGCCCAGCTTGAGTTTGAGGTTCTCGGCCAGCTCGGACTCCACCGAGACGCCGGGCAGTTGAGCGGCCGGCTGCCGATCCCACCAGCTGCCCGCGATCAATTGGTTGTCGGCCGGCAGTTCGCTGGCCCAAGTCAGGCTCAGATCGCGGCGAATGGCGCGCTCGCCCTGGGAATCCTTGCTGACGATCTGCCGCACCGGTTCGCCATTGATCATGACCAAGCGCCCCGGCACCACGGGAAACAGCGGCGCGGGGTGCGGCGACAACTCGGCCAGGCGTGCGGCAAAAGCCTCCTGCTCGGCCGGCAAGATATTCAGGGCGAAGTGATTGGGCGCCTGTTCCGGCAGCTGCTCCTGCCAGCTGTCCAGCAACTCGCCACGCAGCAGGGCGATCAGAGACATGGCCAGGATGATCAGGCCAAAGGCCAGGGCTTGCCCGGCCGCCGCCAGCGGATGCCGCAGCAGTTGGCCCAGGCCCAGGCGCCAGGGCAGGGCGGCGCTGGCCAGCAGGCGGCGCAAGCTTCGCAGGCCGAGCAGCAGGAGGCCGCCGAGTAGCAGGGCGCTGACCAGGCCGCCACCGAGCAGGGCCAGGGTCAGCTGCAGGTCCAGGCTCAGACGCCACATGATCAGGCCCAGGGCCAGCAATGCCGCGCCATAGACCAGCCAGGAGCTGGCCGGCAGCGGCAGCAAGTCGCGGCGCAGCACCCGCAGCGGCGGCACGCGGCCCAAGGCCGCCAGCGGCGGCAGGGCAAAGCCGGCGAGGGCGACCAAGCCGGTGGCCATACCCGCCAGGGCAGGCCAGAGACCGCCCGGCGGTATCTGCGCCGGCAACAAGTCCTGCAAGAGGGCGAACAGCGCCAGTTGCGCCAGCCAGCCGAGCAGGGCGCCGACCAGGCTGGCGCCGATGCCCAGTAGCGCCAGTTGCAGGCTGAACAGGCCCAGCGCCTGCTTACGGGACAAGCCCAGGCAGCGCAGCAGCGCGCTGGCATCGAAGCGCCGCGCGGCAAAACGCGTCGCCGACAGCGCCACGGCCACGCCGGCCAACAACACGGCGGCCAGGCTGGCCAGGTTCAGGTAGCGCTCGGCGCGCCCCAGGGCGTTGCCGACCTGACGATTGCCGTCCTTGGCATCTTCCAGGTGTTGATTGGCTGCCAGGGTCGGGCCTATGGCTCGGCGATAGGCGGCCAAGGCCTTGGCTGGGCCGCGCCAGAGCTCCTGATACCTGACTCGGCTGCCGGGTTGCACCACGCCTGTGGCAGGCAGGTCATCCAGGTGCATCAGTAGGTGCGGCGTCAGGCTGTAGAAGTCGCCGGCTTCATCCGGCAGAAAAGTCAGTAATCGAGTCAGGCGCAGGGTCTTGGCGCCCACCTCGACCTTATCGCCGGGCTTGAGGTTGAGCGCGACAAACAGGCGTGCTTCGGCCCAGGCTTCGCCGGGTTGTGGGCCCGGGCCTATCTGTTCCGCTTCATACAGGGCGGCGGCGCTCTTCAGTTGGCCGCGCAGCGGGTAGGCGCTATCGGCGGCTTTGACGCTGGCCAACTGGATGCCGGCGTCGCTGGCGACCACGCTGGAAAACTCCACCAACTGGGCATGCTCGAGGCCCAGTTGCGTACCCGCGTCGATCTGCTGCGCGGTATTGGCCGAGCTGCTGGTCAGGCGCAGGTCGGCGGCGAGAAACTCGGTGGCGCGCAACAGCATGCCGTCGTTCAGGCGGGCGCTGAAATAGCCGATCGCGGTGCTGGCGGCGACGGCAGTCAGCAGGGCGAAGAACAGCACGCGCAGCTCGCCGGCCCGCGCATCGCGCAGCAGCTGGCGGCCGGCCAGCGACAGCAGTCGAGCCAAGGGCAGGGACTGCATCAGGGTTCCACGTGGTCGACCAGGTGGCCGCCTTCCAGGCGAATTAGGCGTTGGCAGCGGTGGGCCAGGCGCTCGTCGTGACTGACCAGAACCAGGGTGGCGCCACGTTCCTGGTTCAGTTCGAACAGCAGGTCGCTGATGCGCTCGCCGGTGTGGCTGTCGAGGTTGCCGGTGGGTTCGTCGGCAAACAGCACGGCCGGCTCGGCGACAAAGGCGCGGGCGATGGCCACGCGCTGTTGCTCACCGCCAGACAGCTGACGAGGGTAGTGGCTCAGGCGGTGGCCCAGGCCGACCCGCTCTAGCAGGGCGCGGGCGCGTTGGCGGGCATCGTCATGGCCTTCCAGCTCCAGCGGCAGCATGACGTTTTCCAGGGCGTTGAGGCTGTCGAGCAGCTGGAAGGACTGAAAGACGAAACCCACGTGCTCGGCCCGCACCCGAGCGCGTTGATCCTCGTCGAGCTGGCCCAGGTCATGCCCGGCCAGCAGCACGCTGCCGCCGCTTGGCAGGTCGAGGCCGGCGAGCAGCCCGAGCAGGGTCGACTTGCCCGAGCCGGAACTGCCGACAATGGCCAGGCTGTCGCCTGACGTCAGCTCGAGGGATAGATCCTGGAGTATGGTCAGCTCGCCTTCCGTGCTACTAACCACTTTGCTAAGGTTGCGCGCGGTAAGAATCTTTGAGCTCATGGGGAATCCGATGCGTGCATGGCTGATCAGTGCTGCCCTTGGCTTGCTGTTGTGGGGGCAGACCGCGCTGGCAGGTACCCTGCTGGTCGTCGGCGATAGTATCAGCGCGGCTTTTGGCCTGGATAGCAGCCAGGGTTGGGTGCATTTGCTGGAACAACGCCTCGCCGAGCAGGGTTATCCGCACCGCGTGGTGAACGCTTCGCTCAGCGGTGACACCAGTGCAGGCGGCGTCGCGCGGCTGCCTGCGCTGCTTGCCGAGCATCGGCCGAGCCTGGTGATCGTCGAGCTGGGCGGCAACGATGGGCTGCGCGGCCAACCTCCGGCGCAATTGCAACAGAATCTTGCGGCCATGGTTGAGCAGTCGCAAAAGGCGGGAGCCAAGGTGCTGATTTTGGGCATGCAGCTGCCGCCTAATTACGGTGTGCGTTACACCACGGCCTTTGCCCGGGTGTTCCCAAAAGTTGCCAAAGATACTGGCGCTTCCTTGGTGCCTTTCTTGCTGGAGGGCGTGGGTGGCGTGCCGGGCATGATGCAGTACGACGGCATTCACCCCGCGGCGCAGGCCCAGCCCATCCTGCTGGAAAATCTCTGGTCGAGCCTAAAACCTTTGCTCTGACAGGCTTTTCTGCGCACGGCCTTTCGGCTAATGTGGCGCCCCCGCACTGGAGCCCTCAATGCCGCGCCCTGCCTGGTCTTTGCATGCCTATCAACTGATCGAGCCAGACGAGCAGCTCGATCTGTTCGCCTGTCGTGAGGTACGTGTGCATCTGTCGGCGCGTCAGCTTGAGTTGGGTGGTTTCGCCGATCGCACCCTGTGCGGTGGTCTGCTGCCAGCTCAGCCAGCCTGGCGCGACCTGAATAAGCCGATGCTGCGTGATAAACGCTTGTGTCCAGCTTGCCGGGCGACCCTGGATGCACAGCGGCGTGGTGAGCGGCCGCCCTTGGCTTGATGGCCAAACCTCCCCGATTGCGCGGCCTGGGTGTACAATCGCCCAGTAATTTTGTCAGTCATTATCGTCAAGGATTCCCGGATGTTGTCGCGTGCATTTGCCGTCAGCCGTTGCCTGTCTCTCTCCACGCTATTCGCCGTGGGTTCTGCCGCCGCCATGGAGTGGCCTCTGCCGCCTCCGGGTGAAGACATCGTTGGCCAGGTGCAAGTGCTCAAGGCCAAATACGAGGACACCTTTGCGGATCTGGGCGTGGCCAATGACCTGGGTTATCTGGAGATGGTGGCAGCCAACCCGGGTGTGGACGCTTGGTTGCCAGGCGAGGGCAATGAAATCATTCTGCCGACGCGTTTCATTCTGCCGCCGGGACCGCGCGAAGGCATAGTGATCAACCTCGCCGAGTACCGTATGTACTATTACCCGAAAGGCGGCAAGGTGGTGCACACCTTCCCGCTGGGGATAGGCCGTGAGGGTTGGAGCTCGCCTGTGACCAACGCGCGTATCACCGGTAAGACGCCGAATCCAAGTTGGAGCCCGCCCCAGTCGATCCGCGAAGAACATGCTGCCGATGGCGATCCGTTGCCGAGTGTTGTGCCGCCAGGTCCGGATAACCCACTGGGTCCCTATAAGATGAGCTTGTCGACACCCGGTTACCTGATCCATGGTTCGAACAAGAAGTTCGGCATCGGCATGCGGGTCAGTCACGGTTGCTTTCGCATGCTCAACCATAACGTCCTGAAGTTGGCTGGGATGGTGGCGGTCGGTACTCCCGTACGCATCATCAATGAGCCGTACAAGTTCGGTCGCAGTGGCGGCAAGGTTTATCTGGAGGCGCATGCTCCCCTCAGTGATACCGGCGATGCCTCGGTAGTCGATAAGCACACTGCAGTTATCAATGCGTTGCTCAAGAACGACGAGTTCGCCAATTTGCATCTGGACTGGGAAATGCTGCGCGAAGTGGTGGCGGCCGAAGATGGTTTGCCCGTTGAGATAGCCCAGCCCGAGCAGGCTGTGGCGACTACGGCGCCAGCTATCTGATAGCGAATAGGTGTTGTTGCAGAACCCGTTACGCGTAAGCGCTAACGGGTTTTTTATTGCCCGCTAGATTGCTTAGGTCAGGCAGCGGGCAATAAAAAAGCCGACCCAGAAACTGGGTCGGCTTGTCATAGCCTTGAGGGGCTATTACTTACGGCTAGCTTTTTCCAGCATACGCAGAGCGCGCTCGTTGGCTTCGTCAGCAGTTTGCTGAGCCTTCTGAGCAGCGGCCAGAGCGTCATCAGCCTTACGGTAGGCTTCGTCGGCACGGGCTTGAGCGCGAGCAGCTGCATCTTCAGTTGCAGTCAGGCGAGCTTCAGTTTCTTTGGACATGCTGCTGCAACCGGTAGCCAGAACAGCGGCCAATGCCAGAGCAGAAAGTTTCAGAACGTTGTTCATCGGGTTCCCCTTGAGGTGGAGTTTTTCCATAAAAGCAATTTCCTAATCCTAGGAAATTAGCCGGCGTACATACTACCTGTAACCTGTAGTAAGTAAACGGAAGCAAGGCAAGCACCGCATATTTTTTTCAACTAAGTGAAGCCTTTAGCTGAAAATAGTGGGTTATTGGTTAAAAAATATACAGGAAAAATGACTACTGTGACCCGCAACAGACTTTGCGTGCTATAAGCGCTTGCATTCCTGCTGCGGGGAAAACCGTGGTTGTGCTCGTGGTCAAAGTTGTTCGGATGGATATAAATAGGCTGCCTGTGTATTGGCGTGCATGACGTTGTTTGCCCGCTCGGCATTGCTGTGCCTAAGGACGCGGTGTGAGGTCAAAATATGCATGAGTGCTTTGTTGAATGACCTTGGCTAGCGGTCTTTTGCGAACGCAAGCAATAGGTGAGAACTTCCTCGGCGGGCGCTTCCAGGTGGTCGCGCGGTGCGGTTTATCTTCGATCAAGTGCGGGGTTGCTGGAAGCGCGGCAGGCAATGCGCCTGGCTCAGTTCGCCAAAGGTCTTGACCCATGCCAGGCTTGCCAGGGGTTATGGCGTTAACAGACTGAACTCCTGGCGGCCATGTCGTTCTATAGCACCATTCCGAGTTTGTTCTAAGCTATTGATTCGGCGTGGCTGATCCTGTGTTGGCCTGATAAGCTGCATGGATGTTGTCTAGCGCTAGGGCAAAGCAGCCGGCTGCGGTTGAGAAATCGAGGTGTCGGCCCCTAGCGGGCCAAGGGTTTTCAGAGGAGTTGCGATGAGCGAGATGTTGTCCATTCACCATGACCTGCCGGGTCATCAATTCGAGACCACAGTGGATGGTAATCGCGCCTACCTGGCCTATATGGATCTGGGCAAGCAGACCTTGGACATTTATCGCACCTTTGTGCCGAACTCGCTGCGCGGTCGCGGCATCGCCGCCGCCTTGACCGAGCATGCCCTGCAGTATGCCGACCGTCTGGGTTATACGGTAATTCCCTCATGCTCCTATGTGGAGCGCTATATGCTGCGCCGCGAACGACACACCAGCACCAGCACCAGCTGAGTGCTGCAGGACTCATAAAAATGCCAGTCACGATGACTGGCATTTTTTTGCGGCTTTGCCGGATCAGCTTTTTGCGATCAGGTTGCCGGCGTGCAGACCGCATTCTTTCTGCGTGGCTTCTTCCCACCACCAGCGACCCTCACGCTCATGCTGGTTGGGCAGTACGGGGCGGGTGCAGGGTTCGCACCCGATGCTGATAAAGCCGCGCTCATGCAGGCTGTTGTAAGGGATTTCCAGCATGCGGATATAGGCCCAGACGTCTTCGCTGCTCATCTGCGCCAGGGGGTTGAACTTGTACAGTGGCCGCTCGGCGCTGGAAAACGCCCCATCGATTTCCACCGCCGCGACCTGGCTGCGCGTGCCCGGGCTCTGATCGCGGCGCTGGCCGGTGGCCCAGGCCTTGACCGTGGCCAGCTTGCGGCGCAGCGGGGCGATCTTGCGGATGCCGCAGCATTCTTCATGGCCGTCCTTGTAGAAGCTGAATAGGCCTTTCTCTTTGACCATCGCCTCGAGCGCGGCGGCATCCGGGGACAGCACCTCGATGGCGATGCCGTAGTGCTCGCGCACCTGCTCGATAAAGCGATAGGTCTCGGGGTGCAGGCGGCCGGTGTCCAGGCTGAACACCTTGACGTTCTTGTTCAGCTTCCAGGCCATGTCCACCAGCACCACGTCTTCGGCGCCGCTGAAGGAAATCCACAGCTCATCGCCGAAATGCTCGAAGGCGAGTTTGAGAATGTCCTGGGGCGACTTGTTGGCGTAAGTCGCCGCCAGTTCGGCTACATCGAAGGGATGGCTCATCGGGCTGAATTCCTAGTTATGGCGACGTCGACCGTCTTGTGAGGCGATGGTAGCAAAAGCAGGTTATGCGGCTAAATATCCAAGTGCCGTAGTCGACCTGCATTTTGGGTATAAGCGCTGCGTTGCACAGCCTGGATCGAGTCGCTAGAGTGCCGCCTTCTTTATGAGTCCAACCTAGGAGTGTCCTGTGGAAATCGCTTGTCTCGACCTGGAAGGCGTGTTGGTTCCGGAAATCTGGATCGCCTTCGCGGAAAAAACTGGCATCGAATCGCTGAAAGCGACCACCCGGGATATTCCGGACTACGACGTGCTGATGCAGCAGCGTCTGCGCATTCTCGATGAGCATGGCCTGAAGCTGCGCGATATCCAGGAAGTGATTGCCACCCTCAAGCCGCTGGAAGGCGCGGTGGAATTCGTCGACTGGCTGCGCGAGCGCTTCCAGGTGGTGATCCTCTCCGACACCTTCTACGAGTTCTCCCAGCCGCTGATGCGTCAGCTGGGCTTCCCGACCCTGCTGTGTCACAAGCTGATCACCGACGAGACGGATCGGGTGGTGGGCTACCAGCTGCGCCAGAAAGACCCCAAGCGCCAGTCGGTGATCGCCTTCAAGAGCCTGTACTACCGCGTGATCGCCGCCGGCGACTCGTACAACGACACCACCATGCTCGGCGAGGCCCACGCCGGCATCCTGTTCCACGCGCCGGACAACGTGATCCGCGAGTTCCCGCAGTTCCCGGCCGTGCACACCTACGAAGACCTCAAGCGCGAGTTTCTCAAGGCGTCCAACCGCGAGCTGAGTCTGTAACGGACCGCTTCGTGCAAAAAAGCCCGCTGACGCGGGTTTTTTTGTGGCCTGCTATCCATGGCCGCCACCCTTCGGGCCGTCGCAGGGCGACGTCAAAAACTTCTCCCGGAAGTCTTTTGTCAGTTGCAGAACTGCTCCAGGGTATCCAGCAAGACCTTCACCTTGGTGATGGATTCCTGGTATTCGGCCTGCCAGTCCGAGTCCGCGACTATGCCGCCGCCGCCCCAGCAACTGATTTGCCCGTCCTTG
>NZ_JAUYNP010000131.1 GCF_030696055.1 Pseudomonas sp. | reverse complement strand
TTCCGGGAAACGCAATCGGCGACCGAGGTCGCCGATTCTGTACAAGGGGTCGTTGTAGGAGCCAGCTTGCTGGCGATCAGTTCGGATCGCCAGCAAGCTGGCTCCTACGGGAGCGAATGCTTTCAGCGATCCGGCAGGGTGATATTAAGCTCCAAAATAGAGCAGCTGCCCTGGTTTTCCAGGGCGACTTGCACCTGGTCCGAATCGATATTGACGTACTTGCGAATCACCTCGACCAGTTCTTGCTGCAGGGCCGGCAGGTAGTCCGGCTGGCTGCGCTGGCCGCGCTCGTGGGCGACGATGATCTGCAGACGCTCTTTCGCGATGGACGCGGTGCTTTCCTTCTTGCGTTCACGAAAGAAGTCGAAAATATTCATTAGCGCGCTCCAAACAGGCGTTGCATCAGTCCTTTCTTCTGCACGTCGAGGAAGCGGTGGGCCACTTCCTTGCCGAGCAGGCGGTCGACGGCATCGCTGTACGCCTGGCCGGCGTCGCTCTGGTCGTCGAGTATCACCGGGACGCCCTGGTTGGAGGCTTTGAGTACCGCTTGCGACTCCGGAATCACGCCGAGCAGGCGGATGGCGAGGATTTCCTCGACGTCTTCCACGCCGAGCATTTCGCCGCGGGTCACGCGCTCGGGGTTGTAGCGGGTCAGCAGCAGGTGTTCCTTGATCGGCTCTTCGCCTTTCTCGGCGCGCCGCGATTTGCTCGCCAAGAGGCCGAGCATGCGGTCGGAGTCGCGTACCGAGGAGACCTCCGGGTTGGTCACGACAATCGCCTCATCGGCGAAGTACATGGCCAGGTGCGCGCCTTTTTCGATACCGGCCGGCGAGTCGCAGACCACGTATTCGAAGCTTTCGCGCAGTTCGTTGATGATCTTTTCCACGCCTTCCTGGGTCAGCGCGTCTTTGTCACGGGTCTGACTGGCGGCCAGCACGTAGAGGTTTTCCAGGCGCTTGTCTTTGATCAGCGCCTGGGACAGGGTCGCTTCGCCGTTGACCACGTTGACGAAGTCATACACCACGCGGCGCTCGCAGCCCATGATCAGGTCGAGGTTGCGCAGGCCGACGTCGAAATCGACTATGACAGTCTTATGCCCGCGCAGGGCGAGGCCGGTACCTATGGCAGCGCTGGTGGTGGTTTTACCGACGCCACCCTTGCCGGATGTAACTACGAGGATCTTGGCCAAGGTGATTCACCCCAAAATGTATAAAAATGCAGGTTTCCATGGCCTGTATAAGGCTTCCGGATGCCCTGTTTGTGTCCCTGAAAAGTGCCGGCAGTATCCGTTAAAGGCGGGTGATGTTCAACACGTCACCCGACAGGCTGACATGTACCGCCTCGCCCCATAATGGGTCGCGGCGCAAGTCTTCGGCGACTTTGTACTGGCCGGCGATGGACAGCAGTTCGGCGCCCATTTGCTGGCAGAAGATCCGCGCCTTGAGATTGCCCTTGATTCCGGCCAGGGCGCGGCCGCGCATGGGCGCGTAGACATGGATATTGCCATCGGCGAGAAGTTCCGCGCCGGCGCTGACCGGGGCCAGGACGATCAGATCGCCGCCCTGGGCATACACCTGCTGGCCGCCGCGCACCGGGGTGGTGACTATTTTGCTGGGCTTGAGCTCGGGTTCGGCGGGCTTTTCCGGCGCTTTCGGCGCCGGTTCGATCAGCCGTTCGCGCGCCCCGGAAGGCGGTAGCACCGGCAGGTCCAGGGCCTCGGCGGCGGCGATATCGGCTTCGCGGTTGGCACGCACCGCCAAGGTGCGCAGGCCATGTTTGCGACATACGGCCATCAGTTCGACGAGATCTAGGGTGCCTTCGCCGTCCGGCAGCTTGTCCAGGGCCAATACCAGCGGGGTATTGCTGAAGAAGTTCGGCGCCTGGGCGACCTTCTCGGTCAGTTGCTGGTCGAGGCGGGCGAGGTCGTTATGCGCCAGCTCCATCACGGTGATGGCCAGCATGCTGCCTTTCAGCTGGAATACGGGGTCTTGCTCGAGGAGATCGGCTTGGCTCATGGTCTGCCTGGGGCGGCCTTATAGCGGCTGTATAGAAGTAGCCCGGACTTATAGCGAGAACGCCGCGCACTCGCAAGTTGGCTGCCGGTGAAAGCGTCCGCCGGGCAAGCCTGCGGCAAACTCCTGATAGAATGCCGCGCCTTATGATCTGCCCGGGCCTGTTTATGGATCGTCCTGTCTTTCGCGCCGCCTTCCTGCATCCACATTACTGGCTGTTATGGCTGGGCTTGGGCCTGTTGTGGCTGGTCGCCCAGTTGCCCTACCGCGTGCTGCTGTTGCTGGGGCGCGGCCTGGGGGCGCTGATGTACCGCCTGGCCAGTTCGCGGCGCAAGATAGCCGCGCGTAACCTGCAGCTGTGTTTCCCGCAGATGCCGGTTGCCGAGCGCAAGGCCTTGCTCAAGGAAAACTTCGCCTCCACCGGCATCACCTTCTTCGAGATGGCCATCGCCTGGTGGTGGCCGGCCGAGCGCCTGCGCCGCCTGGGCAGCATCGAGGGCCTGGAACACCTGCGTCAGGCCGAGGCCGAGGGCCAGGGCGTGATCCTGATGGCCTTGCACTTCACCACCCTGGAGATGGGCGGCGGCCTGCTCGGCATGGCCCAGGACATGTACGGCATGTACCGTCCGCACAAGAATCCGCTGTTCGACTATATGCAGCGCCGTGGCCGCGAGCAGCGCCTGCTCGGGGTGATCGGCCGCGATGATGTGCGCGGCATGCTCAAGTTGCTGCGTGGCGGCGGGGTGGTCTGGTATGCGCCGGACCAGGATTACGGCGCCCAGCGCAGCGTCTTCGTGCCCCTGTTCGGGGTGCCGGCGGCCACCGTCACCGCCACCAGCAAGTTCGCCCGCATGGGCCGCGCCCAGGTGATCCCCTTTACCCAGCAGCGTTTGCCCGGTGCCCAGGGCTACCGTTTGACCATTCACCCACCGCTGGCCGACTTCCCCGGCGACAGCGAGGAGACCGACTGCCTGCGGGTCAACCAGTGGATCGAGCAGGCGATCAGGGCTTGTCCCGAGCAGTACCTGTGGGCGCACCGGCGTTTCAAGACCCGGCCGCCGGGTGAGGCCAAGCTGTACAAAAAACGTACGGGTTAGGCCTTTGCGCTGGCTTGGCTCCTGGGGCTGGGCCGTTAGCCGATCTGTGCGGGCTGCGTTTCCTCTGCCCTGGGGCCCTCCTATACTGGCAATAAACCTCGGGATAAGCCTATGCCGCAGTTCGTCCCCCCCAGCCAGCCGGTGACCGGGCTGATTCTTTCGGGCGGCGGCGCGCGGGCGGCTTATCAAGTGGGGGTGCTGGCGGCTATCGCCGATCTGCTGCCCAATGCCGCGCACAATCCTTTTCCGGTGATAGTGGGCACCTCGGCCGGGGCCATCAATGCGGTCGGCCTGGCCTGCGGCGCCTTGCACTTCACCGAGGCGGTGCGCCGCCTGACCAGCGTCTGGCAGGGCTTTCATACCCATCAGGTGTACCGCAGCGATTGGCCTGGGGTGCTGCGCCAGGCCAGCCGCTTTATCGGCCATAGCCTGCTGGGGCTGGGTGGTGAGATACCGGTGGCGCTGCTGGACAGTTCGCCCTTGGGCCAATTGCTGGGGCGTGAGCTGGATTTCAGCGGCATAGCCGCCGCGGTGCGTCATCGTCAGCTGCGTGCGGTAGCGGTGACCGCCTTCGGCTATGCAAGCGGCCAGGCGGTGACCTTCTATCAGGGCCGCGCCACCATCGATCCCTGGTTCCGCCATCGCCGCGTCGGCGTACCCACCCGTCTGGCCCTCGAACACCTGCTGGCCAGCGCTTCGATTCCGCTGATTTTCCCGCCGGTGAAGATCAATCGCGAATACTTCGGCGATGGCGCCGTGCGTCAGTCCGCGCCGATCAGCCCGGCGCTGCACCTGGGCGCGACGCGGGTGCTGGTGGTGGGCGTCAGCGGCAACCCGCTGGGGTCGCAGGCCAATATCCCGGTGGTGCGGCCGCTGCAGAGCCGTCCGCCGAGCCTGGCGCAGATCAGCGGGCATATGCTCAACAGCACCTTTATCGACAGCCTGGAAAGCGATATCGAGCTGCTCGAGCGCCTCAACCAGATGGGTCGTCTGATTCCGCCTGAGTTGCATCCCCGTGGCTCGGGCCTCAAGCCGGTGGACGTGCTGGTGATTTCGCCGAGCCGGCCGCTGGATGTGATAGCCGGGCGGCATCGCCACGAGCTGCCGAAAACCTTGCGCCTGTTCCTGCGCGGGCCGGGCGCGACCCGGGCCGGTGGCGCGGGAGTACTCAGCTATCTGTTGTTCGAGCCGGGCTACTGCAACGAGCTGATCGAACTGGGCTATCAGGACGCCATGGCGCAGAAGAGCGAGTTGATCGAGTTCCTCTCGCTCAGCAGTCCGCCGGTGCCGACTGTGCTGCCGCTACCCGCATAGAAGCTGTTTAGGAACTCGCGAGCTAGAGCCAGACAAGGCAAAAACAGCCGAGGAAGCGCAGTGTACGAGTTGTACATGAGCATTCCGAGACTGTTTTTAACGCCGGATGGCCGACGCGCAGCAGATCGTAAACAAGTTCTTAGAAATCCTTTTCCGGGCGGCTGATTAATCCGCGCCAAGGCGGCTGGCTGCATTTAAACTGCGCCTTCCCGATGCTTTCTGTCGCATTTGCGAAAGCAGCGGATTTCCTCGGGTTGGCGCTATAAGAAGTTGTCGCATGGCGGCAATGCCAGTCTCGAATCAGTCCCTACAATCCTTCACATCGCCTGCCACTCAATGCAGGTGTTCCTTGTCAGGAGAGCTCAGATGTCCGTTCAGCACGACCCGGTGCAACGCGCCGATTTCGACCAGGTGATGGTTCCCAACTATGCCCCCGCCGCCTTCGTTCCGGTGCGTGGTCAGGGCTCGCGAGTCTGGGATCAGAGTGGTCGAGAGCTGATCGATTTCTCCGGCGGCATCGCCGTGAATGCCCTGGGCCATTGCCATCCGGCCCTGGTGGCGGCATTGACCGAGCAGGCCAATAGCCTGTGGCACATTTCCAATGTGTTCACCAACGAGCCGGCCCTGCGCCTGGCCAAGAAACTGGTGGACGCCACCTTCGCCGACCGGGTGTTCTTCTGCAACTCCGGCGCCGAAGCCAACGAGGCCGCGTTCAAGCTGGCCCGCCGCGTGGCCTTCGATAAGTTTGGCGCCGACAAGTGCGAAATCATCGCGACCACCAACAGCTTCCACGGTCGCACCCTGTTCACCGTCAGCGTCGGCGGCCAGCCGAAGTATTCCGACGGTTTCGGGCCGAAGATCCAGGGCATCAGCCATGTCCCCTACAACGATATCGAGGCGCTGAAGGCGGCCGTATCCGACAAGACCTGCGCCGTGGTACTGGAGCCGATCCAGGGCGAGGGCGGCGTGCTGCCGGCCGACCTGGCCTACCTGCAAGCGGCCCGCGAGCTGTGCGACCAGCACAACGCGCTGCTGGTGTTCGACGAAGTGCAGACCGGCATGGGCCGCAGCGGTGCGCTGTTCGCCTACCAGCATTACGGCGTGACCCCGGACATCCTCTCCAGCGCCAAGAGCCTGGGCGGCGGTTTCCCGATCGGCGCCATGCTCACCACCGAGGAGCTGGCCAAGCACCTGGCGGTCGGCACCCACGGCACCACCTACGGCGGCAACCCGCTGGCCTGCGCGGTGGCCGAGGCGGTGATCGACACCATCAACACCCCGGAGGTGCTGGCGGGCGTCAGGGCCAAGCACCAGCGCTTCAAGACCAAGCTTACCCAGATCGGCGAGCAGTACGGCGTATTCACTGAAGTACGCGGCCTCGGTCTGCTGATCGGCGCGGTGCTCAGCGATGCCTGGAAAGGCAAGGCCAAGGCGATTCTCGATGCCGCGGCGGTGGAAGGCGTGATGGTGCTGCAAGCCAGCCCGGACGTGGTGCGTTTCGCCCCGAGCCTGGTGGTGGAAGACGCCGATATCGATGAAGGTCTGGCGCGCTTCGAGCGGGCCGTGGCCAAGCTGACTCAAGCCTGAGTCGGCCGGCGCGGATGAGCCTTGGCGCTCGCCCGCGGCGGCGCGTGCTCGACCCATGGAGGGGTTGAGTCAACTTTAGGGATGACTGTCTCTGTGTGTGCTGCGGCCCTGGGTCGCGGCTTTCTCTAAGCGGCTCGCTCGAGCGGCTTGGAGTTTTTATCAAAAGGAGTGACACCATGCTGGTGATGCGCCCCGCGCAAATGGCCGACCTCACTGAAGTGCAGCGTCTCGCCGCGGATAGCCCGGTTGGTGTGACTTCACTGCCGGACGATGCCGATCGTCTGCGCGAAAAGATCGCGGCGTCGGAGTCTTCGTTCTCCGCCGAAGTCAGTTTCAACGGCGAGGAGAGCTACTTCTTCGTCCTCGAAGACACGGAAAGCGGCCGCCTGGTCGGCTGCTCCGGCATAGTGGCTTCGGCCGGCTACTCCGAGCCCTTCTACAGCTTTCGTAACGAAACCTTCGTGCACAACTCCCGCGAGCTGAAGATCCATAACAAGATCCACGTGCTCTCGCTGTGCCACGACCTCACCGGCAACAGCCTGCTGACCAGCTTCTATGTCGAGCGGCCGCTGGTGAACACCTCCTGGTCCGAGCTGA
The DNA here is from genome assembly GCF_030696055.1 of Pseudomonas sp. Taxonomy (GTDB): domain Bacteria; phylum Pseudomonadota; class Gammaproteobacteria; order Pseudomonadales; family Pseudomonadaceae; genus Aquipseudomonas. The sequence continues at coordinate 12,352 of NZ_JAUYNP010000131.1, read as the reverse complement.
ACTCGCGCTCGCGCCTGCTGTTTCTGGCCAGTCACCCGGAGCGTTTTGCCGATGCCCTGGTGGTGGAGATAGTCGGCCAGAGTGATGAGGCTGGCGACTCGCCGTTCTGGGATGCGGTGGGGCGCAACTTCTTCGACATGAACTACAGCGAGGCCGAGCGCCTGTGTGGGTTGAAGAGCCGCACCTTCCTCGCCGAGCTGATGCCGCATTACCCGATCTACGTGCCGCTGCTGCCGGACGCCGCCCAGGAAGCCATGGGCCAGGTGCATCCGCGAGCGCAGATCAGCTTCGACATCCTGATGCGCGAAGGCTTCGAAACCGATCATTACATCGACATCTTCGATGGCGGCCCGACCCTGCATGCGCGCACCTCGGGCATTCGCTCGATTGCCCAGAGCCGCGTGGTGCCGGTGCGCATCGGCGAGCCGGTCAAGGGCGGTCGTCCCTACCTGGTGAGCAACGGCCAGCTGCAGGATTTCCGCGCCATAGTCGCGGACCTGGATTGGGTGCCGGGTAAGCCGGTCACCCTGAGTTTTGCAGCCGCCGAGGCCTTGGGCGTCGGCGAAGGCGTCAGCGTACGCCTGGTTGCGGTTTAAGGAGGCAGTATGATCGTTCGTCCCGTATGCAGCGCCGATCTTCCGGCCTTGTTCGACCTGGCGCGCAGCACTGGCGCAGGCCTGACCACTCTGCCGGCTAATCAGGAGCGCCTGGCGCACCGGGTGGCCTGGGCGGAAAAAACCTTCCGCGGTGAGGCCGCGCGTGCGGACGCCGATTACCTGTTCGTGCTCGAAGACGACCATGGCGAGGTGGTCGGCATCTCGGCCGTGGCCGGCGCCGTTGGCCTGCGCGAGCCCTGGTACAACTACCGGGTCGGCTTGACCGTCAGCGCGTCTCAGGAACTGCAGATCCACCGGCAGATCCCCACGCTGTTTCTGGCCAATGACCTGACCGGCAACTCTGAGCTGTGCTCGCTGTTCCTGCGCAGCGACCAGCGTACCGGGGTCAATGGCCGCCTGCTGTCCAAGGCGCGCTTCCTGTTTATCGCCGAGTTCCGCGAGCTGTTCGGCGACAAGGTGATAGCCGAGATGCGCGGCATGTCCGACGAGAATGGCCGTTCGCCGTTCTGGGAAAGCCTGGGCCGGCACTTCTTCAAGATGGAGTTCAGCCAGGCCGACTACCTCACCGGGGTGGGCAACAAGGCCTTTATCGCCGAGCTGATGCCCAAGTTCCCGCTCTACACCTGCTTTCTCTCCGAGGATGCACGCAACATCATCGGCCGTGTCCACCCGGACACCGAGCCGGCGCTGGCCATGCTCAAGGGCGAAGGCTTCAGCTACCAGGGCTATGTCGACATCTTCGACGCCGGCCCGGCCATCGAGGCGGAAACCGCGAAGATCCGCGCGGTGCGTGACAGCCAGACGTTGATCCTGGCGATCGGCACGCCCGGCGATGACGCCACCTCCTACCTGATGCACAACCGCAAGCGCGAAGGCTGCCGTATCACCGCCGCACCGGCGCGTCTGGCCGCCGGCAGCCTGGTGGTGGATGCACAGACCGCCAAGCGCCTGCAATTGTCGGCGGGCGATCAGGTGCGTGCGGTGCCGGTTTCGGCCCGCGGCTGATGTTCACCGCCCGGCGCAGCCGAGCTGCGCCGCTCGCTCGCATGGCGCCCCCGGCGCCCGGGCACATATTTTGCTGGGAGTGATAGAACAACATGAGCACTCATTACATCGCAGGTAGTTGGCACGCGGGCCAGGGCGAAACCCTGGAATCCCTCAATCCGGTTAGCCAGGACGTTATCTGGCAAGGTCGTGCGGCTACCTCCGCGCAGGTTGAGGCCGCCGTGCAGGCCGCCCGCGGCGCCTTTCCGGCCTGGGCCTCGCGCTCGCTGGATGAGCGCATCGCCGTGCTCGAGCAGTTCGCCGCGGCCCTGAAGAGCCATGCCGAGGCCCTGGGCCATTGCATCGGCGAGGAAACCGGCAAGCCGCTGTGGGAAACCGCCACCGAAGTCACCAGCATGATCAACAAGGTGGCCATCTCGGTGCAGAGCTACCGCGAGCGTACCGGCGAGAAGAGTGGTCCGCTGGCCGATGCCAGCGCCGTGCTGCGACACAAGCCGCATGGCGTGGTGGCGGTGTTCGGCCCCTACAACTTTCCCGGCCACCTGCCCAACGGCCATATAGTGCCGGCGCTGCTGGCGGGTAACTGCGTGGTGTTCAAGCCCAGCGAGCTGACCCCGAAAGTCGCCGAACTGACGGTCAAGTGCTGGATCGAAGCGGGTTTGCCGGCAGGCGTGCTCAACCTGGTGCAGGGCGCGCGCGACACCGGCGTGGCCCTGGCCGGCAATCCGGGCATCGACGGCCTGTTCTTTACCGGCTCCAGCCGCACCGGCAACCTGCTGCATAACCAGTTTGCCGGGCGTCCGGAGAAAATCCTCGCCCTGGAAATGGGCGGCAACAATCCGCTGGTGGTGGATCAGCTGCAAGATATCGATGCGGCGGTCTACTGCATCGTGCAGTCGGCCTTTATCAGTGCCGGGCAGCGCTGCACCTGTGCGCGCCGCCTGCTGGTGCCCCAGGGCGCCTGGGGCGATGCCCTGCTGGCGCGCCTAGTGGCGGTGGCGGCGAGCATCAAGGTCGGTGCTTTCGATGCGCAACCCGCGCCCTTTATGGGCTCGGTGATTTCCCTGGGCGCCGCCGAACACCTGATCAAGGCGCAGCAGCAGCTGCTGATGCACGGAGCCAAGGCGCTGCTGGCAATGACCCAGCCGCTGCCAGGCGCCGCCTTGCTGACCCCGGGCATCATCGACGTGACCGAAGTGGCCAATCGCCCGGACGAAGAGTTCTTCGGCCCGCTGCTGCAGGTGATCCGCTACGCCGATTTCGACGCGGCCATCGCCGAGGCCAACAACACCCAGTACGGCCTGGCCGCCGGCCTGTTGTCGGACTCCAAGGCGCGCTATGACGAGTTCTGGCTGAAAAGCCGCGCCGGTATAGTCAACTGGAACAAACAGCTGACCGGCGCCGCCAGTACAGCCCCCTTCGGCGGCGTGGGCGCGTCCGGTAACCACCGCGCCAGTGCCTACTACGCGGCGGATTATTGCGCCTATCCGGTGGCCTCGCTGGAATCCGACAGCCTGAGCCTGCCTGCAACCCTGACTCCCGGAGTAAGCCTGTGAACAATGCATTTGAAGTGAATTTTGACGGTCTGGTCGGGCCGACTCACAACTACGGCGGTCTGTCCTACGGCAACGTCGCCTCGCAGAGCAACAGCCAGGCGAACTCCAATCCGAAGGAAGCGGCTAAGCAAGGCCTGGCCAAGATGAAGGCGCTGATGGAGATGGGCTTCAAGCAGGGCGTGTTGGCCCCGCAAGAGCGTCCCAACGTCGCCGTGCTGCGCAGCCTGGGCTTTACCGGCACTGATGCCCAAGTGATCCAGAAGGCGGCGAAGGACGCCATGCCGCTGCTGGTCGCCAGCTGCTCGGCCTCCAGCATGTGGACGGCCAACGCCTGCACCGTCAGCCCCAGCGCCGACACGGCCGATGGACGCGTGCATTTCACCGCCGCCAACCTCAATTGCAAGTTCCACCGCTCCCTCGAACACCCGACCACCAGCCGCGTGCTGGGCGCCATGTTCGCCAACGACCAGCACTTCGCCCACCACGCGGCGCTGCCGGCGGTCGGCCAGTTCGGTGACGAAGGCGCGGCCAACCACACCCGTTTCTGCAAGGGCTATGGCGATGCCGGGGTGGAGTTCTTCGTGTTCGGTCGTAGCGCCTTCGACAGCCGCTTCCCGCAGCCTGGGCGTTACCCGGCGCGGCAGACCCTGGAAGCCTCGCAGGCCGTCGCGCGCCTGCATGGCTTGAGCGAGGAGGGCGTGGTCTACGCCCAGCAAACCCCGGAGGTGATCGACCAGGGCGTGTTCCACAACGATGTGATAGCCGTGGGCAACGGCGAGGTGCTGTTCTATCACCAGGACGCCTTCCTCGATACCGACAAGGTGCTGGCCGAATTGAGCGAGAAACTCGCCCGTCGTGGCGGCAACTTCCAGGCCGTGTGCGTGCCGCGCGAAGCGGTCACCGTGGAGGATGCGGTCAAGTCCTACCTGTTCAACAGCCAACTGCTGACCCGCGGCGATGGCGGCATGCTGCTGATAGTGCCCGAGGAGTGCCGCAACAACGGCAATGTGTGGAACTACCTGCAGCAACTCACCGCGGGCAACGGCCCGATCCGCGAAGTGCAGGTCTTCGACCTCAAGCAGAGCATGCAGAACGGCGGTGGCCCGGCCTGTCTGCGCCTGCGCGTGGCGCTCAAGGAACACGAGCTGGCGGCGGTCAATCAGGGTGTGATCATGACCCCGACGCTGCACGACACGCTGAATGTCTGGGTCGACAAGCACTACCGCGATCGCCTGAGCGAAAACGACCTGGCTGACCCACAATTGCTCAATGAATGCCGCGCGGCATTGGACGAACTGACGCAGATCCTTAAACTGGGCGCGGTTTATCCTTTTCAATTGACATAAGCGGCAAGCGGCAAGTTTCAAGTAAAAGCTTGTCGCTCTAAACTTGCAGCTTGTGGCTTATAGCTTGGAGCTTTAAATAATGTCCGACGCCCTGCAACTGATCCTCGAAGATACCGATGGCACCCAGCTGGAAACCTCCTGCACGCGTTTTGCCGTGGTCTGGCAGGGCCAGGAAATCTGGTTCCAGCAGGTTGGCAATAATCAGTTGATGATCGGCGTGGACGTGGAGGAAGGCGCTGCCGAATTCGCCAACCTGTTGCTGCGTCCGCTGGCCACCAACCTGGTCAGCCTGGAGCTGGAAATGGAACCGGCCGAACTGGGCGATGACGACCACGTGCACGGCCCAGACTGCAACCACGAGTGAGGTAATAGCTATGCTCGCCCTCGGTAAACTGCTCGAACTGACCCTGGCTGGCTTTGAACCGGCAGCGAAGATTCAGCTGACCCCCGAGGGCACGCGTCTGCGTTGGCTGGCCGAAGGGGCGTTGGAAGTGACGCCGCCGGCGGCCAGCGACAATGGCCAGGACCTGCTGCTCTCGGCCGGTATCCATGGCAATGAAACCGCCCCCATCGAATTGCTCGACCGCCTGCTGCGCGGCATCGCCCGCAACGAGCTGAAACCGCGGGCACGCATTCTCTTTCTGTTCGGCAACCCCGAGGCCATGCGCCGCGGTGAGCGCTACCTGGAACAGGACATCAACCGCCTGTTCAATGGCCGGCACGATCAGCATACCGGCACCGAAGCGCTGCGGGCCTGTGACCTGGAACATCTGGCGGCGACCTTCTTCAATAAACCGGATCGCACCCGCCTGCATTACGACCTGCATACCGCCATTCGCGGCTCGAAGATCGAGCAGTTCGCCCTCTACCCCTTCCAGGAAGGCCGCCCGCGCAGCCAGCGCGAGCTGGCCCGGTTGAACGCCGCCGGTATCGAGGCGGTGCTGCTGCACAACAAGAGCTCGATCACCTTCAGCGCCTACACCTACTCGCAGCTGGGAGCCGAGGCCTTCACCCTGGAGCTGGGCAAGGCGCGGCCCTTCGGGCAGAACCAGCTGGTCAACCTGGATCGTCTGGAACAGCACCTGCAGTGCCTGATCGAAGGCCGCGAGGAGCAGGGCTCCAGTGCTGATCTCGGCGAGCTGAAACTCTTCGCCGTGGCGCGGGAGGTGATCAAGCACAGCGACGCTTTTCGCCTGCACCTGCCGGCGGATATCGAGAACTTCAGCGAACTACCTATCGGCTACCTGCTGGCCGAAGACCTGGCCGACACCCGCTGGGTGGTGGACGAGCCCGGCGCGCGCATCATCTTCCCCAATCCCAAGGTCAAGAACGGCCTGCGCGCCGGCATCCTGGTCGTGCCGGCCGAGAATGTGCAGCTGGTCTGATCGGGTGATCACTGCGGCTTGGGTCGCGTAGGTTGGGCTGAGCTCTGCGAAGCCCAACGATCTTGCGCGTGGCAGATCAATTGTTTTCTGCCGATGGCCCTATGTTGGGCTTCGCCTAGCTCAGCCCAACCTACACAGTTCTAGCTGTACCTTGTTCCCTTATCTAAGGCGCTTTAGCATCGGGTTTTCGCCTCTTTCTAAGGACAGCCGCCCATGCCCGTTATCGACCTGCGTAGCGACACAGTGACCTTGCCGACCCCGGGCATGCGCGAGGCCATGCAGGCCGCCGAGCTGGGCGATGACGTGTATGGTGAAGACCCCACGGTCAACCGGCTGGAACAGCACCTGGCCGCCGAGTTGGGTTTTGCCAGCGCGCTGTTTGTGCCCACCGGCACCATGAGCAACCTGCTCGGGCTGATGGCCCATTGCGAACGGGGCGACGAATATATAGTCGGGCAGCAGGCGCATACCTATAAATACGAGGGTGGCGGCGCCGCAGTGCTCGGTTCGATTCAGCCGCAGCCGCTCGAAGGCGAGGCCGATGGCTCGCTGGATTTGGCCAGGGTCGAGGCCTCGATCAAGCAGGATGACTTCCACTTCGCCCGCACCCGCCTGTTGGCCCTGGAAAACACCATGCAGGGCAAGGTGTTGCCGCAGAGCTATCTGACCGCGGCGCGCGCGCTAACTAGCAAGCACGGCCTGGCCCTGCACCTGGATGGCGCGCGGCTGTATAACGCGGCGGTCAAGCTGGGCGTGCCGGCGCGCGCGATCACCCAGCATTTCGATTCGGTCTCGGTCTGCCTGTCCAAGGGCCTCGGCGCCCCTGTGGGCTCGGTACTCTGTGGCAGTCATGAGCTGATCGCCAAGGCGCGGCGCCTGCGCAAGATGGTCGGCGGCGGCATGCGTCAGGCCGGCGTCTTGGCGGCTGCCGGTCTGTATGCCCTGGAGCATCAGGTGATGCGCCTGGCCGAGGACCATGCCAACGCCGAGCGTCTGGCGGCTGGCTTGCGTGAGCTGGATTATAGGGTTGAGCCGGTGCAGACCAATATGGTCTATGTGCAGCTGGGCGAGCAGGCCGGCGCGCTTAAAAACTTTTGCGCCGAGCGCGGGATCAAGCTAAGCACGGCGCCGCGTCTGCGTCTGGTTACTCACCTGGATGTTGCAGCGGATGACATTGCCAAGGTGATCGAGGCCTTCGCCGCTTTTCCGCGCGCCTAAGGTTAAGGCGGGCAGGGCGAAGCCTGTTCTTTAATCCGGGGCGTCAGGCCGCAGCTTTACTCCTGTTTGCGGCTATATAGCGGCCCGATGGCCGCCTTCCTTCAACAAACACACTGTACCGATGCTGCAGGCCCGATATAATGCGGCCCTTTGCCGGCTTTGCCGTGGCCGCCTGTTTCCCTGGATGATCCTATGAAAAGCGCAGAAATCCGTGAAGCCTTCCTGAGCTTCTTCGAAGAGAAGGGGCACACCCGTGTCGCTTCCAGCTCCCTGATTCCGGGCAACGACCCGACGCTGCTGTTCACCAACGCCGGGATGAACCAGTTCAAGGACTGCTTCCTCGGCCTGGAAAAGCGTGCCTACAGCCGCGCCACCACCAGCCAGAAGTGCGTGCGTGCCGGCGGCAAGCACAACGACCTGGAAAACGTCGGTTACACCGCGCGCCACCACACCTTCTTCGAGATGCTGGGCAACTTCAGCTTCGGCGATTACTTCAAGCGCGACGCCATCCACTACGCCTGGGAATTTCTGACCGGCGACAAGTGGCTGAAGCTGCCCAAGGAAAAACTCTGGGTCACCGTCTACGCCAGCGACGACGAAGCCTACGACATCTGGAACAAGGAAATCGGCGTGCCCACCGAGCGGATGATCCGCATCGGCGACAACAAGGGTGCGCCATACGCCTCGGATAACTTCTGGGCGATGGGCGATACCGGCCCCTGCGGCCCCTGCACCGAAATCTTCTTCGATCACGGCGAACACATCTGGGGCGGCCCGCCCGGTTCGCCCGAGGAAGACGGCGACCGCTATATCGAGATCTGGAACAACGTCTTTATGCAGTTCAACCGCACGACTGACGGCGTGATGCATCCGCTGCCGGCGCCGAGCGTGGACACAGGCATGGGCCTGGAGCGCGTCAGCGCGGTGCTGCAACACGTCAACTCGAACTACGAGATCGACCTGTTCCAGAGCCTGCTGGACGCCGCGGCCAAGGCCATTGGCTGCGCCAACGAAGCTCAGGCTTCGCTGAAAGTGGTGGCCGACCATATCCGCTCCTGCGGCTTCCTGATCGCCGATGGCGTCACTCCGTCCAACGAAGGCCGCGGCTATGTGCTGCGCCGCATCATCCGTCGCGCTTGCCGCCACGGTAACAAGCTGGGCGCCAAGGGCAGCTTCTTCTACCGTATCGTTGCCGCCCTGGTGGCCGAGATGGGCGAAGCCTTCCCCGAACTGAAGCAACAGCAGGCGCATATCGAACGCGTGCTGAAGACCGAAGAAGAGCAGTTCGCCAAGACCCTGGAGCAGGGCCTGAAAATACTCGAGCAGGATCTGGTCGGCCTCAAGGGCAAGACGATTCCCGGCGAGACGGTGTTCAAGCTGTATGACACCTACGGCTTCCCCTACGACCTGACCGGCGATATCGCCCGTGAGCGCGGCCTGACCCTCGACGAGACAGGTTTCGAGCGCGAAATGACCGCCCAGCGTGAGCGTGCGCGCTCCGCCAGCTCGTTCGGCATGGACTACAACAGCCTGGTCAAGGTCGACAGTGACACCCAGTTCCTCGGCTATCAGGGTACCAGTGGCAGCGGCAAGGTCGTCGCCCTGTTCGCCGATGGCCAGGCGGTGGATAGCCTGCAAGAAGGCGAGGCGGGCGTAGTGGTCCTCGATCAGACGCCGTTCTACGCCGAATCCGGTGGTCAGGTCGGCGACTGCGGTTTCCTTATGGGGGGCGCGGGGTCAGCGGCCGGCGTGCGTTTCGATGTGCGCGACACCACCAAGGTGGGCGGCGCCTTCCTCCATCACGGTGTGGCGGTCAAGGGTGGCTTGAGCGTCGGTGCGTCGGTCAAGGCCGAAGTGGATGCCAGCGTGCGTCAGGCCACGGCACTCAATCACTCGGCCACGCACTTGCTGCACGCGGCCTTGCGCCAGGTGCTGGGCGAGCATGTGCAGCAGAAAGGCTCGCTGGTCGACAGTCAGCGCCTGCGCTTCGACTTCAGTCATTTTGAAGCGATTACTCCGTCGCAGTTGAAGACGATTGAGGAAATCGTCAACCGCGAAGTGCGTGGCAACAGCCAGGTTGAAACCCTGGAAACCGATATCGAAACCGCCAAAGCCAAGGGCGCCATGGCGCTGTTCGGCGAGAAATACGGCGACAACGTGCGGGTGCTGAGCATGGGCGGCGATTTCTCCGTCGAGCTGTGCGGTGGTACCCATGTCTCCCGTACCGGCGATATCGGCCTGTTCAAGATCACCAGCGAAGGCGGTGTGGCGGCTGGTGTGCGGCGTATCGAGGCAGTCACAGGAGCGGCGGCCCTCGCCTATCTGAATGGCGCGGAAGAGCAGTTGAAAGAAGCTGCGGCGCTGGTCAAGGGCAGCCGCGACAACCTGCTGGACAAGCTGGTCGGCGTGCTGGAGCGCAACCGACAGCTGGAAAAAGAGCTGGAGCAGCTCAAGGCCAAGGCCGCCAGCGCGGCGGGCAATGACCTGGCCGGCTCGGCCATCGAAGTCAAAGGCATCAAGGTGCTCAGTGCGCGCCTGGATGGGCTGGACGGCAAGGCGCTGCTGGCCATGGTCGACCAGTTGAAGAACAAGCTCGGCAGCGCGGTGATACTGCTCGGCGGCGTGCAGGACGACAAGGTCGTGCTGGTGGCCGGCGTGACCCAGAACCTGACCGCCAAGCTCAAGGCCGGCGAGCTGATGAAGCAAGCGGCTGCGGCCGTGGGCGGCAAGGGCGGCGGTCGCCCGGATATGGCCCAGGGCGGCGGCACCGATGCCGCTGCCTTGGATGGTGCTCTTGCGCTGGCGCAGCAGTTCGCCGAACAAGGTCTGTAAGTACCCACCTAGTTGGGCGTGATGGTCAGGGCCCGCATTACGCCCGGCGGGCCTTGGCAGTGCATCGAGTTGTATGTTTAATGGGCGCCCTTCACGGGCTGAGGCGGCTTTGAAATGGCTTTGATCGTACAGAAATTTGGCGGCACCTCCGTTGGCACTGTTGAGCGTATCCAGCAGGTGGCCGCGAAGGTGAAGAAATTCCGCGAAAACGGCGATGACATTGTGGTCGTGGTGTCCGCTATGAGCGGTGAAACCAATCGCCTGATCGACCTGGCCAAACAGGTCAGCGATGATCAGCCGGTACCGCGTGAACTCGACGTGATGGTTTCCACCGGCGAGCAGGTGACCATTGCCCTGTTGGCCATGGCGCTGATCAAGATCGGTGTGCCGGCGGTGTCCTACACCGGTAACCAGGTGCGCATCCTCACCGACAGTGCGCACAACAAGGCGCGCATTCTGCAAATCGACGATCAGAAACTGCGCGCCGACCTCAAGGCCGGTCGCGTGGTGGTGGTCGCCGGTTTCCAGGGGGTGGATGAGCACGGCAATATCACCACCCTGGGCCGTGGCGGCTCCGATACCACAGGCGTAGCCCTGGCCGCGGCGCTGAAGGCCGATGAATGCCAGATCTACACTGATGTGGATGGCGTCTATACCACCGATCCGCGTGTAGTGTCCCAGGCTCAGCGCCTGGAGAAGATTACCTTCGAAGAAATGCTGGAAATGGCCAGCCTGGGTTCCAAGGTGCTGCAAATTCGCTCGGTGGAATTCGCCGGCAAGTACAACGTCCCGCTGCGCGTATTGCACAGCTTTCAAGAGGGGCCGGGCACCCTCATTACCCTTGATGAAGAGGAATCCATGGAACAGCCGATCATCTCCGGCATCGCTTTCAATCGCGACGAAGCCAAGCTGACTATCCGTGGCGTACCGGACATCCCGGGCGTGGCGTTCAAGATCCTCGGCCCTATCAGTGCCGCGAATATCGAAGTGGACATGATCGTGCAAAATGTCTCGCACGATAACACCACCGATTTCACCTTCACCGTGCACCGCAACGACTACAACAATGCCCTGGCCGTGTTGGAAAATACCGCTCGCGAGTTGGGTGCTCGTGAGGTCATTGGTGATACCAAGATCGCCAAGGTCTCCATTGTCGGCGTCGGCATGCGCTCCCATGCCGGGGTCGCCAGCCGCATGTTCGAAGCCCTGGCCAAGGAAAATATCAATATCCAGATGATCTCCACTTCCGAAATCAAGGTCTCGGTGGTGATTGAGGAGAAATATCTGGAGTTGGCGGTGCGCGCCCTGCACACTGCTTTCGAACTGGATGCCCCGGCCCGTCAGGGCGATTGAGGCATCATCCGAAAGGCGCGGTTTATACCGCGCCTTTCGCCTTTTTGGTTGGCATGGGTGGGGAGCTTTCTTTCTGCCTACACTGGTCAATACTCAGGTGAAGGCTGGGCTGTTGTTTGGCGCGGCTGCCACCCTTTTATTTTTGCAGACTGTTGCTGTCCTGAACTGTTATCCGTAAGGAGAAAGGAATGCTGATTCTGACTCGCCGGGTCGGAGAGACCCTGATGGTGGGTGACGAAGTCACTGTCACCGTGTTGGGCGTTAAAGGTAATCAGGTGCGCATTGGCGTTAACGCGCCGAAGGAGGTTGCCGTGCACCGTGAGGAAATTTACCAGCGCATCCAGAAAGAGAAAGGCGAAGAACCAAGCCACTAATTTTTATCGAAATTTTGGCTTTGCAAACGGGGAAAACATGGTTATCATGCGCCCCGTGTTGCGGAGAGGTGGCCGAGTGGCCGAAGGCGCTCCCCTGCTAAGGGAGTACACCTCAAAAGGGTGTCGGGGGTTCGAATCCCCCCTTCTCCGCCATATTTAGTGTTGTAAGGTTGGTTGGCGTTAGAGCGATAAGTTATTGAAACTATTCGATTTAAACGCTTGATAATCAGATGCCAGTCCTTATAATGCGCACGCTTAATGCACTCATAGCTCAGCTGGATAGAGTACTCGGCTACGAACCGAGCGGTCGGAGGTTCGAATCCTCCTGAGTGCACCAAATCGAAATGGCTTGCAGTGATGCAAGCCATTTTGTTTCAGCCAGCGGTGATCTGGTTTAAAATCGCCACTTGCACTCATAGCTCAGCTGGATAGAGTACTCGGCTACGAACCGAGCGGTCGGAGGTTCGAATCCTCCTGAGTGCACCAAATAGAAAGGGCCTGCAGCGATGCAGGCCCTTTTTTTATGGCTATGTCCCAAGGCTGTGTTGCAAGGACTAAGCTTTATGGCAGGCATCCGCTCGTGAGGTCTGCCCATCATGGATACTCAAGCCTTTCACCACTGGCTGGCTCATGTGAGCCAACTCAGCGCCAAACAGAAATCCGCAC
>NZ_JAUYNP010000121.1 GCF_030696055.1 Pseudomonas sp. | reverse complement strand
CTCCGGGTCGAAGTGCCCGGCCAGGGCCTTGAGCGTGGCCATGCCCAGCTCGCCCTTCTCCACCGGCAGGTAAGGTGCATGATCGCGACCGACGCCGTGCTGGTGGCTGATGGTGCCGCGGTTCTCGGCGATGGTCAGGCTTGCTGCATGTTTGAGCTTCTGCCAGCGCGCCATGGCCTCGGCATAGCTGTTGCCGGGGCGGAACACGTAGGTGGTGTAGATGCTCGAACCTTCGTTGTAGACGTGGGACAGGTGGGTGAACACATGCACCTGTTCGCCCTCCTCGCTCAGGCCGTTGCGCAGGCTGGCCTCGACCTTATTCAGCAGGCTGTCGACGTTGCTCCAGTCGGTGGCGGTTTCCAGGGTGTCCACCGCGTAACCGGCGGCCCACAGGCCGTGGCGCAGGTAGGGGAAGCGAAAGCGGTTTTCCGCCCATTTCTTGCCCAGCAAGGTGCCGGTAAAGATGCCGCCAAAGCTCTTCAGCAGCTTCTTCGCCTGTTTCAGCGAGGCGGCGTTCTGCTGGCGATTGCCGGTCACGCCGAAGGTCAGCATGCACTTGCCGTCACGGGCGCCGCGCAGGGCCAGGTATTTCTCCAGCCAGGCGATCTGCTGCGGATGGCCGGCCAGGGCCAGCTGGGTTTGGGTTTCGATGGCATTGGACAGGCGCAGCATGGACAGCGGCACCCGCGCCTGGGCCAGGCTGCGGATGGCGAGCAGCGCCTGCTGCCAGTTGGGCATAAACACCGAGTAGAAGTTTTCCTGCTCGGCCAGGCGGGTGATACGCACCTTGACCTCGGAGATGATGCCGAAGCGCCCTTCCGAACCCATCAGGATTTCGCGCAGATCGGGACCGGCGGCGGAGGCCGGGAAAGTCGGAATCGCCAGGGTGCCGGCGAAGGTTTCGACCTTGCCGCCGGCGAACAGCTGCTCGATGCGCCCGTAGCGCAGCGACTGCTGGCCGCTGGAACGACTGGCCACCCAACCGCCCAGGGTCGACAGCTCCCAGGACTGCGGGAAATGGCCGAGGGTATAGCCCTGGGCGCGCAGCTGGCTTTCCACCTGCGGGCCATTGGCGCCGGGGCCGAAGGTGGCGATCAGGCTGTCGTGGTCGATCTCGATCAGCTTGCCCATGCGCGCCAGCGACAGGGTCAGCACCGGCTTGCTGCCGGCCTGCGGGTTGATATGCCCGGCCACCGAGGTGCCGCCGCCATAGGGGATGACAATCAAATCCTGCTCGCTGGCCCAGGCCAGCAGTTCGCGGATCTGCACCGGGCTTTCCGGGTAGGCGACGCCGTCGGGGAACTGGCCGAAGTCGCCGGAGCGCATCGCCAGCCAGTCCGGCAGGCTCTGGCCGCGGGCATGCCGCACCCGGTCCTCGGCGTTTAGGCAGATCAGCGGATGAGCCTGCAGGCGCGAAGCCGGCACCTGGGCCAACACCTGTTCCAGGCTGGCATCGGCGAGCAGCTGGCCGGGCCCGACCAGTTCGGCGAGAAAAACCTCGCCATGGGCCGGTAGTTCCACCACTGTCGCTTCATCGCCCCAGCCGTTCCAACGTCGCATCTGCTTCTCCCGGATATTTCAGTCACCTGCAATGGCTGCCTATACTAGCTGGCCGCTCAAGGGCGTCACTGTCGAATCGGGACAGGCGCTATCGCCAATCAAGACATTCAGAATAAGAAGATGACCGACAATCTCGGCTATACCTCAGTCCCCTCCCTGCTTAAGTACCTGCGCCATGCCGAGCAATTGGATCTGGATATCGACCAGGCGCTGGCGGCGGCCGGCCTCACTGCCGAGGACCTGGCGGACAACGGCCGACGCATTCCCAGCGAAACCCATGAGCGTCTGCTCGCCCACCTGCTGCAGGTCTCAGGCGACCCGCTGTTCGGCCTGCATTGCGCGCGTTTCGTGCAACCCGGCTCCTGGAGCGTGCTGGGCTATATCGCGATGAACTGCGCCACCCTGGGCGAGGCCATGAGCCGCATAGTGCCCTACGAAAAACTGGTGGGCGATATGGGCGTCAGTCGGATCGAGGCAGAGCCGGATCACGTCAAGCTGATCTGGACCTGCCGCCACCAGGCCGAACCTATTCGCCGGCATCTGGTGGAAAACGTGCTGGCTTCCTGGCTGCTCTATGCGCGCTGGATCGCCGATTCGGATAGTTCACCGCGGGAGGTGTGGTTCGAGCATGCCCTGCCGCAAGGGGTGGAGATCGGCGAGTACGAGGCCATCTTTGCTTGCCCGATTCGCTTCGAACAATCCTGCAACGCCCTGCTGGTGCCT
>NZ_JAUYNP010000116.1 GCF_030696055.1 Pseudomonas sp. | reverse complement strand
GCCCAAGTATTCCGGCAGCATCTACGAGCTGCTCTCGGCGCCGGTGTCCTACCTGGAAATCCTTATTGGCTATGTCGGCGCGGCGGCCACCAAGTCGGTGATACTCGGGCTGATCATCCTGATTACCGCGCGGCTGTTCGTCGACTTCGAGATACTGCATCCGCTGTGGATGGCCGCCTTTCTGGTGCTTACCGCGCTGACCTTCAGCCTGTTCGGTTTTATCATCGGCGTGTGGGCCGATGGCTGGGAGAAGCTGCAGGTGGTGCCGGCGCTGATCGTCACGCCGCTGACCTTTCTCGGCGGCGCCTTCTAGTCCATCAATATGCTGCCGCCGGCCTGGCAGACGGTGACCCTGTTCAATCCGGTGGTGTATCTGATCAGCGTGTTCCGCTGGAGCTTCTACGGCATCTCCGACGTCAACGTGGCGCTCAGCCTAGGGATGATTCTCGGCTTTCTGCTGCTGTGCATACTGGCGGTGGGCTGGATCTTTAAAACCGGTTATCGGCTAAAAAGCTAAGCGGCGCGTGATGCGCCAGGGCTACAGTTCAGGCTGTAGCGGGAGGAAGAATGGACAAGGACCAGCCGACTGACGTGCGCGCCCAGCTGGCGCAGCTCTACCGCGATGAATCGCGCCGCGTGCTGGCGACCCTGATCCGCCTGCTGGGGGATTTCGATCGGGCCGAGGAGGCGCTGCACGAGGCCTTTCGCGCGGCCATGGAGCAATGGCCGGAGGACGGCGTGCCGGCCAACCCGCGGGCCTGGCTGGTCTCGGTCGGGCGCTTCAAGGCCATCGACAGCCTGCGCCGCCAGCGGCGTTTCCAGCCCCTCGACGAGCACTTTGAGCTGGCCAGCGAGCAGCCGGTGGAGGCGGTTGAGCTGCTGGAGGACGACCGCCTGCGCCTGATCTTCACCTGCTGCCACCCGGCACTCTCCAGCGATGCCCAGGTGGCCCTGACCCTGCGCGAGATCTGCGACCTCGGCACCGAGGAAATCGCCCGCGCCTTTCTCTCCACGCCCAGCACAGTGGCCCAGCGCATCGTCCGCGCCAAGGCGAAGATCAGGGACGCGCGCATCCCCTACGAGGTGCCGGGGCGCAGCGAATTGCCCGAGCGCCTGGAGGCGGTGCTGCGGGTGATCTACCTGGTATTCAACGAAGGCTACTTCGCCAGCTCCGGTGCGGACCTGACCCGCCGCCAGCTGTCCGACGAGGCCATCCGCCTGGTTCGGCTGCTTCTGGAACTGCTGCCCGAACCCGAGGTGATGGGCCTGCTGGCGCTGATGCTGCTGCACGAGTCGCGGCGCACGGCGCGCAGCTCGGCCGCCGGCGAAGTGGTGCTGCTGGAACAGCAGGATCGCAGTCAGTGGAACCGCACGCTGATCGCCGAGGGCGAGGCCCTGGTATTGCAGGCGCTGCATTCGCGGCGCTTCGGCCCCTACACGCTGCAAGCCGCGATCGCCGCGGTGCATGCCGAAGCCGCCAGCGCCGAGCAGACCGACTGGGCGCAGATAGTCGGGCTCTACGACGCCTTGTTGCGCCTGACGCCCTCGCCGGTGATCGAGCTCAACCGCGCCGTGGCGGTGGCCATGCACGAAGGCCCCGAGGCCGGCCTGGCCCTGATCGAGGCGCTGCTGGCCAGCGGCGAACTGGCGGATTACCACCTGGCCCATGCCGCCCGCGCCGACCTCAATCGCCGCCTGGGCCGCGTGGCCCCGGCCCGCGACGCCTACCAGCGTGCCCTGGCCCTGGCCCAGCAGGGCGCGGATCGGCAGTTTCTGCAGAAGCGCCTAAGCGAACTGCCCAGCAGCTGAAACGCCTGGCAGTGACCGTTGGTCGGCGCTACTACTCTTTTTATGGCCTGCCATCCATGGCGGCCACCCTGCGGGCCGTCGCTGCGCGACGTTAAAAATGGCTCCCAGCTATTTTTTCTCAGCGCTGTCGATTGCCGCGTCCGCCGCTCGACTAGTGAGTAATCAGCCCTTAAGTAACCGGAGAACGCCATGAAATATCTCTGCCTGGTCTATAGCAACGAGTACGAGCTGCACAGCTCGCCCGACAGCCCGCGTGACGAGGAATGCTTCGCCTATGCTGAGTCGGTGCAGCAGAGCGGGCGCATGCTCGCCGCCGAGGCGCTGCAGTCGGTGCAGACCGCCACCACGGTGCGCATGCGCGGCGGCAAGTTGTCGATCACCGACGGGCCCTTCGCCGAAACCAAGGAGCAGCTGGCCGGGTTCTACCTGGTCGAAGCCCGCGATCTCAACGAAGCCATCCAGCTGGCCGGGCATATCCCGGCGGCGCGGGTCGGCAGTGTGGAGGTCCGCCCGGTGCGTCAATTGCAAGTCTGATGCCGGCAAGTCTGATGCCGCGCCGCTGCCAGGCGCGGCCGATCAATCAACGGAAAAGGAGCACTGAAGATGAGTCGTCCCGATTACCCAGAGGTTGCCAGCCGTGAGCAGTGGCTGATTGCACGCAAGGCATTACTGGCCCAAGAGAAAGCCCTGACCCGCCAGCGCGATGCGCTAAACGCCGAGCGCCGGCGTTTGCCCATGGTCAAGGTGCAGGCGGATTACCGTTTCCAGGGTCCCCAGGGCGAGGTCGGCCTGGCCGAGCTGTTCGAGGGGCGCAGCCAGCTGATCGTCTACCACTTTATGTACCACCTGGATCGCCATGTGGGTTGTGAGGGCTGTTCCAGCCTGGTCGACAATATCGGCCACCAGGCCCATCTGCATGCCCGCGACACCACCCTGGTGCTGGTCTCCCGCGCGCCATTGGCGGATCTGCAGGCGTTCAAACGGCGCATGGGCTGGACGCTACCCTGGTACAGCTCCTACGGCAGCAGCTTCAACTACGACTACCACGTCACCGCCGACGAGCAGGTCGCCCCGGTCGAGTACAACTACCGCGACAAGGCCGAGCTGGAGCGCCTGGGCCTGAACGCTCACCTGCAGGGCGAGCTGCCCGGGGTCAGCGTGTTCCTGCGCGACGGCGCGCAGGTCTACCACTGCTATTCCAGCTACGCCCGTGGCCTGGACATACTGATGGGCAGCCTGCACTACCTCGACCTCACCCCCTTCGGCCGCGGCGAAGGCTGGGACGACATGCCCGATCTGGACGGCAAGGGCTTGAACTGGACCCGCCTGCACGACGAATACCAGCAAGCGCCAGCAGCGCACGACTGCTGCGCCTCGAACAAGGCGTGACATCGCAAAGAGGAGAACGAGCATGAGCGACACAGCAGCTCAACAGGCGCAAATCCAGCAGCAACTGGACTCTTGGGTGCAGGCCTGCCTGGCCAAGGATGTTGCGCGCATCATCAGCCACTATGCCGAGGACGTGGTGGCCTACGACGCCATAGGCCCGCTGCGTTTTCAGGGTCGCGCGGCCTACCAGGCCCATTGGCAGGCCTGCATGGAGATGTGCGGCGGCCCAGCGCAGTTCGAGATCCACCAGCCGAGCTTTCTGATCGGCGGCGATCTGGGCACGCTGCACTACCTGCTCCACTGCGGCGGCACGGATGACAAGGGGCAGATGCAAAGCAGCTGGATGCGTGTGACTCAGTGCTTCCGCCAACAGGGCGGGCGCTGGCTGATAGTGCACGAACACTTCTCCATGCCTTGCGATATGGCAAGCGGCAAGACCTCGTTCGATCTGCAGCCCTGAGGCGGCGCTGATCGTAGCCGGGATGCAATCCGGGACGGTCGCCGATAGAGCCCCGGATTTTATCCGGGCTACGTACTACGCACTCGATCCGCTTAAAGCCCAGAAACGAAAAAGCCCTGCATCGGCAGGGCTCTTTCGTTAGACATCTGGAGCGGGCGATGGGAATCGAACCCACGGCTCTAGCTTGGGAAGCTAGGGTATTACCATTATACGACGCCCGCAGCGGGTGCCTTTATACCGGAAGTCTGGGCGGAAATGAAGCCTGCACCGCTGCTATCTGTGGCAAGGCGGTGCAGTGTGGGGGTATTGGCCATGGGTTATACGGCCAGCGCGTGTTGCACTTCCACCTGCGGGTGGTAGCCGCGCTGGCGCTGCGGTTGCTCTTGCAGGAAACCCAGCAACGCGGCCTGGCTCTGCAGCCAGGCGCCTTTGTGCTCCATGTCGAGGAAGTGTCCGGCGTTGTCTATGGTGACGAACTGACAGTCGTTCAGGTGCTCGGCGAACAGGCGCACATCGGCGGGTGAGGTGTATTCGTCGTGTTCACCGTTGACGAATAGCAGGGGGATGTCGATGGCCGCCAGGCACTGCATCTGGCAGTGGGCGTCGAGGCGCAGCACCTGGTGCACGTGGGCATGCATCTGGCGATACTCGTGGCTGTCCAGGCTGCTGATATGGCGCTGGTTGTAGCGCTTGAACAGCGACGGCAGGTATTTGCCGATGCTGCTGTTGACCAGCTGGCCGAGGCGTTCGCCGTCCAGGGCGTGCAGGTGCAGCAGGCCTTCTTCCAGGTAGTCGATCATGGGCTGGTTGAGCAGCGGCGAGAAGGAGGTGATCACCGCCTTTTCGATACGCGCCGGGCGCTGCGCCAGGGCCAGCATGGCGGCGACACCGCCCCAGGAAAACGACAGCAGGTGGTCGGCGCGAAACTGCTCGATCAGCTCGAGCAGGATGCTGGCTTCGTCTTCCTTGCTGATCGGCTGGTGGTGGTTATTGTGCGGCTTGGACTGGCCGGCATAGGGCTGGTCGTAGAGCACCACGTTGAATTGTTCGCGCAGGTATTTGACCGTTTGCGCGAAGGCGGCGGTGGTGGAGAGGGAGCCATTGACCAGGATGATGGTCTTGCGTGCGCTTGGATTGGGGTAAAACTCCGTGTAGATCTTGTAGATCCCGTTAACTTCGACGACAGCGGTAGCTGGCTTCATGTCGTTTCCTCCTGGCGCAAATGTGGGCATGGCAAAACGGGATGGCCGTTAAACCGAGCTAACTAGGGCAGTAGGAAAGCGCCTGGACATGACAAGCTAATGTCAGGCTGGATGTTTTTATAAGTTATTTATTTTCAATCAGTTAGGGTCGTAATAGAGCATTCGCCACGGCCTTTTCAGGCGTGGAGAGAGGGCGTATTACCAGGCAGGAACCCAATTTGCGCAACGCGCAAGCTACCGAAAGAACGCTTAGATGGCTTTGCGTGACTATTCAGTCACGTTAAGACCTTATGGTTGGATTTAAGCAGCGCCTGCCCAAGCCTGGCAAGCGTTTATTTGCTTAGCGCACTACCGTTTATCGGTTAGCTTGCGAACGATGTGACCCGAGGCGAAATCGGGGTCAGTGGGTTCAGAAACTGGCGATCTCGGCGTCTGTGAGGGCGCGGTATTGGCCGGGACAGAGCCTCTTATCGAGCTGGATCGCGCCCATGCTGACGCGGTGCAGGCCGATCACCTGATTGTGGAAATGCCCGAACATGCGCTTGACCTGGTGATAACGGCCCTCGAAGAGGGTCAGGCGCGCCTGCCGTGGCGCGAGTATCTCGAGGATGGCGGGGCGGGTGGTCAGGTCTTCATAGCGGAAGTACAGACCGCGGGCGAATACCTCGATGCAGGCCGGATCGATCTGGTCCTGGGTCTCGACCCGATAGACCTTGGGCTGCTGGCCGGTGGGCGCGGTGGCGCGGCGTGACCATTGGCCATCGTTGGTGAGCAGGAGCAGGCCACTGGTATTCAGGTCCAGGCGACCGGCCAGGTGCAGCTCCTGTTTATCCGGTTCGGCGAGCAGGTCGAGCACGGTGCGGTGTTCGGGATGTTCGGTGGCGCTGACCACGCCAATCGGCTTGTGCAGCATAAAGTAGCGCGCGGCCTTGCCGGCTTGCAGCAGCTCATCTTCCAGTTGAATGCGGCTGAACTGGCTGACTTCGCTGCGGCCGTCACACTGGATCAGCCCATCCACCCGCACCCGGCCGCTGGCCAGCAGCTGGCGGGCGGCCTGGCGGTTGCAGTGCGGCAGGTTGCTAAGAAAACGATCCAGACGCATGGTCAGTCGCCTGCTGTATCCGCAGGGCTCGGGGGCAGCCCCTGGGCGCAGCGCGGGCACAGGCAGGCGCGGTTGCGCTGCTCGGCTGGCAGCACGTCGAGCAGCTCGGGGGCGATGGTCAGGCTAAAGCACCAGCACTGTTCCACCGCTGTGTTCGAGCCGGCCTGAGCGCACTGGTTGAGCTGGCCGCAGCGCGGGCAATGCTGGGCCGAGCTGCTCATGCGGTCTCTTCGCACAGGCGGTTGCGCCCGCTCTGCTTGGCCCGGTACAGCGCGCGGTCGGCGCGGGCGATCAGCTGGTTGAGCGCATCGTCGGCCTGCAGTTGCGCCAGGCCAATGCTGACGGTGATCTGCAGGTTGCTGCCGTTGTGCGTGAAGCGGCTGAGTTCGGTCTGTTGGCGAATCTTCTCGCCCAGCTCCCGGGCCTGCTCGGGCCGGGTGTCCTTGAGCAGCAGGATAAATTCCTCGCCGCCCCAACGGCAGATGATGTCGGCTTGGCGCAGGTCGCTCTGCAGGTTGTTGGCGAAGCCGCGCAACACTTCATCGCCGGCCAGGTGGCCGTGTTTGTCGTTGAGTTCCTTGAACTGGTCGAGGTCCAGCAGCAGGGCGCAGAGCGGGCTGTTATGGCGCCGCGCCTCCTGCAGCGCCTGGTTGGCCAGCAGGTCGAAGCCGCGGCGGTTGAGCAGCTCGGTCAGCTGGTCGGTGGTGGCCAGGGCATTGATGCGCGCCTGGTAGCGGCGCAGGGCGATGCTCACCAGGCTGATGACGATCAGGGTCACTAGCAGGCAGATCAGCAGGTTCAGGTACAGGGATTGGCGCAGGCCAGCCAGGGCGCCGTTCTCCTGCTTGTCGACGAACAGGTACCAGTCCAGTTCGGGGATAAAGCGCACATTGAGAAAGTGCCCGCGGCCCTGTTCCTGGTACTCGAAGTTGCCGCTCTGCGGCTGCGGCAGTTTCGCCATCAAGTCTTCCAGGCCAGGTAGTTCGCTGAGCGACTGGCCCACCTTGGCGCCCATGGGCCCGCCCTGGGCGCCGGTGAGGACAATACGGCCGCTGGTGTCGACGAAGAACACGCTGCGGTTGTAGCGCTGCTGGTAGGTGTCGATCAGCTCGACCACCGCATCCACGGTCAGGCCGACCCCGGTCACGCCGATAAAACGCTGCTGGTAGTCGAACACCTTGTAGTTGATAAAGACGGTCAGGCGGTCCTGGTTGGCCATGTCGGCGTCGACATTGATCTCGTAGGGTTCCTGCATATTGCGCACGCGGAAGTACCAGGCATCCCGTGGCTCGCTTTGCTTGACCTGCTTGAGCACGCCCTTGGACTGGTAATAGGTGTGGCTCTGCTCGGAGACGAAGAAGCTGGTGACTGTGCCGTAGTGCGCCTGCACCTCGCCCAGGTAGCGGGTCATCTGCCCGGCATCCTGTTCACCGGCCATCACCCAGTCGCGCGCAAAGGTATCGCGCGACATCATCGAGGAGATCAGGATGGGCCGCACCAGGTCCTTCTGGATCTCCGAATAGACGTTGTCCGAGGTCAGCGGCAACTCGGTGTGGATGATTCCGGCGCGGATCGAGTCGAGGGCGGTGTAGTAGCTGACCAGCGAGGTGGTGAGGAAGCCACAGCCCAGCAAGACCAGGATAAGTAGCACCAGCGAACGTTGCCGGGCGGCGGGTGAAGGGCGTGACATGCAAGGCTCTACTGGCGAAATTATGGCGCTAGTGTACCGCCCGCCAGGCCCGCTGTGCGGGCCGATACTCGGAGTGCGCCCGATTGGCCGGCTTGACCCCGTCTATCGCGCGGCCTCCCGGCGGGCAGGCGGAGCTTGCTGGGTACGGCGGCCGGGGACTAAGGTGCAGGCACACGAAGAGTCTCCTTGGTAACTTGTGATGTGCTGGCCGGCATTGCGCCTTGCTGATCTGCCCCTGAATAAAGCACCTGTGTGCGATGTCCTTTTCAGCAATCCGAGCCGCCCATGCCCAGCCCGCGTCCCAGCTATCGCATCAAATATTCCAGCCTCAGCATTGGCGCCGAGGATTTCCATCTGTGCTCCCTGCGCGATAAACAGCAGTTCGCCGACCGCGATGGCCTGGCCGAGCAGGCGGGGATTTCCTCGGCCACCTGGTCGCTGTTCGGCCAGCTCTGGCCGGCCGGCGAGGTGCTGGCGCAGACCTTGAGCGGCATGGCGGTGCAGGGCCTGCGCATTCTCGAACTGGGCTGCGGCCTGGGCCTGACCAGCCTGCTGTTGCAACGCCTGGGCGCGGATATCACCGCCAGCGACTATCACCCCTTGGCCGGCGAGTTTCTCCTGCGCAATGCCGCGCTGAATGAGTTGCCGCCCATCACCTATCTGAGTTGCGACTGGGCCGAGCACTACCAGGAACTGGGTCTGTTCGACCTGATTATCGGCAGCGACCTGCTCTATGAGCGCGACCACCCCGGCTTGCTCGCCGACTTTATCGCCCGCCACGGCGCACATTGCAGTCGGGTGCTGATAGTCGACCCGGGGCGCGGCAATGGCGCGCGCTTCAGCCGCTTGATGCTCGGCCATGGCTATCAACAGATGGCCGACAAGGTGAACCTGCTGGACGATCCGGAGGCGCCTTTTAAGGGGCGCATCCTTAAATATCAGCGGTTACTGGCGTAGCAGCCTGAGGGTTGCGTCTGCGTTTCTGTAGAGGTAGGAGCCAGCTTGCTGGCGATCATTGCCAAGGTCGCTGGATCGCCAGCAAGCTGGCTCCTACACAGGCTATTGCTTGCTCTGCAAATAAGCCCGCCAGCCGCCGAAGTGGCTGATATCGCTCGCGCCGGTCAGGCCATAAGGCTCGCAGATAAAACCGCTTTCCCAGCGTCCGTCGGCCAGCTGCACCTTGCCCAGTCCCAGTGGCGCGGGGATGCCGGTGAGGAAGGAACCCAGCTCGGCGCTGGGCAGTTCCCAGACTTCCACCGCGATGGCCACACCGCCCTCGGCGACCCGCAGCATGCCCGGACGATACGGCGGGCCGCCGGCCAGGGCATACAGCTGGTAGTCGGGCGAACTGAGGGTGGCTTCGATCAGCCGCCCGCCACGTTGCCTGAGCTGCCAATTTAGCGGCAGGCCATCCAGATGCGCGCCGCATACCACCAGGCGCGCTTTGTCGTTGCGCGCGGCAGTGGTCGGAGCGCTCAGGTCCAGGCTGCGTTCGCCGGCCAGCGGCAGTCCATGCTGGTATTGCAGGGCAGCGCTCAGGCTAAGCAGGTACTGGTCGGTAAAGGCGCGGCCGAACAGGGTCACGCCCCAGGGCAGACCACCCGCCATAAAGCCGGCCGGCACCGCGACGGCGGCATAGTCGAGCATATTCATAAAATTGCTGTAATAGCCCAGCTCCGCGTTGCGCTTGAGCGGCTCGGCGTGCAGCTCGGCCAGGCTTACCGGGCGCGGGTAGGCGGGGGTCAGTACGCAGTCGAGATCGGCCAGGATTCGGTCGCATTCGGCTTTAAGCGCCTGCAGGCGGTACTGCGCGCGGAAGGTGTCGACGCCGCTGATTCCGGGGGCCTTATCCAGCACGGCCTTGATCACCGGCAGCACGGCGTCCGGTTGCTGTTCGATCAGTGCGCCGGCCACGCTATAGCGCTCGGCCACCCAGGGACCTTCATAGAGCAGACGCGCCGCTTCGAGAAAAGGCGCGAAGTCGATTTCCACCGCTTCGCCGCCCAGCGCTTTTAGCTGCTCGATAGTGGCGGCAAATAGCGCCGG
This sequence comes from Pseudomonas sp., assembly GCF_030696055.1. GTDB lineage: Bacteria > Pseudomonadota > Gammaproteobacteria > Pseudomonadales > Pseudomonadaceae > Aquipseudomonas. The sequence continues at coordinate 13,610 of NZ_JAUYNP010000116.1, read as the reverse complement.
GCTCTGCGTGCAGCCGAGAAATTCCAGCTGCTGGGGTACGCCGAAGCGAAAGCCTGCGCGCGGCTGGCCGAAGGCCGAGCCATCGTTCCACAACGGATTGCTGCGGCTGTATGGGTCGCGGGCATCCAGCTTGGCGGTCAGCGCCAGCAACTGACTGGCCTCGCGCGCCGTGGCGGTGAAGTAGGTCACGCAGTCCAGGCTGCGACAGGCCGGCACCACGCCGGCGGTGGAGAGCAGGCCCTTGGTCGCCTTGAGGCCGACCAGATTATTGAGCGCCGCCGGCACCCGGCCCGAGCCTGCGGTATCGGTGCCCAGGGCGAAGCTGGCCAGGCCCAGGGCCACCGCCAGGGATGAACCGGAGCTGGAGCCGCCGGCCGGGTAGTCCGGGTGCAGGCTGTTGCGGCATTCGCCGTAGGGCGAGCGGGTGCCGTTAAGGCCGGTGGCGAACTGGTCGAGGTTGGTCTTGCCCAGCGGCACGGCGCCGAGGGCGAGTAGCTGCTCGACCAGGCTGGCGCTGCGCTCGGGCACGTAGGCGAAGGCCGGGCAGGCGGCGGTGGTCGGCACGCCGGCCAGATCGATATTGTCCTTGATGGCAAAGGGCACGCCGAACAGCGGCAGCGTTTCCGGTGGCTGGCCGTCCAGGGCGGCCAGATAGGGTTCCAGCTCCTCCAGGCTGAGCAAGTGGATAAATAGCTTGAATTCTGGGTTGAGCGCCTCGGCCTGTTCGCGCAGGGCGGGGATCAGCTGGCGCGGGGTCAGGCGGCCGTCGCCGTAGGCGGTTTTTAGCGCGCTTAGGCGCAGATCGAATGGGTGTTGCATGGTCAATTTCCTCGGGTAGGTTGGGTTAGCCGCGTAGCGGCGAAGCCCAACAAACTGTGTGCTGTGCTAATCGTTGGGCTTCGCTGCGCTCAACCCAACCTACGCAATCCTGGGCGGCATTCGATTCAGCTTTCTTCCAGCACCACCACCCGCTGGCCGGCGCGTACCGGCGAGCCGGGTTGCACGCGCACCTCGCTGACCAGGCCCGCACGGGGAGCGAGCAGGGGGATTTCCATCTTCATCGACTCGAGAATCACCAGCACATCGCCGGCCTTGACGCTGTCGCCGACCGCCACCTGCACCTGCCAGAGGTTGCCGGCGATATGGCTGTCGATGCCGTGCTGGCCGTTGCCCAGGGGCGCGTCTTCACCCAGGTCGGGGGCGACTTCCTCGCTGTCGAAATGCGCCTGGCCCGATTCGATCCAGCGCTGGCGCTCGGCGTCGAAGGCGCCGCGTTGCTGCGCGCGGAAGGCGGCGATGCCCTCGGCCTCGCGGTCGAGAAAGGCCTGGTAATCAGCCAGAGCCAGCTCGCTCTGTTCTATACGCAGATCAAAACGGCCCAGGGGGAAGTCGCGGCGGATTTGCAGCAACTCCTCGGCCGACACCGGATAGAAACGGATCTGGTCGAAGAAGCGCAGCAGCCAGGGTTTGCCGTCAAAGGCGGCCACTTCGCGGTAGCGATTCCACATCTGCAGGGTGCGGCCGACGAACTGGTAGCCGCCGGGGCCCTCCATGCCGTACACGCACATATAGGCGCCGCCTATGCCCACCGAGTTCTCCGCGGTCCAGGTGCGTGCCGGGTTGTACTTGGTGGTGACCAGGCGATGGCGCGGGTCCAGCGGTGTGGCCACCGGCGCGCCGAGGTAGACATCGCCCAGGCCCATCACCAGATAGCTGGCCTCGAACACCGTGCGGTAGACCTCGTCCAGATTGGGCAGGTCGTTGATGCGGCGGATAAATTCCAGGTTGCTCGGGCACCAGGGCGCGTCCTTGCGCACCGTGGTCATATATTTGTCGATGGCCAACTGGCAGGCCGGGTCGTCCCAGGACAGCGGCAGATGGACGATACGCGACGGCACCTTGAGGTCCTGCGCCGCGCACACCCCATCCCATTCGCCGGCGACTATGCCAAGCAGATCGTTGAGGGGCAGGGTCTCCGGCTGGTAGTGCACTTGCAGCGAGCGGATGCCCGGAGTCAGGTCGATTACGCCTTCGAGCTGCTTGGCTTCAAGGGCCTGCATCAGCGCATGGCCGCGAAAGCGCAGCACCAGGTCCAGTTCCGGCGCGCCGATCTCCAGCAGCACGTGGGTATCACCGGACAGCCGCGCCACTAGGCGTTTATCGCCTTCACCTATATCGAGAACGATGGGGTTCTGTAGCACGGATGCAATCCGGGACGCGGGCGCCAAATCGGCCCCGGATTGCATCCGGGCTACGAGGGTGCGGGCTTCCTCGTTGCGCGCTTTCGCCAACTGCCGCGCCGTGGCGATAGCCACCGGCACAAAGCGCAGTTTATCCCCGGCCTTAAGCTGGCCCAGTTGCCACAGGTCCGCCTCGATGATAGTCACCGGGCAGACAAAGCCGCCCAGGCTCGGGCCGTCCGGGCCGAGGATCACCGGCATATCGCCGGTAAAGTCCACCGCCCCAATCGCATAGGGGTTGTCGTGGATATTGGAGGGGTGCAGGCCGGCTTCGCCGCCGCTGTCGCGCACCCACTCCGGCTTGGGCCCGATCAGGCGCACGCCGGTGCGGCTGGAGTTGAAATGCACCTCCCAGGCGGTGCTGAAGAAGGTCTCGATATAGCCTTGGGTGAAATATTCCGGCGCGCCATGGGGGCCGTAGATCACGCGAATTTCCCGTAGGTTGGGCAGGGCGGTGCACAGCTCGATGGGCAGTTGTGCGCCAAGGTTAAAGTCAGTCAGCGCCGGGATATGCAGCACGTCGCCGGCACGCAGGGCGCGGCCGCCGTGGCCGCCGAACTGGCCGAGGGTAAAGGTGCTTTTGCTGCCCAGATAATCCGGCAACTGCAGGCCGCCGCGCAGGCATAGATAGCTACGTGCCCCTGCACCATTGATAGTGCCGAGGCTTAGGGTGCTGCCGGCCTTGATCAGCAGCGCGGTATTCAGCGGCTGATCGATACCATCGAGTTGCAGCGGAATAGGCGCGCCGGTGACTGCGACCACAGCGTCGGTATTGAAGCGCAGAGTTGGGCCGCTCATGGTGACTTCCAGGGCGGCGGCGCCTGGCTCGTTGCCCAGCAGGCGGTTGCCCAGGCGCAGCGCGCGGTCGTCCATGGGGCCGGACGGCGGCACACCGACCGCCCAGTAGCCGAGGCGGCCGGGGTAGTCCTGCACCGTGGTCTGGGTGCCGGCGCTCAGTACCTCGAAGGTATGCGCCTTATAGCTCAGGCCTTCCAGGCAGCGCGTCCAGGGCGCGCCGCTGGCGAACGGCGCGTCGAGCAGGATCTGCCGCAAATAGTCGCGGTTGCATTCCACGCCATACAGCACTGTGTCGGCCAGGGCCTTATCCAACGCTGCGCTGGCCTGGTCGCGGGTCGCGGCCCAGGTGATGACCTTGGCGATCATCGGGTCGAAGTAGGGCGGGATCTCGCAGCCGGCTTCGACCCAGGTGTCGATACGCAGCGCCTTGCCATCGGCTGGCGGGAATTCGACGGCGGTAAGCAGGCCGGGGCTGGGCTGGAAGTCGCGGCCCGGGTCTTCGGCATACAGGCGTGCCTGGATGGCATGGCCGCTGGGTTTCAGCTGCTTCGCCAGTTCGGTCAAAGGCGGCAGATCGCCGGCCGCCAGCTCGATCATCCAGCGCACCAGGTCGACGCCCCACACCTGTTCGGTGACGCCGTGCTCGACCTGCAGGCGGGTATTCACCTCCAGAAAATAGAACTGGCAGGCCTCGCTGTCGTAGACGAATTCCACCGTGCCGGCGCTGCGGTAGCTGACCGCCTTGGCCAGCTTGATCGCCGCCGCGCACAGTTCCTCGGCCATGCCGGCGGGAAGATTGGGCGCCGGGGTTTCTTCCAGCACCTTCTGGTTGCGCCGCTGCACCGAGCAGTCGCGCACGCCCAGGGCGATCACCTCACCGCGACCGTCGCCAAATACCTGCACCTCCAGGTGACGGGCACGCGGGATGTACTTCTCGATAAATACGCCGCTGTCGCTGAAGTTGTTCTGCCCCAGGCGCTTGACCGCGTCGAAGGCGTCGCGCAGTTCTGCATCGCTGTGACATACCCGCATGCCGATGCCGCCGCCACCGGCGGTGCTTTTCAGCATCAGCGGGTAACCAACCTGCTCGCCGGCGAGCAGCGCGGCGTCCAGGTTTTCCAGCAGTGGAGTGCCGTCCAGCATGGGTACGCCATGCTGTTTGGCCAGGGCGCGGGCCGTGTGTTTAAGGCCGAATACCCGCAGTTGCTCGGGAGTCGGGCCGACAAAGGCGATACCGGCGGCTGCGCAGGCCTCGGTAAAGGCGGCGTTCTCAGAGAGAAAGCCGTAGCCGGGGTGGATGGCTTGCGCGCCTGACTGGCGCGCGATTTCGAGGATTTTTTCCACCTGCAGATAGGTGCCCGCCGCCGGGCCTTCGCCCAGGCTATGGGCCTCATCGGCCTCACGGATATGCAGGCTGGCGGCGTCGGCCTCGGAATAGACAGCCACGCCTTTGACCTCTAGGGCGCGCAGGGTACGCAGGATGCGGCAGGCAATGGCGCCGCGGTTGGCGATAAGCAGTTTGCTGAACATAGAGAGTTCCCTCGAAAGGGCAGGCGGGCCGTCCCGCTGTATTCGGTCTGCACCGCGGTCGTCCGCGGTGGATGCTTGGTTTGATAGGATGGGTTAGCCGCAGGCGTAACCCATCGACAGTCACATTTGATGGGTATCGCTGCGCTCAACCCATCCTACGAGTCGTTTGGTGGCTGCTGTTTTAGGCATTGCCCCGAGCGGCTTTGGCACAGCTGAAATAGCCAGCGCCGAAGCGCTTGCAGCTTGTGGCTTACCGCTTGCCGCTGCTCTAGTCCCATACCAGCACCTCGGCGGGAGTCGGGTTGTAGCCGTTGCAGGGGTTGTTCAGCTGCGGGCAGTTGGAGATCAGCACTATCACGTCCATATGGGCGAGCAACTCGACGTATTTGCCGGCGGCGGAGATGCCGTCTTCGAAGCTCAGGCCGCCCTCTGGGGTGACCGGCACGTTCATAAAGAAGTTGATATTGGCGCCTATGTCGCGCTTCTCCAGGCGGCCGTCGTGCAGGCTGGCGCGCAGAAAGTTGTCGCGGCAGCTGTGCATATAGCGCTTGTCCAGGGCATATCTGACCGTGTTGCTCTCCTGGGCGCAGGCGCCGCCCAAGGTGTCGTGGCGGCCACAGGTGTCGGCGCTGATGCTCAGCAGCGGATTGCCCAGATTGGAATAGAGCACGCTGCCGGTAGTCAGGTAGACGCTGTTCTGCTTGCGCAGGGTGCGCTGCGGGTCATAGCGCTCGCGCGGGTTGGCGGCGCTGTAGAACAGGGTGTCGACCGCCTGGTTGCCCTCCAGATCGAGCAGACGCAGGGTCTGGCCGGCTTTCACCGTGCACAGAAAGGGTTCACCGGCGCCGATGGTGGCGCGGTACAGGGCGTTATCGGGATGCTTGTCGCTATGGGTCAGGCTGGTTGGGAATGAGGACATGCTGGCGGCCCTTAGAGATACAGACGTTCGGTGTTATGGAAGCCGCGCGCGTTTTCCGGGCGCGAGGTGCGGCACAGCAAGCTGATGCCGTCGCTCTGCACCTGATGCCAGGAAAGCTGCAGCGGCTTGGGCGCGTAGGCGGGGTTGGGGTCCATGGGATGTTGCAGGGCGGTGAGGATCACCAGTGTGTCCATCGGCGCGTACAGCTCGAGATAGTCGCCGGCCTTGGAGTTATCCGCTTGGAAGGCAAAGCAGCCGTCACTGTCCACCGTCACCTTGCTAAATAGATTGAGGCACATCAGCAGGTCTTGCAGATTGAGGTTCCACTTGCCCATTTCCACCAGCAGGTTGTCCACGCCGTTGCGGAAGAAGCCGTTACGCAGTTGCTGATAGTTGCCTGCGCCGTACTTTTCCTGCACTTCATTGGCGTTAAGCACGCCGCCGAAGCTGTCATGCCAGCCGCAGGTATCAAAGGTAATCGCCGCCAGCACCCGGCCCATATCCGAGTACAGGCAGTGGCCGGCAGTCAGCTTGGCGCTGTGCTGGCACTTGAGGCTGTCCGGCAGATTGAGCCGTTCACTTTTCTCGGAGGCAGAGAGCAGCAGCAGGCTGGCGTTGGCGCCGCCTTCCAGATCGGTGATGCGCAGCAGCTGGCCGCGCTTGAGCACGAAGGAGGTGTGGCCACCGCCGGGGACGAATTCTTCGTAGAGGGTGGGGCGCAGGCTTAATGAGGCAGTCATCTGATGCTCCTACAGGGCCGGTTGCAGCTTGCCGCTGAGATGCGCGGGCAAGGCGTCGACGGCGGCGCGCTGGGCGCGGCGGTCGTTGTTGAGGGGGATGTCGTAGGTGATGCGCGCGCCGAAGGCGTTCGGCGCGTGCGGGTCGAGGCGCACCTTGTCGAATACCAGCAGGCGGGTGCCGAGGCTAAAACCCTCGGCGAGGTCATGGGTGACCATAAACACGGTCAGCCGGGTTTCCCGCCACAGTGCCAGCAGCAGGGCGTGCATATCCTTGCGGATGCCCGGGTCCAGCGCGCCGAACGGCTCATCCAGCAGCAGCACCCGCGGCTGCATGATCAGCGCCTGGGCGATGGCCAGACGTTGCTGCATGCCGCCGGACAACTGGCTGGGATACTTGTCCAGGGCATGGTCGAGGCCGACCTTGCTCAGCAGCTGCGCCGCCTGCTCGCGAGCCTGGCGCTTGGCGCCGCCCAATAGCCGACCGAGCAGCGCTGAGCGCGGCAGCTCCAGGCCGATGGTGACGTTGTCCAGCACGCTCAGGTGGGGGAATACCGAGTAACGCTGGAACACCACGCCGCGGCTGCTATCCGGCTCGGCGGCCAGGGGTTGGCCGCCCAGCAGAATCTGCCCGCGACTGGCGCGTTCCTGGCCCAACAGCAGGCGCAGAAAGGTCGACTTGCCGCAACCGGAGGCGCCCACCAGCGTGCAGAACTCGCCTTCGTTCACCGATAGATTCAGGCGTTCGAGCACCACCTGGTCGCCATATTGCTGCCAGAGGTTGTTGACCTGGATGAAGGCGCTGCGTTTTTTATCACTCATACCTTGGCCCCCTCATACCAGGGGAAGGCCAGGCGGGTGAGCTGGCGCAGGCCCAGGTCCATCAGCCAGGCGAGCATTGTGATCCAGGCCACGTAGGGCAGGATCACGTCCATCGCCATATAGCGGCGTACCAGGAAGATGCGGTAACCCAGGCCGTCGGTGGCGGCTATGGCCTCGGCGGCGATCAGAAACAGCCAGGCCGAGCCCAGCACCAGGCGCAGGGCGATCAACAGGCGCGGCAGAATTTGCGGCAGTACGACACGGAGGATCAGGGTCCAGGTGCTGGCGCCGAGGGTCTGCGCCTTGATCAACAACTCGGGCGGAATCTCGCGGGCGCGTTGCTCCAAGTCGCGGGCCAGTACCGGGGTGATGCCGATGACGATCAGCATCACCTTGGACAGCTCGCCCAGACCAAAGACGATAAACAGGATCGGCAGTATCGCCAGCGGCGGCACCATCGACAGCACGGTGAGCAGCGGCGACAGCGGCGCACTCAGCAGCGGCAGGCTGCCGGCGGCTATGCCCAGGCACAGGCCCGCCACAGCCGCTATGCCCAGGCCCATGGTCAGACGTTTGAGACTGGCGGCGCTGTCCTGCCAGAGCAGGTAGTGGCCGCTGCGCTTGTCCTCGGTGAAGGCCAGGCGTTCGACCGCCGCGCTCATCTGGCTGGCGCTGGGCAGCAGCTTGTCGTTGGGGTTGTCCCCTAGGCGCTGCGCCGAGCCGATAAAGTAGGCGAACAGCAGCAAGGCGAAGGGCAACAGAACCAGCAGCAGGCGGCCGCTGCGTTCGGGGTGGCGATTGATCAGGCGCATTGACGATCCTCGTTGTAGGAGCGGGCCATGCCCGCGATACGGTTCGCGGGCATGGCCCGCTCCTACCGATTACAACGAACCGTCGGCCGCCATTTGCATATAGCTGGGGTCGAAGCGCAGCTTGAGATTGTCCTTGTCGCCTGTAACTACGCCATTGGCGAAGGCCATGCCGATGGCATCGCTACTCTGCGCACCTTCGCCGAGCAGGCCGTGGCTAAAGGAAAACTCGGCCACTTTGCTCATGGTCGCCGGCAGCTTGGGGCTGTTGGCGAAGGCCACCGCGTCCTTGGCCGAATAGAACATCTTGGTCAGCGCCAGCTGCGCCTGGTAGCCGGCCAGGTCGGTGCCGGAAGCCTTGGCCATATGCTCGCGGGCGGCGCTACCGGCGGCGTTGTCGGCGCTCATGGTCGCCATGATTTCGTACCAGGCGCCGGTCAGGGCTTTGCCCAGGGCCGGGTTGTCCTTGAGGGTGGTAGTGTTGACCACCATCAGGTCGATGATCTCGCCGGGGATCTGGCTGGAGTCGAATACCTTGGTCACCTTAGGCGTGGCTTCAATCTCGGCCAGCAACGGGTTCCAGGTGGTCACCGCCTTGACCTCGTCGGTGGCGAAGGCGGCCACCAGGTCGGCGTCGGAGGTGTTGACCACGCTCAGGTCCTTCTCGCTCAGCCCGGCTTTTTCCAGGCCGCGGGCCAGCAGGTAGTGGGAGACGGACAGCTCGACCAGATTGACCGGCTGGCCCTTGAGGTCGCCCAGGGTTTTCTGCTCGCCCTTGAGCACTATGCCGTCGTTGCCGTTGGAGAAGTCGCCGATGATCAGCGCGGTGGAGTCGACGCCGCTGGCGGCCGGTATGGTCAGGGCGTCCATATTGGTCATGGTGCAGCCGTCGAACTGGCCCGCGCTGTACTGGTTGATCGATTCGACGTAGTCGTTGATCTGCACCACATCGATGTTGATACCGTACTTCTTCGCCCATTTATCGACTATGCCTTGGGCGGCGCCGTACTCCCAGGGCATCCAGCCGGCGTAGAGGGTCCAACACAGGCTGAAGTCGGTTTTTGGCGCGGCCTGGCTAGTGAGGCTGATGGCGGCCAGCAGGCCGGCGGCGAGAGCGGAGAACAGACGGGGCTTACGCATAGGGAACCTCCAGTTCGAGAAAGGGCGGGCAGGAGTGCGCGGCGTTTCCCCCTTTCAGGGGCGCGTTCTCCCGGGCTTTTATCCCGCCGTGTAACCTCGAAGGAGGTCGCCAACTCTCGGACCAGTCACCCGTCGATCCTCTGATCGGCGAGCCGGAACCCTAGTCGGCTATTGCAAATTGTGGTGCCGCGTTCCCGCCATGCATTGGCATGAGGGGGTATTCCTGCACGAGCTGAGCTTTGCGAGCATCGTGCCAGTTGGCCCCGATGCCTCTGGCCTGGGCGTGTCGGTGGAATAGCCTGTGACTGAGCGCAGCGTTACGTGCGCCTTGCTGGTGCAAAATGTGCGCAGCGCGCTGCATTAGTGGGCAGGCGCAAGGCTTGGCAAGGGGCTGTAGGGCTGATGGAACGGGCGCTGCTAGAGGGTGTCGAAGGCTATGCCGAGTTCCGTTTATGCGGACCAGTGGCGCCACAGGCATCCGATGTCTATGGGAAACTTGAGGAGTACGACAATGCGTGGTTTAGCTCTGATGGCTTTAGTGCTGTTGCTGGGTGGCTGTACCTTCAGCGCGCCTGGTGTGCATGCGCGCATCGGTGAGCCGGTATATATAGATCTTGGTTATGGTGGCGGACATCAGGGTGGTCATTCCTGCCCACCGGGTCTGCGTATGCAGGGGCGTTGCTAATGAAAACTTATTTGAGCTTATTGCTGGTCGCCATGCTGGCCATCGGCGTGCAGGGCTGCAGCCTGCGTTTACCTGGCATAGGCATCGACATAGGTGATGGCGGCGGTGGCCCACCGCATTGCCCGCCAGGTCAGGCGAAGAAAGGCCGCTGCTAATCCTCCCCAGGGCAGAACGCTGCTGTTCTGCCTTGCCTGCTGTGCATTCCAAAATGCTCGACGCTTCGAGCCGGGCCGTGGCAAGTCCAGGCCGAATGGCATGCGCATCGATACGACATAATTTTTCATTGCTTTTGCCTGCACCGCGAAACGCACTGGATCGAGTTGACGCTGTCAGATGAGGTGGGAGCAATCCCTGGCGTCGACAACGGTCGATGCCGTACTCGCGGTCGAAGGAGGCCGCCATGTTCTATAAATCCATACTCATTGCGTTGTTGGGTCTGTTTTTAACCAGTTGTGCGGTATACGGCGGCGGCTATGGCCATCGCGGTTACGACCGGCACTACTACCCGGCCCCCTATTACCGAGTGGAGCGTTATCCGGTGTATGTGACGCCGCGCTACTATTGGCGCGACGGGCATCGCTATGAGGGTCGCCGCTACGATGGCCATAGCTACGATGGTCGGCGTTACGACGATCGGCGCGCTCCGCACTACTACGCACCGGCCCCAACGCTGCGGCACTACCAGATCGATAGGCGCGATGCGCGGCATGACGACCGCGGCCTGCGCCCGCAGGTAGGTTGGGGTGACCGCCGTGAGCGCGGCGAGGAGCGTCAACACCAGCGCTGGCAAGACTCTCGGCAGCGTGGGCACGACCAGCAGGGCGACGATGACCGTCGTGGGTGGGAGCGTCAGCGTAACTAATCCGCCGCGGCTTCGGCTTTAGGGTTGAAGCTGCGATCCTCCAGCAATATCTCTGCGCGCATGGCCTGGGCCGCCGGTGACAGGCTATGCCCGGCGCGGCTGACCAGGCCATAGGCCGATTGCTCGGTCAGCGCGCCGGCCTCCAGCGGCAGGCGCGCCAGACGCCCGACCTGGATATCCTCGGCCAGCACATCCCAGGGCGCCATGCTCACCACGTCGCTGTCCGCCACCAGGGTTTTCAGCAGCATAAAGTTGTCGCATTGAATGCTCAGCAGCTGTTCGCGGCCGCTGAGTGCGCGCAGTTTCTGCTCCACCACCAAAGGTAGTTGGGTGCCGGCCAGGGGGTAGTCGAGCAGGTTGTTCAGGCGCAGTGCGGATTGCTGCAACAGCGGGTGGCCCGGGCGACAGAACAGCACGCCGCTATGGGGCTGCAGCGCTTCGATACAGAGCAAAGGATCGGCCAGCAGCTCGCGGCTGTCGGCGACAAACAGCTCGATATCGTCATCCAGCAGGCGGTCGCGCAGCTCTTGCCAATTGGCGATGCTCAGCTTGACCCGCACCCTCGGATAACGCTGCGCCAAACGCCCCAGCGCGCGCGGGATCAACCGGGCCGCCGGGTAGGGGCCTGAGCCCAGGCGCAACTCGCCGGTTTCGAGGTTGCCCAGCTGGCTGACCGCATTGTGCAAGGCCCGGCTGCCGGCCAGCAGGCGTTTGGCGTGTTCCAGCACCAGCTGGCCATAGCTGGTCAGGCTGATGCCACGGCTGTGGCGATCCAGCAGGCGGCACTCGAGGCTGCTTTCCAGGGCTTGAATGCTGCGGCTCAGGGCCGGTTGGCTGAGGTGCACGGCTTCGGCGGCGCGGGCGAAATGGCCGTGCTCGGCGAGGGCGACGAAGTGGCGGAGTTGGCGAAGGTCATTCATGCGCGTGCTGCATCGCTATTGGTTTTGGAATGCATTGGAATTATTGGGCCTGTTTGGCCAATCTGCCAGCACTTCCACCCATAACGAGCGCGTCTCCATGCTTTCATTCAACCGAGTTGCCGTTGCGCTGCTGGGCCTGGCCTTACCCCTGACGGGTAGCGCGGCCTTGCCCGAGGAACGGGTCGCCGTCTCCATCCATCCCGAATTGGCCGAGCACAGCAAGCAGTTTGTGCAGAAGGTCTATAAGGTCGCCGATAACGTCTATTCGGCGGTCGGCTGGCAGCTGGGCAACGTGGTGATGATCGAGGCGCCGCAAGGGCTGATCATAGTCGACACCGGCGAGTCGGTCAGCGCATCGCGCACTATCATGGCCGAGTTCCGCAAGATCACCGACAAGCCGGTCAAGGCGGTGGTCTACACCCACTTCCACCCGGACCATATCAACGGCGTGAAGGCCTTCGTCAGCGAGGCGCAGGTGCGCAGCGGCGAGGTGGCGATCATCGCCCACGAAACCCTGCTGGCCAATGTGGTGGCCCAGGGCGCGCTGGTCGGGCCGATCCTCTCGGTGCGTTCCGGTTACAGCTTCGGCGCGGGTTTGCCGGCCAGCGATCAGCAGGGCATGAACGCCGGTATCGGCCCGCTGGCCAAGGTCGATGCCTCGACCTTTATCGCGCCGACCCAGACCTTCAAGGACCGCCTCGATACGCGCATCGCCGGCCTGGATCTGCAGTTGCTGCATGTGCCCAGCGAGGCGCCGGACGAGATCACAGTCTACCTGCCGGCCAACCGGGTGCTGATCAGCGCCGAAGTGGAGCAGGGGCCGACCCTGCCGAATATCCACACCCTGCGCGGCACCAAGTTTCGCGACCCGGTGGTCTGGGTCGAGAGCCTGGACAAACTGCGCGCCTACCAGGCCGAGCATATGGTGCCGCTGCACGGCCGCCCGGTAGCCGGGGCGCAACAGGTCGAGGAAGTGCTGCGCATGACCCGCGACGGTATCGCCTATATCCATGACCAGAGCGTGCGCTGGATGAACAAGGGCCTGACTCCGGACGAGCTGGTGGAGAAGGTCAAGCTGCCGCCTCATCTGGCCGGCTATACGCCTTACCTGCGCGAGTACTACGGCACGGTGAAACACAGCGTGCGGCAGATCTACAACGGTTACCTGGGCTGGTTCCAGGGCGACCCGGTGGACCTCGATCCGCTGCCGCCGAAAGAGAAAGCGGAGCGTCTGCTGGCGCTGATGGGCGGGCGCGAGAAGGTCCTGCTGGAGGCCGGCGAGGCTTATCTCAATGGCGATTATCAATGGGCGGCGGAACTGTCCAGCTATGCCATCCGGATGGACGGCGAGGACCAGCTGGCCCGCGATATCAAGGCGCGCAGCTTTCGCAAACTGGGTTACGCCAGCATGAATATCAACTGGCGCAACTGGTACCTGATGAGCGCCATGGAGCTGGAAGGCAAGCTGGCCGGCGAGGAGGTGCAACAGATGGCCCAGAGCATGCGCAGCGCTTTTCTGTCCGCCGACATGCTGAAGAACTTCCCGGCGCGGATCTTTCTGCAGAACTGGATCACCCGCGTCGATCCGGAACAGGCCAATGATGTGCAGCTGACCCTGGGCTTCAGCTTCCCCGATATCGACGAGCAGTGGGCGCTGGAAGTGCGCCGCGGCGTGGTGCAGCTGCATCGGGGCATCCCGCCGGGCACGACGCTCAAGCTGACCCTGGACAAGACCTATCTGGACAGCGTGATGAGTGGCGAGAACGGCCTGCTCAAGGGTGCGCTGCTGGGCGATGTGGAGGTCGAAGGCAGCCTGCTGCAGCTTCAGACCTTCCTCGGCTGCTTCGATTTCAGCGAGGTGCCGATTGCCCTGACGCTGCGTTGAGTCGTCATTCCAGACGAAAGTGCGGAGGGCAGGGCGCGTTTAACTCGGCACACTGGGCCGGTCTTTACTCGATGGGGATTGCTGATGCAGCTACTCGCGTTCGCCAAGGGCGCCCTGGTCATGTTCTGGCTGGTGGCCGTGCTTAACAGGTCGTCGAAAAATGTAGGCGAGGCAGCCGAGACAAGGCAAAAACAGGCGAGGAAGCGGAGTTTACGAGCTGTAAATGAGCATTCCGAGCCTGTTTTTAACGCCGTATCGGCAAC
>NZ_JAUYNP010000099.1 GCF_030696055.1 Pseudomonas sp. | reverse complement strand
TGGTCGAAACCGACCCGGCGCTGGCCGCCCAGGTGGTCAGCTGGGCGGCTTCGCCCTACTACGCCGCCCCCGGCAAGATCCGCTCGGTGGAAGACGCCATAGTCCGCGTGCTGGGCTTCGACCTGGTGATCAACCTGGCCCTCGGCCTGGCCCTGGGCAAGACCCTGAGCCTGCCCAAGGACCAGCCGCAGCACGCCACACCCTACTGGCAGCAGGCGATCTATACCGCCGCGGTGATCGAGGGCCTGACCCGCGCCATCCCCCGCGCCCAGCGCCCGGAAGCCGGCCTGACCTACCTCGCCGGGCTGCTGCATAACTTCGGCTATCTGGTCCTGGCGCACGTCTTCCCGCCGCATTTCTCGCTGATCTGCCGCCACCTGGAGGTCAACCCACACCTGTCGCACAGCTATATCGAGCAGCACCTGCTGGGCATCAGCCGCGAGCAGATCGGCGCCTGGCTGATGCGCTACTGGGACATGCCGGAAGAACTGGCCAGCGCCCTGCGCTTCCAGCACGACGCCGATTACGCCGGCACCCACGCGGTCTATCCGAATCTGGTGTGCCTGGCGGTCAAGCTGCTGCGCAATCGCGGCATAGGCGCCGGCCCGCAAAGCGAAATCCCGCAAAGCCTGTTCGACAACCTCGAGATCAGTCGCGACAAGGCCGAGGAAGCGGTGAGTAAGGTACTGGCAGCGGAAGTCGCCCTGCGCGAGCTGGCGGCGCAGTTCCACCCGCTGCACTGACGGTGCTGCAACGAACAAGGGGCCTAACGGGCCCCTTGTTCGTCTAAGTCGCGGTTATTTGCGCAACTGCGCCCGCCGCGTCGCGAATAAGGTCGGGAAAACCTTCACGCTGCGCTCGAACAGCAGCGCGACCTCCGCCTGCTCATACAGCGCCGCATACTCGACCAGTTGCTCGCTGGGCATCTGCCGATAGGCGTACAGCATAAAAGACTCCACCGCTTCGGCGCTGGAGACGCGCAGCGCCTCTTTCTGGGCTTTCGTCTGGCGGCTCAGGGCCAGCTCATCGATGCTTTCCCCACGCGCCTTGAGCGCCAGCAGCGCCTGGGTCTTGCCCGCCTCATAACGCAGCAAGGTGGCCAGCGCCGTGGTGTGGGCGGCGGCATCCAGACGCCGTACCAGCTGCAAACGCTCCTGCCGCGGCGGGCGCGCGTCCAGTTGCTGGCGGTATGCCGCCAAGCCTTCCGCGCCGCTTTCGCCCACCGCCCGCTCGGCGGCGGTAAAGCCTTGCGCCAAGGGGCTTTCGAGTAGTTGTTGGGCGCGCTGCAACTGGCCCTGGTCGAAGCTGCGGGCCAGGCGCTTGGCCAGATCCAGGCACAAGGCATCGGCGGCAAACAGCTTGGCCAGCGCCGCCTGTTGCTGCTCGCTCAGGCCACGCTGCACCAGCGGCGCACTCTGCTCACAGAGCAAATGGATGCCGGCCAGCTCCAACAGCGGGGCGAAGGCTTCGGCTTTAGGCGGCGCGGCATGGGCAAGGCTGCAGCTCAGCAGCAGGGCGACAATAGGCAAACGCATGGGCAGGCTCTCACTATGACTGAGCTCAGCCTAGCGAATGCCTGGCGCGCCAGCCAGCTCTGGCGCGCGTTACTGCGGCTCAGGCGGCCTTTTTCGCCGCGCTTTTCTTCTTCGGCATCAGGTACTTGGTCAGGCCCTGGAACCAGATCACCAGAGCCGGGTTGCCCTGAATCTGGATCTCCTTGTTCTGAATGCCCTGCATAAAGGCCAGCTGCTTGTTCTTCGCATTCATGGTGGCGAAGCCGTAGGCGGCGTCCTTGAAGCCCAGGGCGAAGGCCGGCTCGTTGGCCGGGCCGCGCTTGCTGCTGATGCGCTGGTCTTTGACGATAAAGTGACGGGCGACTTTGCCGTCCAGGGTGTGCAGCTGGAAGACCATATCGCGGTCGACCAGTTGCTGCTGAAACGCGGGATTGTCACGGCTGGCCTTGGCCATCAGGCGGCCCAGCATCCACAGGAGAAAACGGAATTTCATGCGCGAGGCCTCGCTAGAGGAAGTTAAAGGCGGCGCATTGTAGCGGTTTGCAGCGGGGACTACACCGGCCGAAAGCAGGGTGTCGGAGGGCGGGGAACAACCACCCGGAGCCTCGCGGCTCCGGGCTTGGCGACTCAGTTGACCGCGTCTTTCAGGGACTTGCCCGGCTTGAAGGCGACGGTGTTGCTGGCCTTGATCTTCACTGGCTCACCGGTCTGCGGGTTCTTGCCGGTGCGGGCGCCACGGTGGCGTTGAACGAAAGTACCGAAGCCCACCAGAGTGACATTGTCCTTGCGGTTCAATGCACCAGTGATTTCTTCGAGTACGGCGTTGAGTACACGGTTGGCCTGATCTTTGGTCAGATCCGCCTTGTCGGCGATGGCGGCGGCGAGTTCCGGTTTACGCATAAATGCCTCTTTGACGGTTTTTGTTGTTGTGTCCGGGGCTGCTCTGCGCGAGCAGCGGCCAAGGCGCCGCAACAGCTCTGGGCTGCGGCAGACCCAAGGAGGATGGCATGCCGTTTAGAGCCGCGCCAGTGTTGTCCGACAGTTTAATCGGGCAGCTTCACGGCATATCCGCCAGAACAACTGACAATCAAGCCAAAAGTGCGGGGAGTGCCTTATTCAGGGCCAATTTTTCCTGCACGGCCGTACCGCTCAAGGCGTAGCCGATCAGACCGCCAGAGGCGTCATGACAGAGCGCCTTGATAGCGCTGCCGCTGCCCTCCACCGTCCACTCGCCCTGCATGCCGCGCGGTGGCGGCGACACCACCAGCGGGCACACCGGGGTCTTCACCGTCACCGGCATGGGCCCGTAACTGACCGCCGTCGGCTTGCCGGCCAGAGTCTGGGCCAGGGCGCGGGCGCAGCTCATCAGCGGCATCACATAGAGCAGGTTGAGCCCATCGACCTCGGCGCAGTCGCCCAGGGCGTAGATATTGGCGTGGGAGCTGCGCAGCTGGCGATCCACCACCACGCCGCGATTGACCGCCAGACCGGCCGCCGCCGCCAGGTCGATGCGCGGACGCAGGCCAACCGCCGACAGCACCAGGTCGCAGGACAGCACGGTGCCGTCCGACAGGTGCGCTTCCAGGGCCTCGCCCTGGTGGTTGAGGCTGGCCAGTACCGGCCCCAGGTGAAAGCGCGCGCCCAGGCTTTCCAGGCCCGCCTGCACCGCCGCGGCTGCGGCCGGATGCAGCAGGCCCGGCATCACCTGCTCGCACGGCGCGACCAGTTCGACCTGGTAACCGCCCTGGCTGAGGTCATTGGTGAACTCGCAGCCGATCAAGCCGGCGCCGAGCAACAGCACCCGCTGCTTGCCGGCGGCCGCGGCACGGAAACGCGCGTAGTCTTCCAGGTCGTTGATCGAGTAGATCGCATCCTGGGCATCGCCCTCCACCGGCACGCGAATCACCTCGGCGCCCCAGGCCAGCACCAAATCGCGATAGGGCACGGCTTCCTCACCTATCCACAGGCGCTGGTGCGCCGGATCGATGCCGCTGATGCGGGTGTGGGTGCGGATCTCGGCCTTGAGCTGCTCGGCCATGGCGCCCGGCTCGGCCATGCTCAGGCCGTCGGCATCCTTGTGTTTGCCGAAGCCAGTGGAGAGCATCGGCTTGGAATAGGAACGGCCGTCATCGGCGGTGATCAACAGCAGCGGGGTGTCGCTGTCCAGTTTGCGAAACTCGCGCGCCAGGTTGTAGCCGGCCAAGCCGGTACCGACTATCACCACAGGTGCAGCCATCTTCTCTTCCTCTCAGGTAAAAGCAACGCGGCGAGCCAGGGGCCGCCGTGGCCGGGATCAGGTTATCTCGATCATCTCGAAGTCTGCTTTGCCCGTGCCGCAATCCGGGCACAGCCAATCGGCCGGGATATCTTCCCAGGCGGTGCCCGGTGCTACGTCTTCTTCCGGCAGGCCGGCGGCCTCGTCATAGACAAAGCCGCAGACCACACATTGCCATTTGCGCATAACCACCCCGCTCCACCGTTGCCGACAATCGTCTCGACCCTAGCCCAATTATCCGCGCCGCAGCAAGCCAGGTCAGGTGGCTGGCAATTGACCCCGCCACAAGAAAACGGCGGCTGTGCAGCCGCCGTAAGCCATCTTTTAATCAGGCGATTTCGATCATTTCGAAATCCAGCTTGCCCACCCCGCAGTCGGGGCACAGCCAGTCTTGCGGAACATCCTGCCAGGGCGTCCCGGCGCTGATGCCTTCATCGGGCCAACCCAGGCTCTCGTCGTAAACCAGGCCGCAGACCACACATTGCCACTTCTTCATAACTACCTCGGGCGACTCTCTAGGCTATTGCGCGGGCAAGCTACCGTAAATGCGCAGGAGCGCCAAGCCGCGGGGCGACGAAAGACCGCCGCTGGCGGCCAACCAAAGTCGGGTGCCGCCCGGCGCACCTTATGGCAACGGGCCGGGCGGCCTTCTGCTCGGCCATGAGGGCCGTGGTAGACTCGCGCGCCTCAGCCACGCCATGAATCACCCCAGTGCCCCACACCGCCCTTGCCCACCCGCCGCTCTGGCTGACCGCCGAGCAACTGCATCCCGCGCCTGCCGCCGGGGTGCACGCTTGGCTGTTCAATGAAGACTCGCTGACCCGCCGCCTGACCGCCTTGTCCCATGACGGCTTTAGCGTCACCCCGCTGTTCGAGGGCTGGCAGCCGCTGCGCCACGATGAATGCGCCGCCCTCGGCGTGGCGGCCGACAGCCAGGGCTGGGCGCGCGAGGTGTACCTGCGCGGCCATGGCCAACCCTGGGTGTTCGCTCGCAGCGTGGCCGCGCGCAGCGTGCTGGAGGGCTCGGGCCTGGATCTGGAGCGGCTCGGCAGCCGCTCCCTGGGTGAACTGCTGTTCAGCGACAGCGCCTTCGACCGCGGCGCCATGCAGGTCTGCCACTACCCGGCCGCCTGGCTGCCCAGCGCGGTGCGTGCCGAGCGCCTGTGGGCGCGGCGCTCCTGTTTCAGCCGCGGGCCACTGGGCGTGCTGGTGGCCGAAGTCTTTCTGCCGGCCTTCTGGGTCGCGGCCGCTATCGAGCCGTAGGATGGGTTGAGCGCAGCGATACCCATCATCTGCGTCGCTTTGATGGGTTACGCCGCTACGCGTCTAACCCATCCTACGCATCGCCCCATCCCACGCCGACTCCGTATAATCCGCGCAACCCGCACGGAGACGCGTCCATGTATACCCGCCTGCTGCACTCACTCGATCGCCTGCACCCGCGCGCCTGGGACTTCGTCCAGCTGATGCGCCTGGACAAGCCCATCGGCATCTATCTACTGCTGTGGCCGACGCTGTGGGCACTGTGGGTGGCGGCCGAAGGCGTGCCGAGCGCGAAGAACCTGCTGATCTTCGTGCTCGGGGTGATACTGATGCGCGCCGCCGGCTGCGTGATCAACGACTACGCCGACCGTCACTTCGACGGCCACGTCACACGCACCCAGGCCCGTCCCCTGGCCAGCGGCAAGGTGCAGCCACGCGAGGCGCTGATCCTCTTCGCCATCCTGGTCGCACTGAGCTTCGTGCTGGTGTTGTTTACCAACACCACCACCATCTGGCTGTCCTTCGGCGCCCTGGCCCTGGCCGCCTGCTACCCCTTTATGAAGCGCTACACCTTCTACCCGCAGGTGGTGCTGGGCGCGGCCTTCTCCTGGGGCATGCCGATGGCCTTCAGCGCTGTGACTGGTGAACTGCCGCCGGCCGAGGCCTGGCTGCTGTATATCGCCAACCTGCTGTGGACAGTGGCCTACGACACCTACTACGCCATGGCCGACCGCGACGACGATATGAAGATCGGGGTGAAATCCACCGCCATCCTGTTCGGCGATGCCGACCGCCTGATCATCGTCATCCTCCAGGGCCTGGCCCTGCTCTGCCTGCTGCTGGCCGGCGCGCGTTTCGAGCTGGGGGTTTATTTCCACCTCGGCCTGCTGGGCGCCGCCGCCTGCTTCGCCTGGGAATATCACAAGACCCGCAACCGCAAACCCATGGCCTGCTTCAACGCCTTTCTGCATAACCACTGGGCCGGGTTGGCGATCTTTATCGGCCTGGTCGTGGACTACGCCCTGGCTGTCTAGGATGGGCGGCGCCACCCTTTTGTCATATCGCTGCAATAATTCCGTTATCTAATGCAGCCCATTACAGCTAGATGACCCGAGGCTTGACCATGGTTGGCAAGAACATCCTGATCGTCGATGACGAAGCACCGATCCGTGAAATGATCGCCGTGGCCCTGGAAATGGCCGGTTACGAGTGCCTGGAAGCGGAAAACACCCAGCAGGCCCATGCCATTATCGTCGACCGCAAACCCGACCTGATTCTGCTCGACTGGATGCTCCCCGGCACCAGCGGCATCGAACTGGCGCGTCGCCTGAAGCGCGACGAGCTGACCGGCGACATCCCGATCATCATGCTCACCGCCAAGGGCGAAGAGGACAACAAGATCCAGGGCCTGGAAGTCGGCGCCGATGACTACATCACCAAGCCGTTCTCGCCCCGCGAGCTGGTCGCGCGCCTCAAGGCGGTGCTGCGCCGCGCCGGCCCGATCGACAGCGAAGGGCCGATCGAGATCGGCGGCCTGCTGCACGACCCGCTCAGCCACCGGGTCACCAACGACGGCAAACCGGCCGAGATGGGCCCCACCGAATACCGCCTGCTGCAATTCTTTATGACCCACCAGGAACGCGCCTACACCCGCGGCCAACTGCTCGACCAGGTCTGGGGCGGCAACGTGTATGTCGAGGAGCGCACCGTCGACGTGCATATCCGCCGCCTGCGCAAGGCCCTCGGCGAGGTCTACGAGAACCTGGTACAGACCGTGCGCGGCACCGGCTATCGCTTCTCCAGCAAAAGCTAGCGCACGACCACTGGGTTAAGATGGCCAACCGGCCGCGCGCAGCGGCCGGGCAAAATGGATGAATTGGCGGATGAGCTTTACGTGAAGCAAAACTGGCGCGGCCCCCTGATACGTCGTGTGCTGTTACTGGTCGGCGCCTGCCTGCTGCTCGGCCTGATCAGCGGCCAGTACGCCTGGGCCCTGGTGCTCGGCCTGGGCGGCTACCTCGGCTGGCATCTGCGCCAACTGCTGCGCCTGCACCAATGGCTGCGCACCCGCCAGGCGAATGAGCCGCCACCCGATGGCTATGGCCTGTGGGGCGAAGTCTTCGACAATATCTATCACCTGCAACGCCGCGATCAGAAAGCCCGCGGCCGCCTGCAGGCGGTGATCGACCGGGTGCAGGAGTCCACCGCCGCGCTGAAGGATGCGGTGATCATGCTCGACCGCGACGGCAACCTGGAATGGTGGAACCTCGCCGCGGAAAAGCTCCTGGGCCTGCAAACCCCGCAGGACAGCGGCCAGCTGATCACCAACCTGGTGCGCGACCCGCGCTTTATCGAGTATTTCGAAGGCAGCAACTATCAGGAGCCGCTGGAGCTGCCCTCGCCGATCAACGACCGCTGCCGTCTGCAATTTCATGTCACCCAGTACGGCAACCGCGAGCTGCTGATGCTGGTGCGCGATATCACCCGCCTGTACCAGCTGGAGCAGATGCGCAAAGATTTCGTCGCCAACGTGTCCCATGAGCTGCGCACGCCGCTGACGGTGATCGCCGGCTACCTGGAGACCCTGCTGGACAACGTCGAGGCGGTGAACCCACGCTGGCTGCGCGCGCTGCAACAGATGCAGCAACAGGGCGGACGCATGCAGAGCCTGCTCAATGATCTGCTGTTGCTGGCCAAGCTGGAAGCCACCGACTACCCCTCGGACAACCAGCCGGTGGCGGTCGACTTGTTGCTGCTGTCGATCAAGAGCGACGCCCTGGCGCTGTCCGCCGAACGCGGTCATCGCATCAGCCTGGAGGCCGACCCGCACCTCAAGCTCAAGGGCAGCGAGGCGGAGCTGCGCAGCGCCTTCTCCAACCTGGTGTTCAACGCGGTGAAATACACCCCGGCCGCAGGCGAGATCCAGATCCGCTGGTGGGGCGACGAACAGGGCGCACACCTGGCGGTGCGGGACAACGGCCCGGGCATCGAAGCCAAGCACCTGCCGCGCCTGACCGAGCGCTTCTACCGGGTCGACTCCAGCCGCGCCAGCAATACCGGCGGCACCGGGCTGGGCCTGGCCATCGTCAAGCACGTGCTGCTGCGCCACCGCGCGCGCCTGGAGATAGTCAGCAGCCTGGGTAAGGGCAGCACCTTTACCTGCCATTTCCCCGCCCTGCAGGCGGTGCGACGCGGCCAATAGCCGGCCGCGTACTTGCAAAACCCGGCAACTGCCCCCACCCTTTAGCGCTCATTCACTACCCGAACCCCGTATGGACCCCTCCACGAGTTACACCGCCACTACCTACTTCGCCGATTTCGGCCTCGTTCTATTCGCCCTGTTCCTGGTCCTGCTCAACGGTTTCTTCGTTGCCGCCGAGTTCGCCATAGTCAAGCTGCGCGCCACCAAGGTCGAAGCCCTGGCGGCCAAGAACGGCTGGCGCGGGCATATCCTGCGCACCGTGCACAGCCAGCTGGATGCCTACCTCTCCGCCTGCCAGCTGGGCATCACCCTGGCCTCCCTGGGTCTCGGCTGGGTCGGCGAGCCGGCCTTCGCCCACCTGCTCGGCCCCCTGATTGAGGCCATCGGCATCGACTCGCCGAAGCTGGTGCACGGCATCGCCTTCTTCAGCGCCTTCTTTATCATTTCCTACCTGCACATAGTGGTCGGCGAACTGGCGCCCAAGTCCTGGGCGATCCGCCAACCCGAGTTACTGTCGCTGTGGACGGCCGGGCCGTTGTACCTGTTCTACTGGGCCATGTACCCGGCGATCTTCCTGCTCAATGCCAGCGCCAACACCATCCTGCGCATCGCCGGCCAAGGCGAGCCGGGGCCGCACCACGAGCACCATTACAGCCGCGACGAGCTGAAACTGATTCTGCACTCCAGCCGCGCCAGCGACCCCAGCGACCAGGACATGCGCGTACTGGCCTCGGCGGTGGAGCTGGGCGAACTGGAGGTGGTGGACTGGGCCAACTCCCGCGAGGATCTGGTCTATCTGCCGCTGGCCGCGACCCTGGATGAGGTGTTCAGCCTGTTTCGCCGGCACAAGTACAGCCGCTACCCGGTGTATGACGAGAACAGCGGCGAGTTCGTCGGCGTGCTGCATATCAAGGATCTGCTGCTGCACCTGTCGCTGCTGGAAATGCTGCCCTCGGCCCTCAAACTGGCCGAGTTGATGCACCCGATCGAACGGGTTGGCCGGCATATGCCGTTGTCCAACCTGCTCGAGCAGTTCCGTCAGGGTGGTTCGCACTTCGCCCTGGTCGAAGAAGCCGACGGCAAGGTGATCGGCTACCTGACCATGGAAGACGTGCTGGAGGCCCTGGTCGGCGATATTCAGGACGAACACCGCAAGGCCGAGCGCGGCATCCTCGCCTACCAGCCGGGCAAGCTGCTGGTGCGGGGCGACACGCCGCTGTTCAAGGTCGAGCGCCTGCTCGGCGTCGACCTCGATCATGTCGAGGCGGAAACCCTGGCCGGGCTGATCTACGAAACCCTCAAGCGCATGCCCGAGGAAGAGGAAGTGCTGGAAGTCGACGGCCTGCGCATCATCGTCAAGAAGATGAAAGGGCCGAAGATAGTCCTGGCCAAGGTGCTTAAGCTGGACTGAGCTGCAAGCTGCAAGCTGCAAGCTGCAAGCTGCAAGCTGCAAGCTGCAAGCTGCAAGCTGCAAGCGAATCAGTGTGCGGCTTTTCGCTTTTACTTGCCGCTTGTAGCTAGCCTTCTACTCCCCGCCCACCGCGAAGTTGGGCAGGCTGTTGACCGGCTGACTGAAGCGGAAGGGAATGGACTCGAGGGCGAAACCGACATTGCGCTGCACCACGAAGTGCAGGTGCGGGCCGGTGCTGTTGCCGGTATTGCCGGAACTCGCCAGGTGGGTGCCGACCTCGACACGCTGGCCCTCCTGCACGCTCACCGAGCCGCGCAGCAGGTGCAGGTAGACGCCCATGGTGCCGTCGTCGTGCAGGATGCGCACGAAGTTGCCGGAAGGGTTGTTGCCGCGCCCGCTCTGCCGGTTTTCGCTCTTCACCACCACCCCGCCACGGGCGGCGACTATCGGCGTGCCCTGGGGCATGGCGATATCCAGGGCATAGCGCCCCTTGGGTGTGAAGTGGCTGTATTTGCCGTTGGCGCCCTGGGTCAGCTTGAACGGGCCGCCACGCCAAGGCAGTGGGTAACTGTTTTGCGTCGGCAGCAAACGTGGATCGCCCAGGGCGTAGCGCAGCTTGGTTTTGTAATGCAGTGGCTTACTGGGGTCGCGCGCGGCCAGGGTGGCCAGGCGGATGGTGCTGCGCGGCGGCAGCACCCAGCGGATGGGCTTGTCGGGAGCTCCCACGACGTTTTCGAGCCGATCCAGACGCAACTCGATCTGCACCGGGGCATAGAGGTCGTTGCGCACCAGCAGGGTTTCGCCGGCCGCGTGCTTCTTGGTCTCCAGCTTCACCTGTTGGTCCAGGCGCTCGACCATGCGATCGCGGAACACGAAGACCTGGGCGCCGGGCGCGGCCTTATCGGTATAGGTCACCACGCCGTTGGCATCGGTGTACTTGTAGATGGTCAATGCGCCAGCCTGGCCCGCCAAGGCCAACGCACCGCAGAGTAATATCAGACGCCCTAGCATAACGACTCGGATCTAATGGTTTGCCTGCCCGGACCCTTGAGACTAGCAGCGCTGGCAACGCCATGCGAGGCAGCATCTGCAGACCTGTGACAGAACTCGCTGAAGGATGCGGCAAAACCCCAGTTACGCCCCCGGGATAAAGTGCTTCTGCGCCGTGCCGCGGGCAATCAGCCGCGAAAGATAGTCGAGCTTCTGCGGGTCACGGTCGACGAACTTGAAGGTCAGTTGCAGCCACTCACTGTCTGGCTTGGGCTCGAAGGCCGCCACGGCATGCAGGTAGCCATTGAGCCGGGCGGTTTCCGCCGCCTCACCCTGCTCCAGATCGAGCACGGCGCTTTCCAGCACCTGGGGCAGCACCTCGCCACGCTTCACCACCAGTTGCGCCTCCTTGAGGCTGAGCGCCTTGATCACGCAGGCCATGATGCCGGAAGGCAGGCGCAATTGGCCCTGGCCACGGCCACTGGGCGCGCTGCTGGCCGGCACTTTTTTCGCGGCGGCTTTGCCGGCGAAGGCCGCGGCGGCAGCCACTGCTGGCGCTGCCGCGGGCTTGAGCACCTCGGCCTTGCCGGCGGTCAGGGCGGACAGCGAGTCATTGGCGTAGGCACCGGTGCTGAGCATCTTGGGCGGCGCGCCGGTCATCAGGCTCTGCAGCTTGCCGGCGCGACTCAAGGCTTTTTTTACCTTGGTCACCAACTGCTCGTTGGAGAAGGGCTTGCCGATAAAGTCGGAGACGCCGGCCTGAATCGCCTGCACCACGTTTTCCTTGTCACCTCGGCTGGTGACCATGATAAAGGGCACAGTTTTCAGACTGTCCTGTTCGCGGCACCAGCTGAGCAGTTCCAGGCCGGACATTTCCGGCATTTCCCAATCGCACAGGATCAGGTCGATGCTCTGCCGACCGAGCAGCTGCTGGGCCTTGCGCCCATTCACCGCTTCCTCGATCTGTACGCCGGGAAAGTGATCGCGCAGCCCCTTCTTCACCAGGTCGCGGATAAAGGTTGCATCGTCCACCACCAGTACGCTGACTTTGCTCATCGGCCACTCCTGTTGTAATGGCTTTAAGCATAGTCGCGGCTGCTGGCCAAAGGCCAATCGAATATCGCTAGCGCGCGAGTTTCTGCCGCCCAGGTCACTCCCGCGCAGGAGCAACCTGGGTCGCAATGGGGCCTAGCTGCCCTTGTGGGTGCCCTGCACTTCTTCCTGCATGCGGGTCAGGCCCATATGCTTCACATCGGTGCCGCGCACCAGGTAGATCACCAGTTCGGCGATATTGCGCGCGTGGTCGCCGATGCGCTCCAGCGAGCGCAGGGCCCAGATGATATTGAGCACGCGGGCGATCGAACGCGGGTCTTCCATCATGTAGGTGACCAGTTCGCGCAGGGCGGTCTTGTATTCGCGGTCGACGGTCTTGTCGTACTGCGCCACCGACAGCGCCAGGTCGGCGTCGAAGCGGGCGAAGGCGTCCAGCGCCTCCTGCACCATCTTGCGCACCTGATCGCCGATATGCCGGACCTCGACGTAACCGCGCGGCGCTTCGCCTTCCTCGCACAGGAGGATGGCGCGCTTGGCGATCTTGGTCGCCTCGTCGCCGATGCGCTCGAGGTCGATCACCGACTTGGAGATACTGATGATCAGCCGCAGGTCGGAGGCGGCCGGCTGGCGGCGGGCGAGAATGCGCACGCACTCCTCGTCGATATTGCGCTCCATCTGATTGATCTGGTCATCGATCTCGCGCACCTGCTGGGCCAGACCGGAGTCGGCGTCGATCAGCGCGGTGACCGCGTCGTTGACCTGCTTCTCGACCAGCCCGCCCATGGCCAGAAGATGGCTGCGCACCTCCTCCAGCTCGACGTTGAACTGCTGGGAGATATGGTGGGTAAGGCTGTCTTTGTTGATCATGCTGGTTCGCTCCGCGAAAGCTGCAAGCTTCAAGCCTTAGGCTTCAAGCCGGTGTGTCGTCGTTCTGGGCTGCCTTTCACTTGCCGCTTGAAGCTTGCGGCTTGAGGCTGTGGCGTTACGCGCCATCAACCATAGCGACCGGTGATGTAGTCCTCAGTCTGTTTCTTCGCCGGGTTGGTGAACAGCGTATCGGTATCGCCGAACTCGATCAGTTTGCCCATATACATAAAGGCCGTGTAGTCCGACACCCGCGCGGCTTGCTGCATATTGTGGGTGACTATGACGATGGTGTACTTGGATTTCAGTTCGTAGATCAGCTCTTCGACTTTCAGCGTGGAGATGGGGTCCAGCGCCGAGCAGGGTTCGTCGAGCAGCAGCACTTCCGGCTGCACCGCCACGGTACGGGCGATCACCAGACGCTGCTGCTGACCACCGGACAGGCCCAGCGCCGAGTCGTGCAGACGGTCCTTGACCTCGTCCCACAGCGCCGCGCTCTTCAACGCCCACTCCACCGCTTCGTCGAGCACGCGCTTCTGGTTGATGCCCTGGATGCGCAGGCCGTACACCACGTTCTCGTAGATGCTCTTGGGGAAGGGGTTGGGCTTCTGGAACACCATGCCGACCCGGCGACGCAGTTCGGCGACGTCTTCGCCCTTGCGGTAGATATTGCGCCCGTCGAGGTTGATCTCGCCGTCCACGCGGCAGCCGTCGACCAGATCGTTCATCCGGTTGAAAGTGCGCAGCAGGGTCGACTTGCCACAACCGGACGGGCCGATAAAGGCGGTGACGCGCTGCCTGGGGATGTTCATCTGCACATCGAACAGCGCCTGCTTGTCGCCGTAGTACAGGTTCAGCCCCGGTACTGCGATGGCCACGCTCTCGGCGGCCAGGTTGAGGCTCTGCTTGTCGCGGCCCAGGGCCGAGATGTCGATACCGTGAGTCTGTGTTCCGTGCTGCATGGTTTCACTCCGTTCACAGCTACAAGCTGCAAGCTACAAGCGGCAAGTCAACAGCCGGGCGCTTCCACTTGAAGCTTGCGGCTTGAGGCTTGCTGCTCAGATTCAATGATCCAGCGCCTTGTACTTCTCGCGCAGATGGTTGCGGATAAACACCGCACTGAGGTTGAGCAGGGCGATCACCAGCACCAGCAGCAGCGCGGTGGCGTACACCAGCGGCCGCGCGGCCTCGACGTTGGGGCTCTGGAAGCCGACGTCGTAGATATGGAAGCCCAGGTGCATGATCTTCTGGTCCAGGTGCAGGTAGGGGTAGTTGCCATCCAGCGGCAGTGCCGGCGCCAGCTTGACCACGCCGACCAGCATCAGCGGCGCCACTTCGCCGGCGGCGCGGGCCACGGCGAGGATCATGCCGGTCATCATGGCCGGGCTGGCCATCGGCAACACCACCTTCCACAGGGTCTCGGCCTTGGTCGCACCGAGCGCCAGGGAGCCTTCGCGCAGCGCCCGCGGGATACGCGCCAGGCCTTCCTCGGTGGCGACTATCACCACCGGCACGGCGAGGATCGCCAGGGTCAGCGAGGCCCACAGCAGGCCCGGGGTGCCGAAGGTTGGCGCCGGTGCCGCCTCGGCGAAGAACAGGCTGTCGATCGAGCCGCCCAGCACGTAGACGAAGAAGCCCAGGCCGAACACGCCGTAGACGATGGCCGGGACGCCGGCCAGGTTGTTCACCGCGATGCGGATGATGCGGGTCATCAGGCCCTGCTTGGCATATTCGCGCAGGTAGATGGCCGCCATCACGCCGAACGGGGTGACTATCACCGCCATGATCAGGGTCATCATCACGGTGCCGAAGATCGCCGGGAAGATCCCGCCTTCGGTGTTGGCCTCGCGCGGGTCGTCGCTGACGAACTCCCACAACTTGGCGAAGTAGAAGCCGAGCTTGTCGAGGGTGCCCATGGCGTTCGGCTGGTAGGCGCGCACCACCTTGCCCAGGCTGATTTCCTGCTCGCGGCCGTCGACCGTCTTGAGCGTCACGCTGTCGCGCTCGAAGGCCGTGTGCAGCTCGATCAGCTGGGCCTCCAGCACTTGGTACTGGGCATCCCACTCGGCGCGCTGGGCGTCCAGGTCGGCCTGGGCGACGGCATCCAACTGCTTGTCCAGCTCCAGGCGGCGGGTCTGCAGACGCAGGCGCTCGAGGCCGGCGTTGATGCGGCCGATGTCCTTCTTCTCCAGCTTGCTGATCTGCTCATGCAGTTCGTCGATACGCGCGATGCGTTGCTGCAACTCGCCCCAGGCCGCTTCGCCCTCGGCGACCAACTGGCCGCCTTGTTTGACGTTGACCAGGTAGCCATAGAAGTTGCCCCACTCGCGGCGCTCCATCACCAGCAGCTCGGCCGGGGTGCGCGAGTCGCTCAGCCATTCGGCCACCACCCAGCTGAAGTCGGCGCCGAACAGCTCGCGGTTGCCCACCTTGAGCAGCTCGCGGGTCATAAACTCGCCGCCCTTGACGTCCACCGGCAGGCCGGCGGCGGCCAGGCGCGCGCGCGGCACTTGCTCGGCCTGGGTCAGTTCGCCGGCGATCAGGCGGGACTCCTCGCCGGGCACCTGGTAGCGCGACTCGACCACATCGGCCGGCCAGAAGTGACCGAGGCCGCGGGTGGCGATCACCGCCAGCAGGCCGAGGGTCATGATCACCGCGATGGACACGCCGCCGGCGGTCATCCACACCCAGGGCGCGCCACTCTTGAACCAGGACTTGAGGTTTTGCTGTTTCACCTAGTCATACCTTTATCAAATTCGCTAACCGGAGCGCACTCCGCTTTCCCGCCCTGCGAGCACCCTCGGCTTTAGCATCCTGCGTCGCCCTACCTCCTGCATCCATGCAGTCGTCTCCCCAAGGGGCGAGGGTCATCGGATGGCCCGCTGCGCGGGCATGCTTACAGGGACGCATATTTCTTGCGCAGGCGGGTCCGTATGACTTCCGCCAGGGTGTTCATCACGAAGGTGAAGGTCAGCAGCACCAGCGCGGAGAGGAACAGCACACGGTAGTGGGTACTGCCGACTTCCGACTCGGGCATCTCCACCGCCACGTTGGCCGCCAAGGTGCGCAGGCCCTCGAAGATGTTCATGTCCATGATCGGCGTGTTGCCGGTGGCCATCAGCACTATCATGGTCTCGCCGACCGCCCGGCCCATGCCGATCATCAGCGCCGAGAAGATCCCCGGGCTGGCGGTGAGGATCACCACCCGGGTCAGGGTCTGCCAGGGCGTGGCACCGAGGGCCAGGGAGCCGAAGGTCAGGCTCTTGGGCACGCTGAACACGGCGTCTTCGGCGATCGAGTAGATGTTCGGGATCACCGCGAAGCCCATGGCCAGGCCCACCACCAGGGCGTTGCGCTGGTCGAAGGCGATGCCCAGATCGTTGCTGATCCACAGGCGCATGTCGCCGCCGAAGAACCAGTTTTCCAGGTGCCCGCTCATGCCCAGGGAGCCGGCGCCGATCAGCAGTATCACCGGGATCAGCAGGGCCGCTTCCCAGCCGTCCGGAATGACCAGACGGATTTTCTCCGGCAGACGGCTCCAGCCGTAGGCGGCCAGCAGGATGCCCACCGGGGTCAGCAGCAACAGGCTGAAGATGCCGGGTAGATGGCCTTCCACATAGGGGGCGAGGAACAGGCCGGCGAAGAAGCCGAGGATCACAGTCGGCAGCGCCTCCATCAGTTCGATCACCGGCTTGACCTTGCGGCGCATGGCCGGGGCCATGAAATAGGCGGTGTAGATCGCCGCGCAGATAGCCAGCGGCGCGGCCAGCAGCATGGCGTAGAAGGCCGCCTTGAGGGTGCCGAAGGTCAGCGGCGCGAGGCTCATCTTCGGCTCGAAATCGCCGTTGGCCGAGGTCGACTGCCAGACGTACTTGGGCTCGTCATAGCTTTCGTACCAGACCTTGCTCCACAACGAACTCCAGGAAATTTCCGGATGGGGGTTGTCCACCACAAAGCGCTGCACCTGGCCCTGGGACTCCACCAGCACGCGGTTGGCACGCGGCGACAGGGCGGCGATGGCGGCACCATCGGCCACCTGCTCGGTGAGCAGGGTACGGTGCGCGGTGCTGTGGAAGATGCCCAGGGTGCCGTCGGCATCCAGGGCGATAAAGCCCTTGCGGCGCTCTTCCGGGAGAATCTGGGTAATGGCGCTGCCGTCCAGCTGAAAGTCGCGGATGCGCGTCAGAGTCGACTTGTCGTCGGCGTCGCGCACCATAAACCACTGGGCGATAGTGCCCTGGCTGTCGCCGACCATCAGCGAGATGCCACCCAGCAGCTGGGTCACAGTGGTCACCTCGGCGCCGCCGTCGAGCAGCTGGTAGCGGCCGTTGAGGCTGTTGTTGCGCAGGTCGAAGACATCCGCGGTGGCCTTGCCGTTGATCACGTACAGCCACATCTGCCGCGGGTCGATGACCAGTTCCTTGATCGGCGCGGCGATCTGCGGCAGGGCGATGCGCTGCTCTTCCAGGCTGGTTTCGCCGGTCAGCAGGTTCTCGCTGCGGCTGAGCGACAGCAGGTGCAGTTCGGCGCCGGTCGAGGCGCCGAGCAACAGGGTATCGTCGTTCTGGCTGATCGCCACATGCTCCAGGGCACGCGCTTGGGTATCCAGGGTCAGAGGCGCTTCGCCGAAGGGGTAGCTGAGTTTCGCGGTGATGGTCTTGACGTTGTCCGGATAGCTGACCTTGTAGTCATGCTGGAACACCAGGGCCTGACCGCTGGACAGGCCGAGCGCCACGCGGCGGCTGCCGGGCTGGTCCTGACTCACCGAAATGATGCTGGCACCAGCCGGCAAGGCCAGCTGGTAAGCGTTAAGGAGGGCGCTGTCCTTGAGGCTGAAGAACTGCACCTGGCCCGCGCGATTGAGGCGCATGGCGACTTTGTTCTGCTCTTCCACCGCCAGCAGCAAGGCCTCGCCCTGCCCGGCCAGCCAGCTCGGCTGCTGGGCCTTGCGCGAGTCCAGCTCGGCGCCGGCGAATATCGGCAGCACCACATAAGCCAGGTAGAAGAAGATCAGGGTGATGCAGGCCAGCACCGCCAAACCGCCGATGGACACATACCAGTGCGCCAAACGGTCCTTGAGCGCACGCATGCGCCGCTTGCGCAGCAGGGCCGGGGTGTTGAAGTCCAGCCGTTGGCTGTTGTTCGAGGATGCGGTCATGGAGTCGTTGGCCAAGTCGTTCATGCGAAATTCTCTGGGCGGTTGCACGCGCGCGCGCCTGATTTGAGCAGGCGCTAAATCTAACGGCCTTGTATGACAGAAAGATTACAGTGCGGTGACGCGACAACGCCCGCGACTCCAAAGAGTAGCGGGCGCGTCGAGTAGTGCGCCAGACTTATCGCCCGGCGGCACTTCCAGGGCTGCTTACAGACCCAGATCCTTCAGGGTTTTCGCGACCACTTTGGACGGCATCGGGATATAGCCATCCTTCAACACCACTTCCTGGCCTTGCTTGGACAGCACCATCTTGACGAACTCGGCTTCCAGCGGGCTCAGCGGCTTGTTCGGCGCCTTGTTGACGTAGACGAACAGGAAGCGCGACAGCGGGTACTTGCCGGCCAGGGCGTTGGCTTCGTTGGCCTCGAAGGCTTCGCCGCCCTTCTTCGACAGCGGTAGGGCACGTACGCTGGCGGTCTTGTAGCCGATGCCCGAGTAACCGATGGCGTTCACTGTGCTGGAGATCGACTGCACCACGGAAGCCGAACCTGGCTGCTCGTTGACATTCGACTTGAAGTCGCCTTTGCACAGGGCTTCTTCCTTGAAGTAACCGTAGGTACCGGATACCGAGTTACGGCCGAACAGCTGCACCGGCTTGCCGGCCCACTCGCCGCTCAGGCCCAGGTCGCCCCAGGTCTTGATATTGCTGCCACCGCACAGGCGGTTGGCGGAGAAGATGCCGTCGACCTGCGCCATGTCCAGCGACTTGATCGGGTTGTCCTTGTGCACGAACACGGCCAGGGCGTCGACTGCCACCGGGATGGCGGTCGGCTTGTAGCCGAACTTCTCTTCGAAGGCCTGCAGTTCGTTGTCCTTCATCGCACGGCTCATCGGGCCGAGGTTGGAAGTGCCTTCGGTCAGGGCAGGTGGCGCGGTGGAGGAACCGGCGGCCTGGATCTGGATATTCACGTTCGGGTAGAGCTTCTTGTAGTCCTCGGCCCACAGGGTCATCAGGTTGGCCAGGGTGTCGGAACCGACGCTGGACAGGTTGCCCGATACGCCGGAGGTTTTTGCATAACTCGGCAGAGCCGGATCGACAGCAGCAACCGCAGTGGCGGTGGCGACGCCAGCGGCGACAAAAGTCATGGCCGCCATCAAACGCTTCAGTTTCATGCCTTACTCCTGGAAAACTAGTGTTGGATTGAACGGGGCCAAGTATTGGCAGGCCGCATGAACACTCTATGAACAGATTGTGACAATTAGATTAAAGCGGGAAAAATAAACAGGCCCGCAACAGGCTGTGTGAAAACGTAGTCCGTCGGGCGGGGCGCATGACCACGGGCTATCTGCTGCCGCGTAGTCAGCTGCGCCGTAACCCGCCAGAGAGGGCAGGCCGATTAGCGCCTGGTGGGTTACGTGGCGCGCAAATTCCGTAGTTGATTCTCAGACTCTGCCCCGCGCCACCCACCCTACAAAGCTTCGGCGCTGCGCGCCTCAACCCAACCTACCCCAGCACAGGCTGCGCCGCCTGGCGTTGCCACAGCCAGCCGCCGATCAGCATAAACAGCAGGCACAGAGCCGCGACATAGTAGGCCGGGCCCAGCGGGCTCCATTTCAGCAACAGGCTGACCAGGATCGGCGTCAGCCCGCCAAAGATGGCGTAGGCCAGGTTGTAGGAGAACGACAGCCCGGAGAAACGCACCACTGCCGGGAAGGCCGTGACCATCACCAGGGGAATGGCGCCGATCATGCCGACGCACAGTCCGGCCAGGGCGTATAGCGGCAGCAGCAACTCGGGATGGCTACTCAGGCTGTTATAGAAGGTCCAGGAGCTGAGCAACAGCAGCAGGCCGCCGACCACGAACACCCGACCGGCGCCGTAGCGATCCGCCGCCCAACCGGCCAGCACGCAGCCCAGGCTCAGGCACACGATGGCCAGGCTGTTGGCCTGCAGCGCCTCGGCCGGCTTGAAGCCGTGCAGGGTCTGCAGCAGGGTCGGGGTCATGAGGATCACCACGACTATGCCGGCCGACAGCACCCAGGTCAGCAACATGCACAGGATCACTGCCGGGCGATGCTCACGCACCACGGCTTTCAGCGGCAACTCGGCGGCCAGCGCCTGGCGCAACTGCATCTCGGCGAATACCGGGGTTTCTTCCAGCCAACGGCGCAGGTAGACCGCGATCAGGCCGAACAGCCCGCCGACCAGGAACGGGATGCGCCAGGCGTAGCTCAGCAACTCCTCGGGGCTGAATACCCGGTTGATCAGGCTAGCGGTCAGGGAACCCAGCAGGATGCCCGCGGTCAGACCAGCAGTCAGGGTGCTGCAGGCGAAGCCGATATGCCGCTGCGGTACGTGTTCGGCGACGAACACCCAGGCCCCCGGCACCTCGCCGCCAATCGCCGCGCCCTGCAGCACACGCAGGGCGAGCAGCGCCAACGGGGCCCAGATGCCGACCTGCGCATAGGTCGGCAACAGGCCCATGAGCAGGGTCGGCACGGCCATCAGGAAGATGCTCAGGGTGAACATGCGCTTGCGCCCGAGCAGGTCGCCGAAGTGCGCCAGGACGATGCCGCCCAGCGGCCGCGCCAGGTAGCCGGCGGCGAAAATGCCGAAGGTCTGCAACTGGCGCAGCCACTCGGGCATCTCGGCGGGGAAGAACAGCTTGCCGACCACGGCGGCGAAGAACACGAAGATGATGAAATCGTAGAACTCCAGGGCCCCGCCGAGGGCGGACAGCGAAAGAGTCTTGTAGTCGCTACGGGTCAACGGGCGCGCGGCGCCGGAGGGCACGGAAGACATGGGCGGCAGCTTCTTCTTATCAGGCAAGGGATGGTTGGCGCTGTGGGGCAGCCGGGCCACGATAGCAAATTGCAGCGCACCCCGGCAGTTGGGAGCGAGCCGACAAATACAGAACCCGGCGGTCGTCGTCTGACGCGCCGCCCGATATACTGCGCGCACGGCCCGACTGGGCCACAGGGGGTTGTGCAAAGCTTTGGCCGCCGGCAAAACCTTTGCAGAACCGCCCACACCACTCCAAGCATAACAATCAGGCACCGGGGCCCCACCATCATGATCGAGTACGAACAGGAAGATCCCATCCCGCAGGGCGATCTGGCCCTGCAACTGACCGCGTTGCCGCGCGAAACCAACGGTTTCGGCGATATCTTCGGCGGCTGGCTGGTGTCGCAGATGGACCTGGCTGGTACCGCCATGGCCAGCAAGGTCGCCGGCGGCCGGGTGGCCACGGTGGCCATCGACCGCATGGCCTTCCTGGTGCCGGTGGCGGTCGGTGCGCAGCTGTCCTTCTATACCCAGACCGTGGAAGTGGGCCGCAGCTCGATCCAGATGCTGGTCGAGGTGTGGAGCGACGACCCGCTGTCCAGCGAATGGCGCAAGGTCACCGAGGCGGTATTCGTCTTTGTCGCCATCGACGGCAGCGGCCGTACCCGCCCGGTGCCGGCACGCCGCTAAGACGCTGCGGCCAAATGCCTCGCACTGGGTTTCTGCCGCACGGGGCCTGACGCTTGCCTAGACTCACCAGCTGGCGCAGCATGCGCCGCCTGTGCATACCAAGGTCCGGTCATGAGTCACTCCAACACCAGCCCCCGCAACCTGAGCCTGACCGTCGCCGCCCTCGGCGTGGTCTACGGCGATATCGGCACCAGCCCGCTCTATACCCTCAAGGAAGTGTTTGGCGGCCACTACGGCGTCAGCGTCGATCAGGCCGGGGTCTACGGCATTCTCTCGCTGATCTTCTGGTCGTTGATGTGGGTGGTGACGCTGAAATACGTGCTGGTCATCCTGCGCGCCGACAACGAAGGCGAAGGCGGGGTGATGGCCCTGACCGCCCTGGCCCGCCGCGCCACCCAGACTTACCCACGCCTGTCGCGGTGGCTGGTGCTGGCCGGGCTGGGCGGTACGGCGCTGTTCTACGGCGACAGCATGATCACCCCGGCGATCTCGGTACTCTCGGCGGTGGAGGGGCTGGACGTCGCCTTGCCGGGCGTCGGCCATTGGGTGGTGCCTATCACCGTCGCCCTGCTGATCGGTCTGTTCCTGATCCAGAAACACGGTACCGCACGCATCGGCATCCTCTTCGGCCCGGTCATGGGCCTGTGGTTCACCACCCTCGGCGCGCTCGGCATCTACGGCATCATCCGCCACCCCGATGTGCTGCACGCGCTCAATCCCTGGTGGGGCCTGAACTTCTTTATCAGCCACCCGGGCATCGGCATCACCATACTCGCCGCCGTGGTGCTGGCGCTGACCGGCGCCGAAGCGCTGTATGCCGACATGGGTCACTTCGGCCGCACGCCGATTACCCGCGCCTGGTTCGGCCTGGTGCTGCCCGGCCTGGTGCTCAACTATTTCGGCCAGGGCGCCCTGCTGCTGGACAACCCGGAGGCGGCACGCAACCCCTTCTACCTGCTGGCACCCGCCTGGGCGCTGATACCCATGATCGGCCTGGCCACCCTGGCCACCATCATCGCCTCGCAGGCGGTGATCTCCGGCGCCTTCTCCCTGACCCGCCAGGCCATCCAGCTCGGCTTCGTGCCGCGCATGCAGATCCAACACACCTCCAGCAGCGCGGAAGGGCAGATCTATATCAGCGTGGTGAACTGGGCGCTGATGGTCGGGGTGATCCTGCTGGTGATCGGCTTCCAGAGCTCGGGTGCCCTGGCCGCCGCCTATGGCGTAGCGGTCACCGGTACCATGCTGATCGACACCCTGCTGATCGCCGCCGTCGCCCTGCTGCTGTGGAAGAGCCCGCGCTGGCTGGCGATTCCGCTGCTGCTGTGCTTCTTCGTGGTCGACGTGCTGTTCTTTGCCGCCAACATTCCCAAGATCGCCGAGGGCGGGGCCTTCCCGGTGGTCGCCGGCGCGGCCCTGTTTATCCTGATGACCACCTGGAAGCGTGGCCGCGAGCTGCTGGTCGACCGCCTCGACGAAACCTCCTTGCCGCTGCCGATATTCGTCTCCAGCATCGCCCTGCAGCCGCCGCACCGGGTCCGTGGCACCGCGATATTCCTCTGCGCCCGCTCGGATGCGGTGCCCCATGCGTTGCTGCACAACCTGCTGCACAACCAGGTGCTGCACCAGCAGATCGTCATGCTCACCGTGCACATCGCCGATCATCCCCACGTGCCGCCGGCCAAACGCTTCGAGGTCGACAATTTCGGCGAGGGCTTCTTCCGCGTGATCCTGCATTTCGGCTATATGGACGAGCCCAATGTGCCGGCCGCGCTGGAGCGCAACCCCCATGACTTCCTCGATTTCACGCCGCTGAGCACCACCTATTTTCTCAGCCGAGAAACCATCATTCCGGCCAAGCGCATCGGCATGATGGCCTGGCGCGAATCGCTGTTCGCCTTCCTGCTGAAGAGCGCCAACAGCAACCTGCGCTACTTCCAGTTGCCGACCAACCGGGTCATCGAGCTGGGCACCCAGGTCGAAATATAAACGGCCCTACCAGCGCCGGGCTATTCGCTGCGCAGCGCATCCACCGGGTGCAATTGCGCGGCGCGGCGGGCCGGGGCTATGCCG
>NZ_JAUYNP010000098.1 GCF_030696055.1 Pseudomonas sp. | reverse complement strand
AGGTCGAAGATGTAGTACTTGTTGATCTGCGGCGGCACTATCAGCAGCGGTTTGGCGTACTGCTTTTCGCTCATCGGCTTGTACTGGATCAGCTCCAGCAACTCGCTGCGAAACACCACCGCCCCGGGGGTCGCGGCCAGGTTGCGACCGACTTCGAAGGCCTGCTTGCTGACCTGGC
The DNA here is from genome assembly GCF_030696055.1 of Pseudomonas sp. GTDB lineage: Bacteria > Pseudomonadota > Gammaproteobacteria > Pseudomonadales > Pseudomonadaceae > Aquipseudomonas. The sequence goes on along the minus strand of NZ_JAUYNP010000098.1, from coordinate 26,958 downwards.
TGGGCATGCCGTCGTTATGCAGCAGGTCGTCGACCAAATGGCTCAGGCCTTTGATCAGGCTGCTGCCGCCGGTGTTGAAGACCTCCTTGATCGCCTGCGGATTGAGCAGGGTATTGGAGGGCGCGAAGGCATCGCCGAGCAGGGTCGCGATAAAACGCGCGCGGGTGCGGTCGTCGGCATCCAGGTTGCTTTCGTCGATCCAGCAGTGCAGTTGTTTTTGACAGGCCAGGTAAGCCTGCAGGCCGCGTCGGTAGAGTGGATTGTGCTGCCAGGTGGGATCGGCGAAGCGGGCGTCCTGCGGATTGACCTTGTAGGGCGTATCACCGAGCAAGACCCGACCCAGTTGGCCGCCCAGCGCCAAGGCATGCCGGGCGCTGTGCACCGGCTGTTTGAGCCCTTGCAGGGCCAGGCTGCGCAAGGTGGACAACAGGTCGCGGCCACGCAGCCCGACTACTGCGTTCTGTACATTCATCCCATTGCTAGGGGTTGGCAAAGAGCCTCTAGATGGCTGGTCTCGCATAGGGCAACACTCCGTCGTCAAACCGTGAGACTTCAAGGTTGATGGATAAGCAGCAAGGCTTATACCAACGCGCACGATGGAGGCGTCCAGACTGCCGCGCGCGAACCCTGAGGTAATACAGCGTGCCCGGAAAGGGGTCAAGCCTTGACTGTGTGCACCAGGGCTGTGCCGCTAGCCAGCCTGGTGCGCTATGGGGGAGCGTTGCTCAGTGACTGCGGGCGGGGACGGGGTACGGGTGCATGACGGCGCGCTGCCGCTCTTCTTCGAGAAACTTCATGATGATCGGGGCTACCGCTTCGGCACGAGTCACCAGAAACAGGTGGCCGTCGTCGATTACGTGCAGTTCCGAGTTGGGGATGCGCCACGCCAACAGGCGCATATTGACCAGCGGGATCAGTGGGTCGTCGTCGCCCGCCATCACCAGGGTCGGTTGGCGAATCTTGTGCAGCCAGTGGATGCTGGTCCAACCGAGGCCGGCGAACAGCTGCCAGTAGTAGCCCATCTTGCCGCCCGAACGCACTTTACTCGCGTGGGCCAGGGCCAACTTGGGGTCGCGGCGGAAGGCGCCGCCGTAGATTTCCGGGGCGATTTGCACACCGTAGGACGGCTGTATATAGCGCCGCGGGCTGGCCATGCACCAGAGCACCTTGGGCTTGCCGGGGATCATCACCGCACCGGCCGAGGTGGCGGCAAGAATCAGCTTCTTGCAGCGCTCCGGGTAATTGTGGGCGAATTGTTGCGCCAGGGCGCCGCCCCAGGACACGCCGATGGCATTGACCTGGCCATAGTCGAGGTAATCGAGCATGCGTGCCGCCAGCTTGGCCAGGCCAGGGAAGCGGTAAGGCGTCGAGGGGGTGGAGGAGCCGCCCACACCGGGCACGTCGAAGGCGATAACTTCCAGGTCGGGGTCAAGGGCCTGGACGAACGGCATGACCAGTTCCAGGTTGGCGCCGATGCCATTGAAAATCAGCAGCGGCGTCATCTTGCCGTTGCCAGGGCGAACGGCAGTACGCAGGGTCTGGCCGTCCAGTTCGATGGTGCGAAATACGAAAGGTAGCGACATGCGCAAAAGCCCTATCAATTAAAACGCTGGGACAGACCGTCCAGGTCGCTCCCAGACCGCCAGGGCAAAGCCTGGTTCGCCGCACCCAGCCAATGGGGCTGAGTGGGCGAGCGACACGTCCAGTACCGCGGGCAGTGTTGCGCAGGGCGCAGTCGATCAACGCTCGTGAACGTAGGTGCCCGGAGCAGCTTCGCCGGGTGCATATTTTTTGTTGCCCAATTGGCTCGGGGCCTTCTTCTTCTCGCCGGAGCGTTCGGCCAGCCAGGTCTGCCAGTGCAGCCACCAGGAGTCGGCGTGCTTGGTCGAACTGGCCTGCCAGGCTTTGGGATCCGCCGGCATTTCGCTGTTGGTCATATAGCGCGCCTTGGGGTTGCCCGGCGGGTTGAGAATGCTCTGGATATGCCCACTGTTGGACAGGACGAACTCCACGTTGCCGCCGAACAGCTTGGCCGACTTGTAGCAGGACTCCCAGGGGGTGATGTGGTCGGTGGTGCCGGCGACGCAGAACAGATCGCAGTTGACCTGCTTGAGGTTGATCGGCGTGCCGCAGACTTCCAGGGCCCCGGGACGGATCAGCGGGTTGGACTTGAACATCTCGATAAACTCGCCGTGCAGGGCAGCCGGCAGGCGCGTGGTGTCGTTGTTCCAGTAGAGGATGTCGAACACCGGCGGCTCGTTGCCGAGCAGGTAGTTGTTGACCCAGTAGTTCCAGATCAGGTCGTTGGGGCGCATCCAGGCGAAGACCTTGGCCATGTCGCTGCCTTCGAGGACGCCGGCCTGGTAGGAGCGGCGCTTGGCGGCTTCCAGGCTTTTTTCGTCGGCGAACAGGGCGACATCGGTTTCCAGGCGGTTATCCAGCACGCTGACCAGCAGGGTCAGGGCATGCACCTTGTGCTCGCCCAGGGCGGCATAGTGGCCGAGCAGCGAGGTGGTGGTCAGGCCGCCGGAGCAGGCGCCGAGCATATTCACGTCTTTGCTGCCGGTAATGGAGGTGACCACATCGATGGCTTCTTTCAGCGCTTCGATATAGCTCGACAGGCCCCACTCGCGGTGGGCCTTGGTCGGGTTGCGCCAGCTGACCACGAAGGGCTGCACGCCATTGCGCAGGAGGAAGCGCGCCACGCTCTTTTCCTGCGACAGGTCGAAGATATAGAACTTGTTGATCTGCGGCGGCACCACCAGCAACGGGCGCTCGTGTACTTGCTCGGTGGTCGGCTTGTACTGGATCAGCTCCAGTACTTCGTTGCGGAAGATCACTGCACCATCGGTGGTGGCCAGGTTCTTGCCGACCTCGAAGGCGAACATATTGACCTGGCTCGGCATGCCGCCGTTATTCAGCATGTCCTTGGCCAGGTGCGACAAGCCGTCCAGCAGGCTTTTGCCGCCGGTCTCGAAGAAGCGTTTGACCGCAGCCGGGTTGGCCATGCTGTTGGTCGGGGCCATGGCTTCGGTCATCAGGTTGATGACGAAATGGCCGCGGCTGGCATCCTGTTCCGACAGGTTGCTGTGCTCGATCCAGTCGTGCAGCTCCTTGCGCCAGGCTAGGTAGGTCTGCAGGTAACGACGGTACAGCGGGTTCTGGTGCCAGGCCGGATCGGCGAAACGGCGGTCACCGTCTGCGGGGCTGAGGTCGGATTGGCCAAACATCACGTTCTTCAGTTCCATGCCGAAGTGGGCAACATGTTTGGCGCTGTGGATTGGTTGCTTGATGGCCTGCCGCAGCACCACGCGCGCCGCTGTCAGTAGATCTTTACCGCGGATGCCGATCACCGGATTAAGGCCGAGGGTGTTTTCGGAGGCCTGGGTCTTCAGGTCATCGCTATTTCTATCACTCATCTACAACGCTCCATTGTCCTGAGACGAAATACCGGCGTACGGCTGTGCGCGGCGACACAGGGCTAAGGGCCAGGTATTGCCCGGGTTACCGAGGGCGGATCGCTCCGCGTGTTTTCTTGCAGCTGGCAGGACTAGATGCAAGAAAACTTCCAACTCCTTGGTTACCCGAGTTTGTGAGTTTGTGCAAGCTGGTCGCGATCTGGACCGAATGCGCGGAGAGTATGCCGGGAAGGATTAGAAAATGCGCTCTAACCGGGCGCGCCGCGGCCGCTAGCGGATTGGCCTGAGGGTGACGCGGGCCAGGTTGAGCCGACGCCGAGGCTCTGGCTTGCTGGTTCGGCCGCGCCGCGCGGTGCACCAGCCTAGAGCATCAGCTTGACGATGGTTTCGTCTGGATCGCGGGATTTTCCGGCGCCGGCGAGGGCGGCCAGATAGTCGGCCCAGAGCTGCTCGTGATGAGTCGCCAGTTGGTCGAGGTAGTCCCAGCTGAACAGGCCGCTGTCGTGGCCGTCATCGAAGCACAGTTTCAGTGCGTAGTTGCCGGCCGGCTCGATCTTGTTCAGGCCGACATGCAGCTTGCCGGTTTGCAGAATCGGCTTGCCATGGCCCTGCACCTCGGCCGACGGCGAATGCACGCGGAGAAACTCCGCCGGCAGCCGGTAGTGCTCGTTGGGGCCGTACTGCAGTTCCAGGATTTTCGAGGCTTTGTGCAATTTGATGGCCGTTGGCACTCGCATCTTCGATGCTCCGTTTGCTTCAAGCGGTAAGCGGCAAGTACGAAGCCGGTGTGCTGTTACTTGCCGCCTATGGCTTACAGCTTATCGCTGCTTTAAAGGATATAACGCGACAGGTCTTCGTCCTGGGCCAGCTCGCCGAGGTGGCTGTTGACGTAGGCCGCATCGATCAGGATAGGCGCGCCTTGCTGCTGGCCAGCCAGATCGCCGGCGCTGAAGGAGACTTCCTCGAGCAGGCGTTCGAGCAGGGTGTGCAGGCGCCGCGCGCCGATATTCTCGGTCTTCTCGTTGACCTGCCAGGCGATCTCGGCGATGCGCTTGATGCCGTCGGCGAGGAACTGGATGCCCAGGCCTTCGGTGTTCAGCAGGGCGGCGTATTGCTCGGTCAACGAGGCGTGCGGCTCGGTGAGGATGCGCTCGAAGTCCTCGGGTGACAGGGCCTTGAGTTCCACGCGAATCGGCAGGCGGCCTTGCAGCTCCGGCACCAGGTCGCTGGGCTTGCTCAGGTGGAAGGCGCCGGAGGCGATAAACAGGATATGGTCGGTCTTGACCATGCCCAGCTTGGTGTTGACCGTGCAGCCTTCGATCAACGGCAGCAAATCGCGCTGCACGCCCTCGCGGGACACGTCGATGCCGCCGGTGTTGCCGCGCTTGGCCACCTTGTCGATCTCGTCGATAAAGACGATGCCGTTCTGCTCCACCGCCTCCAGGGCGCGGGCCTTCAACTCCTCGTCATTGACCAGGCGCGCGGCTTCCTCGTCGCTAATCAGCTTGAGCGCTTCCTTGACCTTGAGTTTGCGGTTCTTCTTCTTGCCCTTGCCCATATTGGAGAACAGGCTCTGCAGCTGGTTGGTCATCTCCTCCATGCCCGGCGGGGTCATGATCTCGATACCGGCGGGGCTGTCGGCCACCTCGATCTCGATCTCCTTGTCGTCCAGCTGGCCTTCGCGCAGGCGCTTGCGGAACAGCTGGCGGGTATTGGAGTCGTGGCTCGGTGCCGGGTCTTCGTTGAAGCCGGTGCGTGGCGGCGGCAGCAGGGCGTCGAGGATGCGTTCTTCGGCGGCATCTTCGGCACGGTGGCGGACCTTGACCATTTCCTGCTCGCGCAGCAGCTTGATCGCGGCATCGGCCAGGTCGCGGATGATCGACTCGACATCGCGGCCGACATAGCCGACCTCGGTGAACTTGGTCGCTTCCACCTTGATAAAGGGCGCATTGGCCAGCTTGGCCAGGCGCCGGGCGATCTCGGTCTTGCCGACGCCGGTGGGGCCGATCATCAGGATATTCTTCGGCGTCACTTCGGCACGCAACTCGGCCGGCAGCTGCATGCGCCGCCAACGGTTGCGCAGGGCGATGGCCACGGCGCGCTTGGCGTCGTCCTGGCCGATGATATGGCGGTTGAGTTCGTGGACGATCTCGCGAGGGGTCATGGGCATAAAAGGTGCTCCGGATAGGACCGCTAATCAGGGTGTTTAAAGCGTCGCGAGTGCAGCAGCTTTAAACGGCCTGATCGGAGCAGTCTTCTTCCTCGATGGTTAAATTCTGGTTAGTGAAGACACAGATGGAACCGGCGATGTTCAAGGCGGTTTCGGTGATTTCACGGGCGCTCAAGTCGGTTTTCTGCAGCAGGGCCATGGCCGCGGCCTGGGCGAAGCCGCCGCCGGAGCCCATGGCGATCAGGCCCTGCTCGGGCTCCACCACATCGCCATTGCCGGTGATGATCAGCGAGGCGTCCTTGTTGGCCACCGCCAGCATGGCTTCCAGGCGACTGAGGGAGCGGTCGGTGCGCCACTCCTTGGCCAGTTCGACGGCGGCGCGCACCAGATGGCCCTGGTGCTTCTCCAACTGGCCTTCGAAGCGCTCGAACAGGGTAAAGGCGTCGGCAGTGGCGCCGGCGAAGCCGGCCAGCACCTGGCCGTGGTACAGGCGGCGAACCTTCTTCGCGTTGCCTTTCATCACGGTATTGCCGAGGGACACCTGGCCGTCGCCGCCCATGACGACTTTGCCGTTGCGGCGCACTGAAACGATGGTGGTCAAGGGAGAGTCTCCACGCAGCGGGGCGAAAGTGCCCAATGCAGACTCAAGTGGGGGCTGCGGCGGCCTGCTTCAAGCCCTGCGTGGCACTGTGTCCGACAAATAGTCGTGGCGCTGCGGCGCAGGGCCTGGAATCCCAGGCCTTACTGGCTTTGCCGTTGCTGTAACAACAGATTGCTGAAGCCACTGGCGGCCAGGGATTTCTGCGCCTGGCCGAGTTGTTCGCGGGTGGCGAAGGGGCCGACCAGCACCCGGTGCCAGGTTTCTTCGCGCACGCTGCCGGATTCCACTTGCACGCTCTGGCCAAGCAGGATGATCTGCGCGCGCAGGGCTTCGGCGTCATCTTTGCGGCGGAATGAGCCCGCCTGCAAAAAGAACTGTGAGGTGACGGGGGCCTTGGCGACCAGGGGCGGCGGTGGCGGGACTTGCCCGCTGAGCGCCGCCTCGGCGCGTGCCGCATCGATTTTCGCGGCCTCTTCCGGGGTTACCGGCTTCTGCTCGGGCACCGTAGCGGGCTGTTCGATGGCTTGCGGCGGCAGTATGACTTCCGATTCCGGCAGCAGGGTGTAGAAGTCGTACTTGGGCTTGGCCGGGTCGCTGGCCGGCGTGGCGGCAGCCGCTTTGGCCGACTGAGTGCCGCGCGTCTGCTCGGCCTTGGCGCGTTTGATCTCGTCGCGGCCGGGTTCGAGGCTGAACAGAAACACCATAAAACCGCCGATCACCAGGCCGCAGACCAGCCAGAACCAGCCGGGCACCGGTTTCTTCGCCGGCGCCTGGTAGCGGCTGGCGCCGCGCTTGGGCGCGGGTTTCTTCTTCGCCGCCACTTACATGCGCTCCAGGGTTTCCAGGCCGAGCAACTGCAGGCCTTGCTTGAGCGTGCGGCCGGTCAGGGCGGCCAGGCGCAGGCGGCTCTGCTGGGTGGCCTGGTCCTCGGCGGCGAGGATCGGGCAGTGCTCGTAGAAGCTGGAGAACAGCCCGGCCAGGTCATACAGGTAGGCGCACAGCAGGTGCGGCACGCCTTTCTCGGCTACGCCGTTAAGCACTTCGGCGAACTGCGCCAGCTTGCCGGCCAGCTCGATCTCATGGGTTGCCTGCAGGTCGAGGCTGCCTTCGATCTCGTCGAAGCTCTTGCCCAGCTTGCGGAACACGCTGGCCACCCGGGTGTAGGCGTACAGCAGGTAAGGCGCGGTATTGCCCTCGAAGCTCAGCATCAGCTCGAAGTTGAAGCTGTAGTCGCTGGTGCGATGCTTGGACAGGTCGGCATATTTCACCGCGCCGATTCCGACGGCGTGGGCGATCTGGCGTAGTTCGTCTTCGCCGAGGTCAGGGTTCTTGCCCTTGACCAGGCTGTAGGCGCGCTCTTCGGCTTCATCCAGCAGGTCGATCAGTTTCACCGTGCCGCCATCGCGGGTCTTGAACGGGCGGCCGTCGGCGCCGTTCATGGTGCCGAAGCCCATATGCTCGAGCTGCATGCCGTCATGCACGAAGCCGGCGCGACGTGCCACTTCGAAGGCCATCTGGAAGTGCAGGGCCTGGCGCTGGTCGACGAAATACAGGGCGCGATCGGCCTTGAGCTGCTGGCTGCGGTAACGCATGGCGGCCAGGTCGGTGGTCGAGTAGAGGTAGCCGCCACCGGCCTTCTGCACTATGACCGGCAGCGGGTTGCCTTCGGCGTTCTTGAAGTCGTCCATAAATACGCACTGGGCGCCGTCGCTTTCGCTGAGCAGGCCTTTGCTACGCAGGGCCTCGATAATGCCCGGCAGCTCGGCGTTATAGGCGCTTTCACCCATGACGTCGGCCGGGGTTAGTTTTACCCCCAGGCGGTCATAGGCCTTCTGGCAGTGCGACAGGGAGATGTCGTTGAAGCGGTGCCACAGGCGTATGCACTCGGCCTCGCCGGCTTGCAACTGCACCACCAGCTCGCGGGCGCGCTCGGCGAACTCCGGCGAGTCGTCGAAGCACTTCTTCGCCGCGCGGTAGAATCCTTCCAGGTCGGCTAGCTCGCTCTCGGCGGCAGCCGGGTTGGCTTCCATAAAGGCCAGCAGCATGCCGAACTGGGTGCCCCAGTCGCCGACGTGGTTCTGCCGGATCACGGTATCGCCGAGAAACTCCAGGACCCGCGCCACGGCGTCGCCGATGATGGTGGAGCGCAGGTGGCCGACGTGCATTTCCTTGGCCAGGTTCGGCGAGGACAGGTCGATTACCACGGTCTGCGGATTGCCAGTCTTGCGCACGCCGAGCTTGGCGTCGGCCAGCAGGGCATCCAGGCGGCCGGCCAGGGCCTGGGTGTTCTGGTAGAAGTTGAGGAAGCCCGGGCCGGCGATCTCCACCTTGCTGATGTCGGCATCGGCGGGCAGCGCGGCGATCAGCTTCTCGGCCAGGTCGCGCGGCTTTATGCCCGCCGGCTTGGCCAGCATCATGGCGATATTGCTGGCGAAATCGCCGTGGCTCTTGTCCTTGGTGTTCTCCACCTGAATGGCCGGGCTCAGGCCTTCGGGCAGCACGCCTTCGGCGGTGAGGCGGGTCAGGGCTTGCTGAATCAGGTAGCGAATGCTGTCTTTCATGGTCTGCTCGGTCGGCCGCTTACGGCGGCGGCGCCTAAAGGCGCTGGTTGAAAACTGCGCATTATCGACGCCCTTCGCCCGCCGCTTCAAGTTTTAAGCGGGCAGGCACCGATATGCGGGGCTGAAGATTAAGGCCAGGTGCTTAAAACAGGTCGATGGGGTCGACGTCCAACGACCAGCGCACCGCCCGGCCGCTAGGCATCTGCTCCAGGGCCTGGGTCCAGCTGTTAAGCAGGCGATGCAGCGGCGCGCGGGCATTGGCTTGCACCAGCAACTGCGCGCGGTAGCGGCCGGCGCGGCGTTCCATCGGCGCCGGAACCGGGCCGAGCAGTTCGATGCCGCCGAGCTGCAGCTCATTTAATAGCAGCTCGGCTTCCAGGCAGGCGTCGTCGAGAAAACCTTCGGCCTGTCCCGGTTTGTGCGCTTCGGCGCGCAGCAGGGCGAGGTGGCAGAACGGCGGCAGGCCGGCGCCGCGGCGCTCGCTCAGGGCCTGCTCGGCGAAGGCGAAGTAGCCCTGCTCGGTCAGTTGCACCAATAAAGGATGGTCGGCCAGGTGGCTCTGGATAATCACCTTGCCCGGCTCTTCGGCACGCCCGGCGCGGCCGGCGACCTGGACGATCAGCTGGGCCATGCGCTCGCTGGCGCGGAAATCGGCGGAAAACAGGCCGCCATCGGCATCCAGAATCGCCACCAGGGTCACCCGCGGGAAATGGTGACCCTTGGCCAGCATCTGGGTGCCGACCAGGATGCACGGCTCGCCGCGCTGCACCATATTGAACAGGCTGGTCATGGCGTCCTTGCGCGAGGTGCTGTCGCGGTCCACCCGCAGCACCGGCACCTGGGGGAAGAGAATTCCTAGGCGCTCCTCGGCGCGTTCGGTGCCGGCCCCCACCGGGCGCAGGTCGACGTTCAGGCATTTCGGGCAGTTGCTCGGCTGGCGCTCGACATGGCCGCAGTGGTGGCAACGCAGCTCGTGGGAGCGCTGGTGCACAGTCATGCGTGCGTCGCAGCGCGGGCATTCCGACAGCCAGCCGCAATCGTGGCAGAGCAGGGTCGGGGCGAAGCCGCGGCGGTTGAGGAATACCAGCACCTGCTGGCCGGCGTCCAATGTCTGGGCGATGGCCTGCTGCATGGGCCCGGAGATGCCGGAATCCAGCGGCCGGCTTTTCACATCCAGGCGCAGGAAGCGCGGCTGCTGGGCGCCGCCGGCGCGCTCGCGCAGGTGCAGCAGGGCATAGCGACCGCTGTGGGCGTTGTGCAGGCTTTCCAGCGACGGAGTGGCCGAGCCCAGCAGGATCGGGATATTTTCCTGGCGCGCGCGCACCACCGCCAGGTCGCGGGCGTGGTAGCGCAGGCCTTCCTGCTGTTTATAGGAGGCGTCGTGTTCTTCATCGATGATGATCAGCCCCGGGCGCTGCATCGGGGTGAACAGCGCCGAACGGGTGCCGATAATGATGTCGGCCTCGCCGTCGCGGGCCGCCAGCCAGGCATCCAGGCGCTCACGGTCGTTGACCGCCGAGTGCAGCAGGGCGATACGTGCGTTGAAGCGCTGCTCGAAACGCGCCAGGGTCTGCGGGCCCAGGTTGATTTCGGGGATCAGCACCAGGGCCTGCTTGCCGGCCTCCAGGGTTTCGCGGATCAGCTGCAGGTAGACCTCGGTCTTGCCGCTGCCGGTCACTCCGGCCAGGAGGAAGGCGTTGAAGCTGCCTGCGCCTGCGCGGATCGCCTCGGCGGCGGTGCGTTGCTCGGCATTCAGCGGCAATTCCGGCTGGGCCAGCCAGTTGAGGTGGCGCTCGCTCGGTGCATGGCGGCGGACTTCGACCCTGGCCAGGCCTTTTTCCAGCAGCAGGTCAAGGCTGTCCTTGTTCAGCTGCAGCTTGCTCAGCAGCTGATGGGCGACGCCATGGGGGTGTTGGGCGAGGGTCTGCAGGGCATCGCGCTGGCGTGGCGCGCGGCTCAGGCGCGGGTCGTCCAGCTGCGCGCCGGGGGCGATGGACCAGAAGCGTTCCTGGCGTACCTCGGCCGGCTCGCCTTGGCGCAACAGCACCGGCAAGGCCCAGCTAAGGGTGTCGCCCAGGCTGTGCTGGTAGTATTGCGCGGTCCACAGGCACAGCTTGAACAGCGCCGGCGGCAGCGGCGATTGGGCGTCCAGTAGCTGCAAGGCGGGCTTGAGCTTGTCCGCCGGCACCTCGCTGTGCTCCGTCACCTCGATCAGAATGCCGATCAGCTCGCGCCGGCCAAAGGGCACGCGCAGGCGCGCACCGGGCTGCAGGGCGCTGCGCGGCACACCGGGCGGGGCACGGTAGTCGAACAGGCGGCGCAGCGGCGAGGGCAGGGCGAGGCGCAGAATGGCGTCGGGCACGCGGTGGGGGCTCCTGGGCGCGAGTGGCGAAGCGAGGCGCGATCTTAACACGGGCCGGACGACGGCCGGCGTGCACGGCGGCTTGCGTCGCTGCGGTGCTCTGGTATCATCGCCGGCCTAATTCCGTGCGGTACCCGACAATAGTGTCTGGTGGCGGCACGATAGCCCTGAGGAATCACCATGAAAGCCGATATCCATCCGAACTATGTAGCCATCACCGCCACTTGCAGCTGTGGCAACGTGATCGAAACTCGCTCCACCCTGGGCAAAGCTCTGAGCCTGGACGTGTGCAACGAGTGCCACCCGTTCTACACCGGCAAGCAAAAAATGCTGGATACCGGCGGCCGTGTTGATCGCTTCAAGCAGCGTTTCGGCATGTTCGGCGCCAAGCAGTAAGCTTGCGCGCAGCGCCGGAGGCCCTGATGGGTTGTACCGCGCTACTGAAAAAGGCGTCCCTGGTGGGCGCCTTTTTCGTTTTCGGCTTTTACCTCGGTACGGCCCAGGCGTTCTGCCCGGCGCCGGGCCAGCTGCCGAGCGCCAAAGTGCAGTGGGTGGTGGATGGCGACACCCTGCGTCTGGCCGATGGGCGCAGCGTGCGCTTGATCGGTTTGAATACGCCGGAGCTGGGTCGCCAAGGGCGCTCCGCCGAGCCCCTGGCCGAGGCGGCGCGTCAGCGTCTGCAGGCCTTGGTGACGGCCAGCGCGGGGCGCGTCAGTCTGCAGCTGGGGCCTGAGGCCAAGGATCATTACGGGCGCACCCTGGCCCATGCCTATGACAGCCAGGGACGTAACCTGGAGGCGCAGTTGCTGGCCGAGGGGCTGGGCTATCTGGTGGCCGTCGCGCCTAATCTGGCCTTGGTTGACTGCCTGCAGGCGGCCGAGCGTAGCGCCCGCCAGGCGCGCCTGGGTGTATGGCGGCAGTCGCCGGTGCAGGCGCCCAAGCAACTCAAGGGCGGCGGCTTTGCCCTGATCCAGGGCCAGGTCGAGCGGGTCGAGCGCAATCGCGGCGGGCTGTGGCTGGAGCTGGCCGATTCCCTGGTGCTACAGGTGTCCACCAAAAACCTGAATAGCTTCGATCTGCGCCAGTTGCAGGGCCTGGTCGGGCAGCGAGTCGAGGCGCGTGGCTGGGTGATAGATCGCTCCCGGCGTGGCGGCTTGAAAGCGGGACAGGCCCGCTGGCTGTTGCCATTGACCGATAAAGCAATGTTGGAGGAGCTGCCATGAGTTGGCGCCTACTGGCTGGGTTATTGCTGCTGGGGCAACTGGCCGGCTGCGCGGTCAATCCAGCGACCGGGCGCACCAACTTCGTGATGATGAGCGAGCAGCAGGAGCTGGATATCGGTCGGCGTTACAACCAGGAAATTCTCAAGCAAAACCCACGCTACGCCGACGAGAAACTGCAGGCCTATGTGCAGCAAGTCGGCGAGCGCGTGGCGAAAAGCAGCCACCGCAATCGGCTGGCCTATCAATTCACCGTGGTGGACAGCCCGGATATCAATGCCTTCGCCTTGCCCGGCGGCTATATCTATATCCACCGTGGGCTGCTGGCTTACCTCAACTCGGAAGCCGAACTGGCTGCGGTGCTTGCCCATGAGGTTGGGCATGTCACAGCGCGACATAGCGTGCAGCAGCAGAGTCAGTCGAGTGCCTGGAACATCCTCGGCCAGGCGCTGGCCATCGGCACCGGTGTGGGCGCGGCGGGCGACTTGACCAATGCCCTGGGCAGCGCCTTCGTCCGTGGTTATGGTCGTGACATGGAACTGGAGGCCGATGGCCTGGGCGCGCAATACCTGGCGCGCAGTGGCTATGACCCGCAGGCGATGATCGAGGTGGTCAAGCTGCTGAAGAACCAGGAGGTTTTCAGCCGTGACCAGGCGGCCAAGCGCGGCGAGGCGCAGCCGGCGGGTGGTTATCACGGGCTGTTCGATACCCATCCGGATAATGACCGGCGCCTGCAGCAGGTGCTGGGGCCGGCGCGCGCCCTGGCGAGCGGGCGCCAGGAGGTCAATCGTGAGGGCTTTCTCAAGCGTCTGGAGGGGCTGCCATTCGGCGATTCGGCCGAGACCGGCGTGCGCCGTGGCCAGCACTTTTACCATGGCGAATTGGATTTCACCCTGGCCTTTCCAGAGGGCTGGGCCATAGTCAATCGGCCGGAGGCCTTGATCGGTCATAGCGCCGACCAACACGCCTTGGTCGCCATGAGCCTGGAAGCCAACCCGCAGCGCCTGGCACCTGCCGAGTGGCTGCAGCAGCGTGCCGGTGGGCAGCGGCTGGTGGCCGGTATCGAGTTGCAGCAGTCAGGCTTGCGCGGTTACAGCGCGATTATTCCAGGCAATGCGGCCAAGCGGGTGGCGGTTGTGCAGCAGGGGCAGCGGGCTTATCTGTTTGTCGCGGCGGTGCGCGGCCGGGCTGCGCTGGAGAGCGAGGACGAGCGGTTCCTTCAGGTGATCAACAGCTTTCGCCCGCTAACGGCGGCAGAGCGTAAGCTGGCCGAGCCGCCGCGTATCCATTTGCTCCAGGCCAAGGCGGGCCAGAGCATGGCGGAATTGGCCAAGCAGACTAAGCTGCCGGGCGATGCGCTGGACACCTTGCGCTTGCTGAATAACTTCTACCCTGCAGGCGAGCCGAGCCCTGGAGGCTGGCTGAAAGTCGTGCGCTAGGCTGCTGTGCCGATCCAGACTCATCAGTCTTGTGCAGCTGTATACAACTTGCGTATCCTCGGCCGCCTGCCTGTTCAACAGCCCAAAAGCGGAAATGCCACCATGTCTGATCTGAAAACTGCCGCTCTCGAATATCACGCCAAACCCCGTCCGGGTAAGCTGAGTGTCGAGCTAACCAAACCCACCGCAACCGCGCGCGATCTGGCGCTGGCCTACAGCCCAGGTGTCGCTGAGCCTGTGCGTGAAATCGCGCGTGACCCGGAGTTGGCTTACCGCTACACGGGCAAGGGCAATCTGGTGGCAGTTATTTCCGACGGCACCGCGATTCTGGGGCTCGGCGACCTCGGCCCGCTGGCTTCCAAGCCGGTGATGGAAGGTAAGGGCGTGCTGTTCAAGCGTTTCGCCGGTATCGACGTATTCGACATCGAAGTCGATTCGGAAAGCCCGCAGGCCTTTATCGACACCGTCAAGCGCATTTCCATCACCTTCGGTGGCATCAACCTGGAAGACATCAAGGCACCCGAGTGCTTCGAGATCGAGCGCGCGCTGATCGAACAGTGCGACATCCCGGTGTTCCACGATGACCAGCATGGCACCGCCATCGTCACCGCGGCCGGCATGCTCAACGCCCTGGAAATCACCGGCAAGACCCTGTCGGAAGCCAAGATTGTCTGCCTCGGCGCCGGTGCCGCGGCGACCTCCTGCATGAAACTGCTGGTGAGCATGGGCGCCAAGGTGGAAAACATCTCCATGATCGACCGCAAAGGTGTGATTCATGCCGGTCGTGACGATCTGAACCAGTACAAGGCGGTGTTCGCCAGCGAAACCGACAAGCGCACCCTGGCCGATGCCCTGGACGGCGCTGACGTATTCGTCGGCCTGTCGGGCGCAAACCTGCTGGCGGCCGACGATCTGAAGCGTATGGCGCCGAACCCTATCGTGTTCGCTTGCTCCAACCCTGATCCGGAAATCGCCCCGGAACTGGCCCATGCCGCGCGTAATGACGTGATCATGGCCACCGGTCGTTCCGACTACCCGAACCAGGTCAACAACGTGCTGGGCTTCCCCTTTATCTTCCGCGGAGCCCTGGACGTTCGCGCCACCCGCATCAACGAAGAAATGAAGATCGCCGCGGCCCTGGCCCTGCGTGATCTGGCCAAGCTGCCGGTGCCGCAGGAAGTCTGCGATGCCTACGGCGGTGTCGCCCTGTCATTCGGTCGCGAGTACATCATTCCGAAGCCGATGGACCCGCGTCTGATCACCGTGGTCTGCGACGCGGTGGCCAAAGCCGCCATCGAAAGCGGTGTGGCGACTCTGCCGTATCCGAAGCACTACCCGTTGCAGTCGGTTGCCGACGTGTTCAACGGCTAAGCCGACGAGCAATAAAAAACCCGCTGCGGCGGGTTTTTTATTGGCTGCAGTTTATTCGGCAGTCAGTTGGGGCGTACCCAGGCCTGCTCCGGTTTGAAGCTAGAACAGATCGATAGGCGCGGCTTCATCGGCCGGCAGCGGGCTGCCGGGGATGCCCATGCCGGGCTCCAGTTCGCTCATCGGCGGTGGCGAGTCTTCACTTTTGAACAGCTCGAAGTAGGCATCGGGGGTATCGGGTGTGGCGGCTCGTCCGCTGAGGGGGTCGATGCGCAGGGTCAGCAGGCCGGCAGGTTCAGGTGGCAGGTGGCTAGGCTTGTCTTTCAGTGCCACCGCCATATAGCTCATCCAGATCGGCAGTGCGACGGTGCCGCCATATTCGTTGCGGCCAAGGCTCTCGGGTTGATCGAAGCCCGCCCACACCGTGGTGATGTAGTCGGCGTTATAGCCCGAGAACCAGCTGTCTTTCGACTCGTTGGTGGTGCCGGTCTTGCCGGCCAGATCATCGCGGCCAAGCGCCATGGCGCGGCGGCCGGTGCCACGTTTGATCACGTCCTGGAGCATGCTGGTCATGATGTAGGCCGTGCGCTCGTCGATGACTTGCTCGGCGAGCAGCGGTTTGGCGGGCAGTGGCTCGACATTGGCGGTGACGGCTAAGACGCTGTCCGGGCTGGTCTGGCTGCTCGTGCTACTGGGCGTTTGGGCCGGGTTGGCGAGGAACAGCAGTTGGCCGCTGCGATCCTCGATGCGTTCGATCAGGTAGGGTTCGGTCTTGTAGCCGCCGTTGGCAAAGGTGCTCCAGCCTTCGGCAATTTCCAGGGGGGTGAGGCTGGCTGTACCGAGGGCGAGGGAGAGGTTCTGCGGCAAGTCCTTGCTGTCGAAACCGAAGCGCTCGATATAGCGCAGGGTGCTCTCTACGCCGAGATCCTGCAGCAAACGAATGGAAACCAGGTTGCGGGATTTATACAGCGCTTCGCGCAAACGAATCGGGCCGAGGAAGGTGTTGTTGTCATTCTTCGGTCGCCAGACCTGCGACAGCGCGTCGTCGGCAAACACGATGGGGGCGTCGTTAACTAGCGTGGCGGCTGTGTAGCCTTTATCCAGGGCGGCGCTGTAAACGAACGGCTTGAAGCTGGAGCCGGGCTGGCGCTTGGCTTGGGCGGCGCGGTTGTAATTGCTCTGCTCGAAGGAGAAACCGCCGACCAGGGCGCGAATAGCGCCGTTGTGTGGGTTGAGCGAGACGAGTGCACTTTGCGCGGCAGGCAGTTGCACGAAGCGCAGGCTGGCGTCGTCCTGGCGTTGGACGCGAATCAGGTCGCCGACTTGGGTGACGTCGCTTGGTTGCTGTGGGCGCGGGCCGAGGCTATTGGTATTGAGGAATGGGCGGGCCCATTTCATGCTGTCCCAGGCGACTGCCTCTTCCGCGCCGCTGCGCATCAGTACGAGGATGCCGCTGTTCTCGACTGCGGTGACTATCGCAGGCTCCAGGCCACCGAGAGAGCCCTGCTTGTTTAGCTCGATCAGCCAGTTTTCTTTGGTCATGCCCGGCAGGCGACTTTCCGGACCGCGATAGCCGTGGCGTTGGTCGTAGTTGATCAGCCCTGCGCGCACGGCGGTATTGGCGGCTTGTTGCAGGTCGCTGGGGACTGTGGTGGTGACGTGAAAGCCTTCGGTATAGGCGTCGCTGCCATAGCGGCCGACCATCTCGGCGCGAGCCATCTCCGCCACATAGGGGGCGTCCAGTTCAGGAGCAGGGACGTGGTAGCTGACATTGATAGGTTCGGCCAGGGCTTCCTTGTAGCGCTGTTGATCGATGCGCCCCAGGCCGTACATGCGTCCGAGAATCCAGTCGCGGCGCTCCATGGCCCGGGTTGGATTGACTAGCGGGTTAAAGCGCGAAGGCGCTTTGGGCAGGCCGGCAATCATGGCCATCTGTGCCAGGCTGATCTCGCGGATGGGCTTTCCGTAATAAACCTGGGATGCCGCCTCTATGCCATAAGCGCGGTTGCCCAGGTAGATCTTGTTGACGTAGAGCTCGAGGATCTCGTTCTTGCTCAATTCCCGCTCGATTTGCAGAGCCAAGAGAATCTCATTGACCTTGCGCGAGAAGCTACGCTCGTTGCTAAGGAAAAAGTTCTTCGCCACCTGCATGGTGATGGTGCTGCCGCCAGTTTGGATCTGACCGCTTTGCAGGATTTGCGTTGCAGCTCGCATCAGGCTGGTTAGATCGACGCCATGATGGTTGGCAAAGTTATCGTCTTCGGCGGCCAGCAGGGCGTCGATAAAGTCGGTGGGGATGTCGGCGAAAGCAATAGGGGAGCGGCGCATCTCACCGAATTCGGCGATCAGCTTGGCGTCACTGCTGTAAACCCGTAGCGGGATCTGCAGCTGAATGCTGCGCAAAGATTCGACGGATGGAAGGCTAGGGCTAAGATAGAGGAAGGCACCGCTGAAACTGAGTAGCAGGCCACAAAAAGCGGCAACGCCGGACCAGCAGAAAAATCGCAAAAGACGCATCAAGATTTGTGGATTTCCAAATAAAAGAACGAGTTAAGCGGAACGCAAGGTTAAAAGAGAAAAACTGATCACATTATAAGCGGTTTTTTTGCCAGGTAGCCATTTGCGCTTCTGTCAAGACTGTTATTTAATGTGAAAAAACATAAATAGTCCGTAAGTCGCGGATGCCAATAGGAAATCGGTCGTGCTAGGGCTCTTCAATAAGAAAGCGAATACGCTACTCGGGATCGATATCAGTTCGACTTCCGTCAAGCTCCTCGAATTGAGTCGCTCAGGAAGCCGCTACAAGGTAGAGGCTTACGCTGTCGAGCCGCTCCCGCCCAATTCCGTGGTTGAGAAGAATATCGCCGAACTCGAAGGGGTCGGTCAGGCGCTCTCACGCGTTCTGGCAAAGGCCAAGAGCGGCGTGAAAGTGGTCGCGGTCGCAGTGGCGGGCTCGGCGGTGATTACCAAGACCATCGAGATGGAGGCTGGGCTTTCTGATGACGAGCTGGAAAATCAGCTGACGATTGAAGCCGACCAATACATCCCCTATCCGCTGGAAGAAGTGGCCATAGATTTCGAGGTGCAAGGGCCTTCGCCGCGTAATGCGGATCGAGTCGAAGTCCTGCTTGCGGCATGCCGCAAGGAAAACGTTGAGGTTCGTGAAGCAGCCTTGGCACTGGCGGGGCTTACCGCCAAAGTTGTAGACGTCGAAGCTTATGCGTTGGAGCGCGCTTACGGTTTACTAGTAGAGCAGCTTGGTGGTGGTCGCGATGAATTGACCGTCGCGGTGGTCGATATAGGCGCGACTATGACCACTCTCAGCGTCCTGCATAACGGCCGCACCATCTATACCCGCGAGCAACTATTCGGCGGCAAGCAACTGACGGAAGAAATTCAGCGGCGTTATGGCTTGTCTGTAGAGGAGGCGGGGCTTGCTAAGAAGCAAGGCGGTCTTCCTGATGACTATGACAGTGAAGTGTTGCAGCCTTTCAAAGAAGCAGTCGTTCAGCAGGTTGCGCGTTCTTTGCAGTTTTTCTTCGCAGCCGGCCAGTTCAACGATGTCGACTACATCCTGCTGGCCGGTGGTACTGCCTCAATTCCTGACTTGGATCGTTTGATCCAGCAAAAGATCGGCACGCAAACGTTGGTCGCCAATCCTTTTGCCGAGATGGCGCTGAGTGGCAAGGTTAATGCGGGCGCTTTGGCAAGCGATGCTCCGGCATTGATGATTGCCTGCGGTCTGGCAATGAGGAGTTTCGACTAATGGCGCGGATTAACCTTCTCCCATGGCGCGAGCAGTTGCGCGAGGAGCGCAAGCAGCGCTTCCTCGTCACGCTCGCCGGCGTCTTTGTGGTTGCCGCGGGTGTGGTCCTTTTAGGTGACCAGTATCTGAGTGGGGCAATTGAGCAGCAAACCGCCCGTAATGAGTTCATACGAAAAGAAATTGCCGTGCTGGATGCCCGGATCAAAGAGATTAGCGAGTTAAAAACCCGTCGCCAGCAGTTGCTGGAACGGATGAAAATTATTCAAGACTTGCAGGGTAATAGGCCAATTATTGGCCGTGTGTTTGATCAGTTGGTTAGAACTCTGCCTGATGGTGTCTATTTTAGCGCGGTTAAAATGACGGCCAAGAATATCGCGATTGTGGGTGCTGCAGAATCCAATAACCGAGTTTCAAACTTAATGCGAAATCTGGATGCGTCCGAATGGCTTGCCTCTCCTAACCTGACCGAGGTCAAGTCGGTTACGGCAGGTGCTGTAGATCAGGCGAATGTGTTCCAGCTGAGTGTGCAGCAGACGCAGCCAAAGCTTGATGCGGAGGAGGGCAAGTAATGAGCCTGAATGATTCGTTAGAGAGCTTGCGGCAGATTGATCTGAGTGATCTTGATTTTAATAATGTCGGGTCATGGCCTGCGGCGGTAAAAGCCATAGCATGTCTGATCTTGCTTATTGCTATTTTGGCTTTGGGCTATAACTTTCATTTGAAGGATCTGCAGTCAGAGCTTGAGCGTACGCAGGGTGAGGAACTGTCGCTGAAGGAGCAGTTCTCCAAAAAGGCGTTTGAAGCCGCTAATCTGGAAGCTTATAAAGAGCAGATGCAGGAGATGGAAATATCCTTTGGCTCCATGTTGAAGCAATTGCCCAGCGATACTGAAGTACCTGGCCTGTTGGAGGATATAACCCGTACCGGGCTGGGTAGTGGCTTGGAATTTGAAGAGATTAAGTTGCTGCCAGAGGCTGTTCAGCAATTCTACATAGAGTTACCTATTCAGATAAAAGTTGTAGGTGCTTATCACGACTTGGCGACCTTTGCTAGTGGTGTTGCTAGCTTGCCGCGTATTGTTACCTTGCATGATTTCGAATTACTCCCTTCGAAAAAGGCTGAAAGTGGTTCTAGTCTTAGCATGAGTATCTTGGCGAAGACCTACCGCTATAACGATAAGGGGATGCAGAAATGAAAATCTCCTATTGGTTGATTTTATTTGCGTTATGTAGTTTGAGTGGTTGTGGGATGAATCACGATTTTTCCGACCTTCAGACTTATATGGATGAGGTTCGTGCCCGCCCTAAAGGCTCCATTGAGCCGCTGCCAAAATTTCAGCCCTATGAAAGTTTTACTTATGGTGCTGCCTCTTTGCGTAGCCCATTTCAGCCGCCAATTAAAATAGATATGACTCGTCAGCAGAAAGGGTCTCCTGATATTAAGCCTGATGAAACACGCACCAAACAATTTCTTGAAGACTTCAATATAGAAGTATTTCAAATGGTCGGTACTCTTTCCAATGAAAGTGGCGTATTTGCTTTGGTCAGTGGTGCGGGTGGTGTTCACCGGGTTAAGGTGGGTGATTATTTAGGGCGCAACCACGGGCGCATCCTGGCTATTGATGAGTCGAAAATCGACGTCGTAGAAATCGTCCCAGATGGTGAGGGTGGCTGGCTGGAACGACCGCGCAGCCTCTCGCTTAAGGAGCGCTCTTAATACGAGCGGAGTGAATATGAAGAAAAACAATCGGTCTGCCCAACGGAACCTGATAATGAATAGCTCCTTTTCGCGTCTAGGTATTTCCCTGTTGGTGGCGCTGTTATCGCCATCTCTTTTTGCTGCTGACTTGCAATCACTCGATGTAGCGGCATTGCCCGGCGATAGGGTTGAGTTGAAGTTGACCTTTGATGAACCGGTGCTTGCTCCTCGAGGCTATACAATCGAGCAGCCTGCCCGCATTGCGCTAGATTTGCCGGGTGTTTCTAACAAGTTGGGGGTAAAGAACCGTGAGCTCGGTGTTGGCAACGCACGCAGTGTTACGGTTGTCGAAGCCAAAGACCGTACTCGATTGATTATTAATCTGACTAGTCTGGCGCCCTACAATACTCGTGTAGAGGGTAATAACCTTTATGTGATTGTGGGTGAGGCAGGTAATGCTCAAGTTGCTGCGGTGCAGCCAGTAGCTGCGCCTGTTGCTACGCCAGCTAAAGCTTTTGCTTCTGAAAACCGGGCGATCAGCAATATTGACTTTCAGCGCGGTGAGCAGGGTGAAGGTAATGTGGTAATTACCCTGTCCAGTGCTTCTGTAAGCCCTGATATTCAGGATCAGGGCGGTAAGATTCGTTTGGATTTCGCTAAGACTGAATTGCCTGAGTCGCTGCGGGTGCGTCTGGATGTCAAAGATTTTGCGACCCCAGTGCAGTTCGTTAGTGCGACAGGTTCGGGCGATAAGGCTAGTATCGTTATTGAGCCGACAGGTCTTTATGATTATCTGGCTTACCAGGCAGATAATAAGCTGACTTTAAGCATTAAGCCGCTGACCCAAGATGATGTTGAAAAGCGCAAGAACGAACGCTTTGCCTATAGTGGTGAGAAGCTTTCGCTAAATTTTCAGGATATTGATGTTCGTTCGGTCTTGCAGTTGATTGCAGACTTTACTGATTTGAATTTGGTGGCCAGTGATACGGTTTCCGGTAATATTACTCTGCGTCTGCAAAATGTACCTTGGGATCAAGCGCTGGACTTGGTTTTGAAGACTAAGGGGCTTGATAAGCGAAAAGTCGGCAATGTGTTACTTGTGGCGCCTGCGGATGAGATCGCTGCTCGTGAGCGTCAAGAGCTTGAAGCGCAAAAGCAAATTGCTGAGCTGGCGCCTTTGCGTCGTGAATTAATCCAGGTGAATTACGCTAAAGCTACCGATATGGCTAAACTTTTCCAATCGGTTACAAGTGCGGAAGGTGCAGTGGATGAGCGCGGTTCTATTACGGTGGATGATCGAACTAACAGTATTATTGCGTACCAGACTCAGGACCGGCTTGATGAGCTGCGTCGTATCGTTGCCCAGCTTGATATCCCAGTCCGCCAAGTAATGATTGAGGCTCGTATTGTCGAGGCTAACGTCGATTATGATAAGGCGTTGGGGGTGCGCTGGGGGGGGTCGACGAATTTAGATGGCGGGAGTAAGTGGACTGCCTATGGTAATGATGATGAGGGTGACGAGGCAGGTAACACTGATGACGATGTTGGGCCCAATGTTCCATTTGTTGATATGGGGGTCGTTGGTCGAACGGCTGGAATCGGGTTAGGTTATGTAACAGACAATATTCTTCTGGATCTTGAACTCTCGGCTATGGAAAAAACGGGGAATGGCGAGGTCGTTTCCCAGCCCAAGGTTGTTACCTCTGATAAGGAAACGGCCAAGATTCTTAAAGGCTCAGAAATTCCTTATCTGGAAGCCAGTTCCAGTGGTGCAACAACAACGGCTTTCAAGGAGGCGGCTCTATCACTTGAAGTTACGCCGCAGATTACCCCGGATAATCGTATTATCATGGAGGTTAAGGTCACCAAGGATGCGCCAGATTTTTCTCGGTCGATAAATGGGGCGCCGCCGATTAATAAAAATGAAGTGAATGCCAAAGTATTGGTCAGTGATGGTGAGACTATCGTGATCGGCGGGGTGTTCTCCAATACTCAAACAAAAGGAGTGGAGAAAGTTCCATTCCTAGGTGATGTGCCTTATTTGGGGCGCCTGTTCAGGCGCGATGTGGTTCAAGAGCAAAAATCTGAACTGCTCGTGTTCATCACCCCGCGTATCCTGAACAGCCAAGCCGTTGCGGTGAGCCGTTGATTAAGTGCGAAATTTGATTCTCGTTGGCCCGATGGGTGCTGGTAAAAGCACCATCGGGCGTTTGCTTGCCAAAGAGTTGCGCTTACCGTTCAAAGACTCGGATAAAGAGATTGAGCAGCGCACGGGCGCCGATATTCCCTGGATCTTTGATGTTGAGGGTGAGCAGGGATTTCGTGAGCGCGAGCAGGCGGTGATTGCCGATCTCTGTGAGGTCGATGGCATGGTTTTGGCGACTGGCGGTGGCGCCGTGATGCGTGCGGAGAATCGTGCGGCGTTGCGGCGTGGTGGGCGGGTGGTGTATTTGCATGCTTCAGTCGAGCAGCAGGTGGATCGCACCTCGCGTGATCGCAATCGTCCATTGCTCCGGGCTCCTGACCCCGGCAAGGTTTTGGCCGAGTTACTGGCGATTCGCGATCCGCTGTACCGCGAAATCGCAGACGTGGTAGTCGAAACCGATGAGCGCCCGCCGCGCTTGGTCGTCCAAGAGATACTGGAGCGGCTCGAAGCGCTTCCTCCCCGTTAAAGCGCAGGCTGAACTGCGCTATCCTAGGCCCCTTTGCAATCTGGGGGCTTTATGCAAACACTTCATGTCGATCTCGGTGAGCGCAGCTACCCCATTTATATTGGGGCTGACTTGCTGGCGCGCAGTGATCTGCTCGCGGCCCATATCGCCGGCCGACAAGTTGCGATAGTTACTAACGAGACCGTTGCGCCGCTCTATCTGGCGCGGTTGGAGCAAGCGCTTGCAGGTTATGCACTGACTTCCATCGTTTTGCCGGATGGCGAAGCCTTCAAGACCTGGGGGACCTTGCAGCTTATTTTCGATGGCTTGCTGGGGGCGCGCCACGATCGTCGTACTACCGTGATTGCCTTGGGCGGTGGGGTTATTGGTGATATGGCGGGCTTTGCTGCCGCTTGTTATCAGCGTGGGGTCAATTTTATTCAGGTGCCGACCACTCTGCTGTCTCAAGTCGATTCTTCGGTAGGTGGCAAGACCGGAATCAACCATCCGCTCGGCAAGAATATGGTCGGTGCTTTCTACCAGCCGCAGGCGGTCTTGATTGATACGGCGAGCCTGGCTACCTTGCCAGCGCGGGAGCTGTCGGCCGGTTTGGCGGAAGTGATCAAATACGGTTTGATCTGTGATGAGCCTTTCCTGGTCTGGCTCGAAGAGCATATGCCGGCATTGCGAGCGCTCGATCAGCAGGCTTTAACGGCAGCCATCGCGCGCTCTTGTGCGGTCAAGGCGCGGGTTGTCGCCGCTGATGAGCGTGAGTCGGGGTTGCGGGCAACTCTGAACCTGGGGCATACCTTTGGCCATGCCATCGAAACGCAGCAGGGTTATGGTGTCTGGCTGCATGGTGAGGCTGTTGCCGCAGGCACGGTCATGGCGTTGGATATGTCCGAGCGCTTGGGCTGGATCACTGCTGCTGAGCGTGATCGGGCTGTTCGGCTATTTATTGCGGCGGGTTTGCCCGTGGTGCCTCCGCAGGATATGACTCCAGAAGATTTTATGGAGCATATGGCGGTCGACAAGAAGGTGTTGGATGGTCAGTTGCGCCTGGTGTTGTTGCGCGGCTTGGGGGAGGCGATTGTGACCGCTGATTTCCCCCGTGAAATTTTGAATGCCACGCTGAGCGCAGACTATGCGGCGCAGCTGGACCAGCTTAAAAATTAATGAGTGGCCCATGACCAGTTTGCATGCTGACGAGGCGTTCCTCGATCATTACCAATTCACTCACGACCCCTTCGCCTCACGCGTTCCGGGGTTCAAGTTCTATCCGGCGCAGCGCAAGTCGGTCCTTGGGCAGTTGCATCACCTGGCTCGCTACAGTCAGTTGTTGCTGGTGGTTAGCGGTCCTGAGGGTGGGGGCAAGACGTTGCTGCGCCAAGCGTTGGTTGCCAGTACCAATAAGCAGACTGTGCATAGCGTGGTGCTCTCGGCTAAGGGCGCGGCCGATCCTGTCAGTGCTCTACGTCTGGTGGCGCAGGGGCTGCAGGTGCAGCGTGGTGAAATACCTTCAATTCTTGCCCAGGTTGGCCAGTTGGCGCTGACCGGTCAGGAAGTCTATGTGTTGGTCGATGATGCCGAAGACCTCAGTGATGCGGCGCTGGCGAGCCTGCTGAAACTGGCTGCAGGTAATGCGGAGGGGCGTCCGCATGTCTTCCTGTTTGCCGAGTCGGGCATGCTGTCGCGCCTCGAGCAGTTGGCGGCAGGCGAAGAGTGTTTTCATGTCATCGAGCTGCAGCCATACAGCGAAGAGGAGACGCGTGAATACCTGGCTCTTCGGCTCGAGGGGGCCGGGCAGGGTATCGAGCTGTTGTCGGATGAGCTAATTGCCGATATCCATGAGCAGTCCGGCGGCTGGCCGGGCGTGATCAACCAAGTGGCGCGCGAGAGTTTGGTTGAGGCCATGTTGGCGCGCCGCGATAACGCAAGCCGTAAAGGCTTTGCCTTCAGTCTGCCGCGCAAGCATGTGCTGGCGCTGCTGGTGGTGAGTGTGGGTGTGGTGGCGGCCTGGCTGATGCAGGGGCGCGTGGTCCATGAGGTCGAGGCGCCGGTTATCGCTCAGCTGCCGCTGGGTCAGGCACCAAGCCCTGAAGTCGTGGAGGCACCTGCGGCGGCTGGTCAGGCTGCACCAGCTATTCAGTTTGAGGGTGCCAATCAACCATTGCCCTTACCTTTGGTGGGGGAGGCGCAGCCGGTTATTCGTGAGCCCTTGGCTCAGGCGGCTGGCTTGACGGGCGCGGAAGAGGCTGATGTGGCGGGCAGTGTCAGTGCTGCCGATGTGGTGGCTGCTCCTGCAGTGGTTGCGACTCCTGCGGTTGCGCCTGCTGCAGCGCCAACGCCAGTCCCGGTAAAAGCGGCGCCAGTCGCAGTGCCTGCGCCCGCTCCTGTCGTGGCTAAACCACAGGTGCCGGCGGTGGCTGCTAAGCCTGCGGCGACGGGGAATTGGTACGCAACGCAATCCGCTTCACGCTTCACGCTGCAGATACTGGGCGCGCGCTCCGAGAGCGCTGCCCAGGCTTTTGTGCGCGAGCATGGCGGCGAGTATCGCTACTTCAAGAAGCAGCATCAGGGGCGGCCGCTCTACGTGGTGACCTATGGCAGTTTTGCTACGCGTGCTGCGGCGCAGGCGGCCTTGCGTGCCTTGCCGGCCAAGGTGCAGGCGGGGAAGCCTTGGCCGCGTAACTTTGCCGGTATCCAGCAAGAGATGATGCAGGCTCGCTAGTCGATAGGCTGTGCTGCTAGGCTGACTGGGTGGTCGATATCACGACCTCCCGGTCTATTCATTCGTTTTCGCGACATATGGTTTCACTACTTCGTCACTAAGATTTGTGACGGACTGGGTGGGTATGTACAATGTCCACCCTTTCGCCTGCGCAAAGCTGGGGCTTAGTCCTGCGCGCATGGTAAGTGGTTGAATTAGAAAGTAATTGCCTTGAAATAGGCCGTCTGGTGAGAGTCCCTATGAAAGCAGGTTTGTACCGTCCTGATGAGTTCAAGGATAACTGCGGCTTCGGCCTGATCGCCCATATGCAGGGCGAGGCTAGCCATCACCTGCTGCAGACCGCGATTGAAGCGCTGACATGCATGACCCACCGCGGCGGGATCAACGCCGACGGTAAGACCGGTGATGGCTGCGGTCTGTTGATTCAGAAGCCTGATGCTTTCCTGCGGGCCATGGCCCAGCAGCACTTCGCGGTCGAGCTGCCGAAGCAGTACGCCGTGGGCATGGTGTTCTTCAACCAAGACCCGGTTAAAGCCGAAGCCGCGCGCGAGAACATGAATCGCGAGATCCTGGCTGCCGGCCTGACCCTGGTCGGCTGGCGCAAGGTGCCGATCGACACCAGCGTGCTCGGCCGCCTGGCCTTGGAGCGCCTGCCGCAGATCGAGCAAGTGTTTATCGGTGGCGAAGGCCTGGCCGACCAAGCGTTCGCGATCAAGCTGTTCAGCGCCCGTCGTCGTTCGTCGGTGGCCAACGCCGCCGACACCGACCATTACATCTGCAGCTTTTCGCACAAGACCATCATCTATAAAGGCCTGATGATGCCGGCCGACCTGCAGCAGTTCTACCCGGATCTGGGTGACGAGCGCCTGCAGACCGCCATTTGCGTATTCCACCAGCGCTTCTCCACCAACACCTTGCCTAAGTGGCCGCTGGCGCAGCCGTTCCGCTTCCTGGCGCACAACGGTGAGATCA
>NZ_JAUYNP010000094.1 GCF_030696055.1 Pseudomonas sp. | reverse complement strand
CACCAGCGGGTTATAGGCCACCCGTGGCGGCGAGACGAACCAGCCGCGGCGCTCCTCGCGGTAGATCAAGCCCTGGGCCTCGAGCTGGCCGAGGGCCTCGCGCAGGGTGATGCGGGTGGTGTCGAACACCTCGCTGAGCTTGCGCTCAGCCGGTAGCTGGCTGCCGGACGGCAACAGGCCATGTTCAATCTGCTCTTCCAGAGCCCGGCAAATAGCAGTTACTGCCCGCGGCGCTTCATCGCGCATCAAGACCTCCAAGTTTGGACTAGTCCAGCCCCATTTCAGGGCCTAAAACTGCTTATGCAGCCTCGAGATTTATATTTCAAGTTTAAGCAGACTAGATGACCGAGCGGTGACAAATATCTTGCAAAACGCCCCCTCACCACCCAAAAAAACCGCTAAACCATGGCTATGTCGGCGACATACTCAGGTACTTATTCATGGTCTACGCTTGGGATTCGCCAGTTTGGCGAGGCGTTAGCCGATCGGCAAATAGCCAAGCTACATAAAACTGTCATTTAACTGGCCTAAATTGGCCTGGGTTTTGCTGATCTAGACCAGAACCTTTTTACCGCACGCACTCTCATCGCAAAGGAGTTTCCAATGAAACAACTGCTGCTGGCTTCACTGATGGGCTCGGCCATCGCCCTGGCGACTTCCGCCATGGCTACTGAAACGGACTTGCAAGCGCTGCAAAAGGCCGCGCGCGCCGAAGGCGCGGTAAACAGTCTGGGCATGCCAGACAGCTGGGCCAACTGGAAGGACACCTGGGTCGACCTGGACAAGCTGTATAACCTGAAGCATATGGACACCGACATGAGCTCGGCCCAGGAAATCGCCAAGTTCGCCGCCGAGAAAGATAACGCCAGCGCCGATATCGGTGACGTCGGTGCGGCCTTTGGCCCCATCGCGGTACAACAGGGTGTTACCCAAGCCTACAAACCCAGCACCTGGGAACAGGTCCCGAGTTGGGCCAAGGACGCCGACGGTCATTGGATGCTGGCCTATACCGGCTCCATTGCCTTTATCGTCAACAAGCAGCTGGTCAAGGATATTCCGACCTCCTGGGCCGAGCTGAAGAAAGGCAG
The DNA here is from genome assembly GCF_030696055.1 of Pseudomonas sp. GTDB lineage: Bacteria > Pseudomonadota > Gammaproteobacteria > Pseudomonadales > Pseudomonadaceae > Aquipseudomonas. Next base: position 6,315 of record NZ_JAUYNP010000094.1, on the reverse strand, counting down.
CTACAAGGTCGCCATCGGCGACGTCAGCGCCGCGGCACAGGCGGTCAACGGCGTGCTGGCTGCCGCCATCGCCAACGGCGGTGACGAGAAGAATATCCAACCGGGCCTGGAGTATTTCGCGGACATCGCCGAACAAGGTCGTCTGTCGCTGGCCAACCCAACCATCCAGACCCTGGAGAAAGGCGAAGTGGAAGTCGGCGTGGTCTGGGACTTCAACGGCCTGAGCTACCGCGATCAGATCGATCCCAGCCGCTTCGAAGTGCTGATCCCCTCCGACGGTTCGGTGATCTCCGGCTACACCACCATCATCAACAAGTACGCCAAGAACCCCAACGCCGCCAAGCTGGCGCGCGAGTACATCCTCTCCGACGCCGGGCAGATCAACCTGGCCAAGGGCAATGCCCGGCCGATCCGCGCCGAGCACCTGAGCCTGCCGGCCGAAGTCCAGGCCAAGTTGCTGCCTAACGCGCAGTACGCCAAGGTCCAGCCGATCAAGGACGCCAAGGCCTGGGAAGCCACCTCCAAGGCCCTGCCGCAGCAGTGGCAGGAAAACGTCATCATCAATATGGAGTAACACTCCAGGTCGATGCCCCCGTAGGAGCCAGCTTGCTGGCGATCTGCCGAACGGATGATCGCCAGCAAGCTGGCTCCTACATATCCACCGCCAATCCGCAGCGCGAGGAAGATGCACCCCATGAAGCACAACGTCATCCTGGTCGTACTGGATGGCCTGAACTATGAGGTGGCCCGGCACGCGCTGGGTCATCTGCAGGCCTACTGCGGTGCCAAGCGCGCCGCGCTGTACCAGCTCGAATGCGAGCTGCCCTCGCTGTCTCGTCCGCTGTACGAATGCATCCTCACCGGCGCCCGTCCCATCGACAGCGGCGTGGTGCACAACCAGGTGGTGCGCCTGTCCAACCAGCGCAGCATCTTCCATTACGCCCGCGCCGCCGGCCTCTGCACCGCCGCCGCGGCCTATCACTGGATCAGCGAACTGTATAACCGCGCGCCCTTCGTCGCGGCCCGTGACCGCCACACCAGCGATCCCGAACTGTCGATCCAGCACGGGCACTTCTACTACGCCGATCACTACCCCGATTCCCACCTGTTCGCCGACGCGGAAAGCCTGCGCCTGCGCCACAGCCCGAATTTTCTCCTGGTGCACCCGATGAATATCGACGACGCCGGCCACAAGCACGGCCTCGACAGCGCGCAGTACCGCAACAGCGCGCGGGTCGCCGACATCATCCTGGCCGACTACCTGCAAGGCTGGCTGGAGGCCGGCTACCAGGTGCTGGTCACCGCCGATCACGGCATGAACAACGACCGCACTCACAACGGCCTGCTCAGCGAAGAACGGCAAGTGCCGCTGTTCGTTCTGGGCGAAGCCTTCAGCCTGGACCCGGCGGCGCAGCCACGGCAGACCGAGCTGTGCGGCACCGTCTGCGAGCTGCTCGGCGTACCCCACGACAAACCTGTGTGCCGGGAGTTGCTGAAATGAATGCGTCACTCGAGCAAAGCGCCAAGCTGGTCGACGCCACGCAGGCGAAGGCCGCCACGCGCTCACGGCTAACCCCGCGGCTAAAGGGCAAATGGTTGGCGCTGCTATGTCTGCTGCCCTTCGCGCTGTTTTTTATCGCCTTCCAGATCGCCCCGCTGCTCTGGGTCGCGGTCAACAGCCTGCACAGCGCCGAAGGTTGGGGCCTGGCCAATTTCGCCAAGATCTTCAATTCCAAGTTCTACCTGCAGGCGATCAAGCACAGCCTGCAGATTTCCTTCTGGTCGAGCCTGTTCGGCATGGCCATCGCCATCCTCGGCAGCTACTCGCTGCGCCAGGTGGACAGCAAGCTGCGCGACTTCGTCATGGCCTTCTCCAATATGACCAGCAACTTCGCCGGGGTGCCGCTGGCCTTCGCCTTTATCATCCTGCTCGGTTTCAACGGTGCGCTGACCCTACTGCTCAAGCAGATGGGCCTGATCGAGAGCTTCAACCTGTACTCGAAACACGGCTTGATCGTGCTCTACACCTACTTCCAGATTCCCCTCGGTGTGCTGCTGCTCTACCCGGCCTTCGATGCGCTGCGCCAGGACTGGCGCGAATCCGCCGCCCTGCTGGGCGCGGGCACCTGGGACTTCTGGCGGCATATCGGCCTGCCGGTGCTGACCCCGGCGCTGCTCGGCACCTTTGTCATCCTGCTGGCCAACGCCCTCGGCGCCTACGCCACGGTGTACTACCTGACCACCGGCAATTTCAACGTGATGCCGATCCGCATCGCCGGGCTGGTCTCGGGCGATATCTCCCTCGACCCGAACCTGGCCAGCGCCCTGGCGATGATCCTGGTCGGCCTGATGGCGCTGATCACCCTGGTTCATCAACTGCTGCTGAAGAGGAGCTACCATGTCGCGCGCTGACGCCGTGCCAGCAGCGCTCTACCACCGCATCGTGGTGTGGCTGCTGTTCCTGATCCTGCTGTTGCCGCTGGCCGGCACCCTACTCTATTCGCTGTCCACCAGCTGGTCGGCGAGCATCCTGCCGGACGGCCTGACCTTCAAGTGGTACCTGGCGCTGTGGAGCGACGCGCGTTTTCTCAACGCCTTTATGCAGTCGCTGCTGGTGTGCTTCGGCGCCCTGCTGCTGGCGGTGCTGTTGATCCTGCCGCTGCTGTTCGTGGTGCACTACCACTTCCCCAAGCTCGACGCGCTGATGAATATCCTGATCCTGCTGCCGTTCGCGGTGCCGCCGGTGGTGTCCTCGGTGGGCCTGTTGCAGCTGTATGGCTCGGGGCCGCTGGCGATGACCGGCACGCCGTGGATTCTGCTCGGCTGCTACTTCACCATCGCCCTGCCCTTTATGTACCGCGCCATCACCAACAACCTGCAGGCGATCAACCTGCCGGACCTGATGGACGCCGCCCACCTGCTCGGCGCCAGCACCTGGAAGGCGGCCTTTCTGGTGGTGCTGCCAAACCTGCGCAAGGGCCTGATGGTGTCGCTGTTCCTCTCCTTCAGCTTCCTGTTCGGCGAGTTCGTGTTCGCCAATATGCTGGTCGGCACCCGCTATGAAACCCTGCAGGTCTACCTCAACAACATGAAAAACAGCAGCGGCCACTTCAACAGCGCCCTGGTGATTTCCTACTTCTTCTTCGTGCTGATCTTCACCTGGGCGGCGGGCCGCCTGAACAAGGACAAGTCATGAGTTATTTGAGCATCCGCGGCCTGCACAAAAGCTACGGCGACACGGCGATCTTCAGCGATATCAATTGCGAGATCGGCCAGGGCGAGTTCGTCACCCTGCTCGGCCCCTCGGGCTGCGGCAAATCCACCCTGCTGCGCTGCATCGCCGGGCTCACCGAAGTGGGCGGCGGGCAGATACTGCTGGATGGCGAGGACCTGGTGCCGCAATCCCCGCAGAAGCGCGGCATCGGCATGGTGTTCCAGAGCTACGCGCTGTTCCCCAATATGAGCGTGGCGCAGAACGTCGCCTTTGGCCTGCGCATGCAGAAGGCCAGCAAGGAAGAAAGCGCCCAGCGTGTGCAGGATGCTCTGGCCATGGTCGAGCTGGGCGACTTCGCCGACCGCTACCCGCACCAGCTGTCCGGTGGCCAGTGCCAGCGCGTGGCCCTGGCGCGCTCGCTGGTCACCCGCCCGCGCCTGCTGCTGCTCGACGAGCCGCTGTCGGCCCTGGATGCGCGCATCCGCAAACACCTGCGCGAGCAGATCCGCAGCATCCAGCAGGACCTCGGCCTGACCACCATCTTCGTCACCCACGACCAGGAAGAAGCCTTGGTCATGTCCGACCGTATCTTCCTGATGAACGACGGCAAGATTGTCCAGAGCGGCGATGCCGAGACCCTCTACACCGCCCCGGTGGATGCCTTTGCCGCCGGCTTTATCGGCAACTACAACCTGCTCGACGCAGGCCAAGCCAGCCGCCTGCTCGGCTGGCCGATTGGCAGCCGCGTGGCGATCCGCCCGGAGGCCATCCAGATCGGCAGCCAGGGCAGCATCGAGGCGCGGATTCGCAGCCACAGCCTGCTCGGTAATGTCATCCGTTACCGCGTCGAGGCGCGCGGCGTCGAGCTGCTGGTCGATGTGCTGAATCGCTCGGCTGGCGACATGCACCAACGCGACCAAGCCATCAAGCTGACTATCGAAGCCACTGCAATCTGTGAGGTAGCCTAATGCCCCTGGCAATTTTCGACCTGGACGAAACCCTGATCGGCGGCGACTGCGCCAGCCTGTGGAGCCAGGAGATGGTCAAGCTCGGTTGGGTCGATGGCGAACGTTTTCTCGCCCATGAGCAGGAGCTGATGCGCCAGTACGCCGCCGGCAGCCTGGCCATGGAAGACTATATGGCCTTTACCCTGTCACCCCTGGTCGGGCGCACGCCGGAGGAAGTCGCCCATGTGGTCGAGCCTTTCGTCGAGGACGTGATCGAGCCGATCTTCTACAGCGACGCCACCCGCTGCCTGGCCCAACACCGCGCCGCCGGCGACCGGATTCTGGTGATTTCCGCCTCGGCGCACTTTCTGGTCAGCGCCATCGCCGCGCGCCTGAATGTCGACGAAGTGCTGGCCATCGATCTGGAGGAGCAGCACGGCTACTACAGCGGCCGCACCCAAGGCGTGCTGACCTACCGCGAAGGCAAGGTCAGCCGCCTGCACGGCTGGTTACAGGAGCAGGGCGAAAGCCTCGACGGCGCCTACTTCTACTCCGACTCGCGCAACGACCTGGCGTTATTGCGCGAGGTCGACAAGCCCTATGTGGTCAATCCCGACTCAGCACTGCTGCAGCATGCGCAGCAGGCCGGCTGGCCAGTGCTGAGCTGGCGCTAGGCAAGACGCCAGTCGTAGGGCGGACATGCCGCGAGGCTTGTCCGCCATCCAGGCCGCCAGCGCTGGACAAGGCGTTGCCATATCCAACCCGCGCTACCAAAACCTGCCGCGCGCGGCCTTAAGTGCACGGCATAGCCACTTTACCGGGCTCCCTATGGACCTTTTGCGCAAAAGCCCCTAGCGTGCGGGCGCTGTACACCTAGATAACCTCCATCGCCCTGGTGACCCTATGGATTTCTACCTGCGCCCCGCCGCCGCCGCGGTAAAGGCTTTGCTGACAGCCGCCGAGCTGCCGACTGCCGACCTGCGGGCCGAACACTTCGAGCACTTTATCGCCTGCGGGCCAAAGGATTCGCCCGATGCCGTGGTAGGTCTTGAGCTATATGGCGAGGTGGCGCTGCTCAGGTCCCTGGTGGTGGCCGCAGGCGCCCGTGGCAAGGGTTATGGCACCAGCCTGGTGGCGGCAGCCGAGGCCTATGCCGGCCAGCAAGGCGTGCAGGAGATTTACCTGCTGACCACCACGGCCGAAGCCTTCTTTCGCCAGTTGGGCTACGTCACTAGCGCCAGAGCCGAGGCGCCGGCAGCGATTCGCCAGACCGCGGAATTTTCCAGCCTGTGCCCGGCCAACTCGGCCTTTATGCGCAAACGCATCGGGGCACGCTGATGGACTGCAGCTCTCCCCTCACCGCCTATCAGCAGGCCATCGACCGCGACGGTTTCAAATCCGATCCCGCGCAGTGGCAAGCGGCCCAGGCGCTGCAAAGATGCCATAGGGCCTTGCACCTGCAAGACCAGGCTCAAGCCCCACAGGGGGTCTATCTATGGGGCCCGGTGGGCCGCGGCAAGACCTGGCTGATGGACAGCTTCTACCGGAGCCTGCGCGTACCGGCGCGGCGTCAGCACTTTCATCACTTTATGCGCTGGGTGCATAGGCGCCTGTTCCAGCTGACCGGCACCGCCGATCCGCTACGGGCCCTGGCCCGTGAGCTGAGCACGGAAGTGCGGGTGCTGTGTTTCGACGAGCTGTTCGTCAGCGATATCGGCGATGCGATCATTCTCGGTCGCCTGTTCCAGGTCATGTTCGAGCAGGGCGTGGTGCTGGTCGCCACTTCCAACCAGCCGCCCGAGCAGCTGTATGCCGAGGGTTTCAACCGCGACCGCTTCCTCCCGGCCATCGCCGCCCTGCAACGGCATATGCAGGTGGTGGATATCGACGGCGGCGCAGACCATCGCCTGCATCCGGGCGCCGCTCATACCCGCTATTGGGTGGCCAGACCCGACATACTCGAGCAAAGCTTCAGCCAGTTGGCGGCCGGCCAGGCCAGCAGCGACCAGCCCTTGCAACTGGGCTCACGCAGCGTGCCGGTGGTGCGCCACAGCGAGAACGTGCTCTGGTGCCGTTTTGCCGAGCTGTGCGAGCAGCCTCTGGCCGCCCTGGACTTTATAGCCCTGTGCGACCGTTTCAGCGCCATTCTGCTGA
>NZ_JAUYNP010000093.1 GCF_030696055.1 Pseudomonas sp. | reverse complement strand
GATCGACGCGCCAGTCGAACTGGCCGGCTTCGATCTCACCCTGGATCTGCTTGAGCCCATCAATGATGGCGTCACGCTCGGCATCGCTGAGGACGCCGACCTTGGCCAGCATGCTGGCGTGGGCGATGGAGCCCATGATGTCGTGGCGGTACAGGCGCTTGTCGAACTCGACTGAGGCGGTGAAACGGGCCACGAAGGCATCGACGGGTTCGCTGAAGCGGCCGCCCCAGGATTGGTTGGTTTTTTCAGTGCTCATGGGCTTCGCTCGGCTTGTGCGCTAAAACGGGCTGGCTGCAGGACGGGTCGTGGCACAGCCTATTGGCTATTCAACGACCCGGGGAGACCAGCAAGGCGGAAAAAGTGGCCAATAATAACAGGCTGTCGCACAAAATCGCCGCGTCGCTTTGTCGGCGGGCTGATCCGGGTTTATGCAGGGCAGTGTTGCGTCGGTCACAGTTTTGCCGGCCGGGTGGCAGTTCGGCGCTTTATTTTGCCCGGTCGCGGCTGTCTATCTTGCTGCTGAGCGGGGCTACGCGGAAACTGCGGCGATGAAAATAAAAAACCTGTTTGCTGAACCCCCACGCCCCCCGGTCGATGACTTTTTCGTTCCCGAGTTGTGCCAGCCCGATGCCTTGTTGAGCATGGTGTTGCTCGCCGAGTTGCTGGTGCTGGTGCTGGTGCTCGCCGAGCCTATGCTGCCGGGCTTCGATTGGGTGCGCCTGGCCCTGACCTCGTTGTTCGTGCAGTGGATAGTGCTGCTCTCGGCGGCCGTGCTCTGTCGTTTGCGCCCGTTGATGGCGCGCATGCGCGTGGCCAGCGCGGGGGTGCTGTGCTGCGCCATAGTGGTGGGCCTGGCCCTGGGCTGCACCGCGGTCGCCGATTATTACCAGCTGGGCGGGCCGCTGCCGCGGGTAGGCGAGGTCAATCTGTACCTGCGGCATGCCTTGATCAGCCTGATCATGTCGGCGTTGCTGCTACGCTACTTCTATCTGCAGAGCCAATGGCGCCGCCAGGAACAGGCGGAACTGCGCGCCCGCATCGAGTCCCTGCAGGCGCGGATTCGCCCGCATTTCCTGTTCAACAGCCTGAACAGCATCGCCAGCTTAGTGGTGGTCGATCCGCATAAGGCCGAGCAGGCGGTGCTGGACTTGTCCGATCTGTTTCGCGCCAGCCTGGCCAAGCCCGGCAGCCTGGTGCCCTGGTGCGAAGAGTTGGAGCTGGCGCAACGATATTTGTCGATCGAGCGCTATCGGCTTGGCGAACGACTACAGTTGCAATGGGAGATAGTCGATGTACCGGAGGATCTGCCGATTCCACAACTGACGCTGCAACCACTGCTGGAAAACGCCTTGATCTACGGCATTCAGCCGCGCATCGAGGGCGGCTTGGTGCGGGTCGAGGCCAGTTATCAGCAGGGGGTCTTTCAGCTGTGCGTCAGCAATCCCTACGAACAGGCAGACGAGCCGCCGTCACGCGGGACCCATCAGGCGCTGGACAACATAGACGCGCGGCTGGTGGCACTTTTCGGGGCGCGGGCCAGTCTCAGCGTAGAGCGTCGTGACGGTCGCCACTTCACTTGTCTACGCTATCCTTGTGCGAGACCCAAGCAGGAAGCCAGTGCATTATGAATGTCCTGATTGTCGATGATGAACCCCTGGCCCGCGAGCGCCTCAGCCGAATGGTTGGCGAGCTCGAGGGCTATCGTGTGCTGGAACCGGCGGCAAGCAACGGCGAAGAAGCCCTGAGTCTGATCGACAGCCTGAAACCCGACGTGGTGCTGCTGGATATCCGTATGCCGGGCCTGGATGGTCTGCAGGTGGCGGCCAAGCTGTGTGAGCGCGAAGCGCCTCCGGCGGTGATTTTCTGTACGGCCCATGATGAATTCGCCATTGAGGCTTTCCGGGTCAGCGCCGTGGGCTATCTGGTCAAACCGGTGCGTGCGGAAAGTCTCAGCGAAGCCTTGAAGAAAGCCGAGCGGCCGAACCGCGTGCAACTGGCCGCCCTGACCCGTCCAGCCGGCGAAAGTGGCGGCGGCCCGCGCAGCCATATCAGCGCCCGCACGCGCAAAGGCATCGAGCTGATCCCCCTGGATCAGGTGATCTACTTTATCGCCGACCACAAGTACGTGACGCTGCGCCACGCCGGCGGCGAGGTGTTGCTGGATGAGCCACTGAAGGCCCTGGAGGACGAATTCGGTGATCGCTTCGTGCGTATCCACCGCAATGCCCTGGTCTCCCGCGAGCGTATCGAGCGCTTGCAGCGCACCCCGCTCGGGCATTTTCAGCTGTACCTCAAGGGCATGCATGACGAAGCGCTGATCGTCAGCCGCCGGCATGTGGCCGGGGTGCGCAAGCTGATGCATAACCTTTAGCAGTCTGGCTGGATCTGCTGCGCGTCGGCGATACTGCGTTGGAAACAGGCTCGGAATGCTCATTTACAGCAGTAAACTCCGCTTCCTCGCCTGTATCCGCCTTGTCTCGCTCTAGCTCGCGAGATCCGATATTGGTTGCTAAGGGGCTTTGGTAGCGAGGGTTGCAGGCCTGATAGGGACCAGCCTGTTATTATCCTCGGCAGTCCGTTTTCTGGAATTGCCTCATGTCCCGCGAAATCCGTATCGCCACCCGTAAAAGCGCCCTGGCCCTGTGGCAGGCCGAACACGTCAAAGCCCGCCTGGAACAGGCCCATCCCGGCCTGAGCGTCAGCCTGGTGCCCATGGTCAGCCGTGGCGACAAGCTGCTCGACGCGCCGCTGGCGAAGATCGGTGGCAAGGGCCTGTTCGTCAAGGAACTGGAAACCGCCCTGTTGGAGAATGAAGCCGATATCGCCGTGCATTCGATGAAGGATGTGCCGATGGACTTCCCCGCGGGCCTGGGCCTGTACTGCATCTGCGAGCGCGAAGACCCGCGTGACGCCTTCGTATCCAATAGCTTCGACAGCCTCGCGGCGTTGCCCGCCGGCAGCGTGGTAGGCACTTCCAGCCTGCGCCGTCAGGCCCAGCTGTTGGCGCGCCGACCCGATCTGAAAATCCAGTTCCTGCGCGGCAACGTCAATACCCGCCTGGCCAAGCTGGATGCCGGCGAGTACGACGCCATCATCCTCGCTGCGGCCGGCTTGATTCGCCTGGGCTTCGCGGATCGCATCCGTTCCTCTATCTCGGTCGACGACAGCCTCCCGGCCGGTGGCCAGGGCGCGGTGGGCATCGAATGCCGCAGCGTTGACAGCGACATTCATGCGCTGCTGGCGCCGCTGCATCACCAGGATACCGCCTTGCGGGTCACCGCCGAGCGCGCCCTGAACAAGCACTTGAACGGCGGCTGTCAGGTACCCATCGCCTGTTATGCGGTGCTGGAAGGCGAACAGTTGTGGCTGCGCGGCCTGGTCGGCCAGCCGGATGGCGGCCTGCTGCTGCGGGCGGACGGCCGCGCTCCGGCCGCCGAGGCCGAACAGCTGGGCGTACGGGTGGCCGAAGCGCTGCTGGCGCAAGGCGCGGCGGCGATCCTCGAGGGCGTCTACGGTGAGGTCGATCACCCGTGACCGCTTGGCGCTTGCTGCTGACCCGGCCGGCGCAGGAGTCTGCCTCCTTGGTCGCGACCCTGGCGGCGCAGGGCATCCATAGCAGCAGCCTGCCGTTGCTGGCGATCGAGGCGCTGGCCGAGACGCCGGAGCAGCGCGCCACCATTCTCGAGCTGGATCGCTACTGTGCAGTCATAGTGGTGAGCAAGCCGGCGGCGCGCCTCGGCCTCGACTTGCTCGACCGCTATTGGCCGCAGCCACTGGCCGAGCAACCCTGGTTCGCCGTGGGCGCGGCCACCGCCGAGATTCTGCGTGACCGTGGCTTGAACGTGTATTGCCCCGAGCAGGGCGATGACAGCGAAGCCTTGCTTGAACTGCCGCAGTTGCAGCAGGTGCTGGCGACGGCCTGCACCCCGCGGGTGCTGATCCTGCGCGGTGAGGGTGGCCGAGAGATGCTCGCCGAGCGCTTGCGCGGCCAAGGCGTGCCGGTGGACTATCTGCCACTCTATCGCCGCCTGCTGCCGCACTATCCGCCAGCAGCGTTGACCGAGCGCCTGGCGGCGGAACGCTTGAATGGCCTGGTGGTCAGCAGTGGCCAGGGTTTCACGCATCTGCTTGAGCTGGCGGGCGCTGACTGGCCGCGCGTGGCCCGGCTGGCCTTGTTTGTACCCAGCCCGCGGGTGGCCGACATGGCCCGCGCGGCCGGAGCGCAATTTGTTGTGGACTGCCGTGGCGCGAATGCCGCGGCCTTGCTGGCGGCGTTGCAGGTGCAAGCTGCCCCCGACCTCTGATGCAAAGGATGGATACGTGAGCGAAGCTACTACCCCGAACGAGCAAGAGCCCATCGCCCCGGATGTACCCGCGGGCAAACCGGCGACCGCACCGAACCAGCCGGCGCCACGGGGCAACGCCCTGGCCGCCCTGGCCTTGCTGCTGGGCGCTGGCGGTGTGGCCGTGGGGGCTTGGGGCGTCTGGCAAGTGCGGGACATCCAGCTGCGCGAGCAGCAGCAACTCGCTCAACTGCAGCAAACCAGCGCGCAGACCGATGCTCTGGTGGCGCAAACCCGTGAGCTGAATAGCCGCCTGGAAGAATTGCCGCCCGCCGCCGAATTGGCCGGGCAGCGGCGCCTGCTGAGCCAGTTGCAGGGCGACCAGCAGCTGCTCAATCAGCGCCTGGAAAGCCTGCTGGGCGCCAGTCGCCAGGATTGGCGCCTGGCCGAGGCCGAGCACCTGCTGCGCCTGGCCAGCCTGCGCTTGTCGGCCTTGCAGGACATTCACAGTGCCCTGGCCTTGGTCGAAGGCGCCGATGAAATTCTGCGCAGCCAGGATGATCCTGCCGCCTTCGCCGCCCGTGAACAGCTGGCCAACAGCCTGGAGGCGTTGCGCACCACTGTCGATCCGGATCGTACCGGGCTGTTCTTGCAGCTCGGCGCCTTGCGTGACCAGGCCGCGCAGCTGCAGGCGCTGCCACCCAGTTTTGCCGCCGCGGGTGAGGGGGGCGCGCTGAGTGAGCTGGCCGCCGCCGGTGAGCCCTCGAGCTGGTGGGTGCGTGGCCTGGAGGCCCTGTCGCAGTACGTGCGCCTGGACTTCGATGCGCAACAGAATATCCGTCCGCTGCTGGCCGGTCAGGGTCTGACGCAAGTGCGCCTGACCCTGAGCCTGGCCTTCGAGCAGGCACAGTGGGCCGCCTTGCATGGCCATACGGCGGTCTATCGGCAGGCCTTGCGCCAGGCACGGGATATCCTGGGCGGGCATTTCAATGCGGAAAATCCGGACAGCCGCGCCCTGGCCGCGCGTATCGACGAGTTGTTGGAGCGGCCCATCGAGGTCCAGGTGCCGGACCTGAGCGGCAGCCTCAACGCGGTCCAGGCCTATATCGCCAGCAAACAGTCGGCCCGCGTGCAGTTCGACAGCGCTGTCGAGGCCGAGTCGGCCGAGCAGGAGCCGCGCCCATGAAGCGCCTCTACCTGATGCTGCTGGTGCTGGCGGCGGTCGCCGGCCTGGCGCTGCTGGGGCTGGCCATAGCCGAACACCCAGGCTATGTGCTGCTGGCCTATAAAGGCTTTCGCTATGAGTCCAGTCTGTGGGCCTTTGTCGCGCTGCTGGTGCTGGCCTGGCTGCTGCTGTACCTGCTGCGCCTGTTGCTGCGATTTGCCTGGACCTCGGCGGGCCTGGTCAATCCCTGGTCGCGTTTGCACCATCGGCGGCGCGTGCGCCTGGCGGCCGAACTGGGCTTCGTCGACCTGGCGGAAGGCCGCTGGGCACGGGCCTTGCGCCATTTGCGCCGCGCCGCGCAGAGCGCTGCGCAGCCGCTGATGTACTACCTGGGGGCGGCGCGCGCGGCGGCGCAACTGGGTCAGCATGGGGAAAGCGATGCGCTGCTGGAACAGGCACTCAATCGTCAGCCCAAGGCCGAGCTGGCCGTGGCCCTGACCCATGCTGAGCTGCAACTGGCGCGCGGCCAGGCCAGCGCCGCCCAGGAGACCCTGCAGGCGATGCGCGAGCGCCATCCGCAGCATCACCAGGTCCTGGCTCAGTTGCAGCGCCTGCACCTGCAGCAGCAGGACTGGTCGGGCCTGTTGGGGCTGTTGCCGGAGCTGCGCAAGCAGCGCGTCCTGGCTGACGCCGAGTTGACCGAGTTGGAGCGCCAGGCCTGGCGCGGGCGCTTGCTCAGTGTCGGCCAGGCGGTCGGCGCTGACGGTGCCAGCCAACTGGACGCGCTGGCCAAGGTCTGGCAGCAACTGTCCGCCGCGCAGCGCCAGGAGCCGCAGCTGCTGGCTGTCTATGCCGAGCAACTGCGCAGTCTGGGTGCCGAGGCGCAGGCCGAGGCCCTGCTGCATGACGCCCTGAAACGCAGCTATGACAGCCGCCTGGTGCGTCTGTATGGCCTGTTGCATGGGCGTGACAGCGCCCGCCAACTGCAGGTGGCGGAAGGCTGGTTGCCAGCCCATGCGCAGGATGCCGGCCTGCTGCTGACCCTGGGCCGCCTGTGCGCGCACAACCAGCAGTGGGCCAAGGCGCGCGGCTATTTTGAGAGCAGCCTGGCCTTCGAGCGGCACCCGGAAACTTGTGCCGAGCTGGCGCGTTTGCTGGCGCAATTGGGCGAAGTCGAGGGCAGCAATCAGTTGTTCCAGGAAGGCCTGAGGCTGCTGGATCGGCGTCTGGCGGGCTAATTCTGGCCCTCAGCGCGCGGGTTGAAGTGGCGTGCTGGGACGTGCTGGATAGTGCCGCCGGACGAGTGTTCGCGGCTCGATCCGACGGGCCTGCCCAAGTGGAACGCGGAGCCTGGCCCGGCGATTCTGGGCATTTGTCGGGCAGAGGCTGTTAAGCTGAACCACGCCGCGGCTGTTAAACGCTTGTATGAAATTTTCTCCAAGGCTGTCTTGAAGGCTTAGGCAGGCGGGAATAATCTGGCTCGCAGGTACCGCCGGAAAGTTGCCGTTCCACGGTTTTCTTCCCAAGCCCCTGGGACGATCGACAGAAAAATGTCTCGGCCAGGCGAACAATACCAATAGCAATAGGGAAGTGAGGTCATCATGCTCGAGAGTTGTCAGAACGCCCAGGAACGTTGGGGTGGAGTTCACCTGCTGATCGACCG
>NZ_JAUYNP010000092.1 GCF_030696055.1 Pseudomonas sp. | reverse complement strand
GGCCACCACCATGCCCTGGGTCAGCAGGTTCTTGAACGGCTCGTTGGACGACACCAGGCCTTCGTCGCGCATCAGCTTGTGGAAGAAGCGCGCATACAGCAGGTGCAGGATGGCGTGTTCGATACCACCGATATACTGGTCCACCGGCAGCCAGTGGTTGGCCGCTTGCGGGTCGACCATGCCCTGGGTGTATTGCGGCGAGGCGTAACGGGCGTAGTACCAGGACGACTCGACGAAGGTGTCCATGGTGTCGGTTTCGCGCTTGGCCGCGCCGCCGCATTTCGGGCAGGTGCACTGGTAGAACTCCGGCATGCGCGCCAGCGGCGAGCCGGCGCCGTCCGGCACCACGTCTTCCGGCAGCACCACCGGCAGCTGGTCTTCCGGCACCGGCACGTCGCCGCAGGCGTCGCAGTGGATGATCGGGATCGGGCAGCCCCAGTAGCGCTGGCGGCTGATGCCCCAGTCGCGCAGGCGGAACTGGGTCTTGCGCGCGCCGTGGGCGGTCTCTTCTAGGTCGGCGACTATGGCGTCGAAGGCCTCGGTGAAACTCTTGCCATCGTACTTGCCGCTGTTGACTGTGTTCAGGCCGTCCTTGTCGCCGTACCAGGCCTGCCACTCGCTGGCGTCGTAGTCCTTGTCCGCGGCGGCGTAGACCTGGGTGATTGGCAGGCCGTACTTGTTGGCGAATTCGAAATCGCGCTCGTCGTGCGCCGGCACGGCCATCACCGCGCCTTCACCGTAGCCCCACAGTACGTAGTTGGCGACGAATACCGGCAGCTTGTCGCCGGTCAGCGGGTGGATGACGTACTCGCCGGTGGCCAGGCCCTTCTTCTCCATGGTGGCCATATCGGCCTCGGCCACGGAGCCGGACTTGCACTCGGCGATAAAGGCGGCGATGGCCGGGTTGTGCGCGGCGGCGCGCTGCGCCAGCGGGTGCTCGGCGGCGACGGCCACGTAGGTGGCGCCCATCAGGGTGTCCGGACGGGTCGAATAGACCTTCAACTGGCCTTCGATGCCGACGCTGGCGAGGTCGTAGTCGAACACTATGTCGGCGCCGAAGCTCTTGCCGATCCAGTTGCGCTGCATGGTCTTGACCTGTTCCGGCCAGCCATCCAGATCGTCCAGGCTGCTCAAGAGCTCTTCCGCATAGGCGGTGATCTTGAAGTAGTACATGGGGATTTCGCGCTTCTCGATCAGCGCGCCGGAGCGCCAGCCGCGGCCGTCGATGACCTTCTCGTTGGCCAGTACGGTCTGGTCCACCGGGTCCCAGTTGACCGTGCCGTTCTTGCGATAGATCACGCCTTTCTCGAACAGCTTGGTGAACAGCCACTGCTCCCAACGGTAGTAATCCGGCTTGCAGGTGGTGACTTCGCGGGTCCAGTCGATGGCCAGACCCAGCGATTTCAGCTGGGTCTTCATGTAATCGATGTTCTCGTAGGTCCACTTGGCCGGCGCGACCTTGTTCTTCATCGCGGCGTTTTCCGCCGGCATGCCGAAGGCGTCCCAGCCCATGGGCTGCAGCACGTTCTTGCCCTGCATGCGCTGGTAGCGGGCGATCACGTCACCGATGGTGTAGTTGCGCACATGGCCCATGTGCAACTTGCCGCTCGGGTAGGGGAACATCGACAGGCAATAGAAGGTTTCTTTACCTGGCTGCTCGCTCACTACAAAGGATTTTTGCGAGTCCCAGTGGGACTGCGCGGCGGCTTCGATTTCGCGTGGCTGATACTGTTCGTGCATGGCTACCGGCGCTAAAAATAGGGGCTTGCGGAAAACGTCGTAGCATACATGACCCCCCCTTATTGAGGGAAACCCTGATTGCAGCTGCCGGACTGGCAGCAAGCCCGGCAAACCGCCGTTTGTCGCGGCGCATCGCTGGTTGGAGGGCTGCCGCTAAGCTTGCTATATGGGCTGCGCGAAAGGGCCCGTCGTGAGGTGGATGGATGGCTGAGTTAAGGCGGGCGGGAACCAGCGGCGGGTTGTATGAACGGCTGTTGCAACGTCTTGCCCTGGCACTGGATGAGGCCGATAGCCTGAGCGGTCTATCGGCAGAGCCACCGCTTGAGCTGGAGTTGCGTGACCTGACCGCGGCTGAAATGGAGCTGATCCGCGCCTACCTGAATCGCGACCTGGATTGGCTGCGCGGCTGGCATGCGGCGGCCCAGGAAATGGCGCAAATCGAGCAATTGCCGGCGCAGCGCAAGGTGGCGCGTACGGCCCATGCGGCTTTCGCGCAATTGCCAAGTAAGGCCAAACCCTTGTTGAAGCGCCGCGTGCAACTCTGCTGTGCGCTCTGCGGCACCCTGGCCGGCTGGCAGTCGGGCCATGGTGTGAAGGCTTGCAAGACCTGCGGCTCGCAGCTGTTCCGGGCGAGCAATCCCCGTTAGGCTTCTGGCACCCGTGGAGGTGCTCGATGCCGATTCGCTACATCCTTAAACAACTCCTACTGCCGCCAGGCCTGTTGCTGCTGTTACTGCTGCTCGCCTGGTGGCTGCGTCGGCGTTTTCCCCGGGTGGCGGCCACCTGTTTTGGCTTGGGGCTGGGCGGGCTGTGGCTGTGCAGTCTGCCGGTCACGGTGGAGTGGTCGGCGCGCCTGCTGGAAAGCGAGCCGGCGCTCAGCGAGCAGCAGTGGGCTGGGTTGGCCGAACGGGTCGATGTGATAGTGGTGCTGGGCGCTGGCCGTGAGCAGGCCGATCCCGGTTGGGGTGGCGATCAACCCGGCTTGCAGGCATTGGAGCGCTTGCGCTATGCCGCCCGTCTGGCCAAGGCTTCGGGCCTGCCGCTGCTGACCAGTGGCGGCCTGCACTATGGCGCGCCACCCAGCGAGGCGGCCTTGATGGCGCAGGTGCTGGAACGCGATTACGGGCTAAGGGTGCGCTGGCAGGAAGGGCAAAGCCGCACCACCTGGGAAAATGCCACCTATAGCGCCGCGATGCTCAAGGAAACCGGGCTTAAGCGTGTGCTACTGGTGACCCAGGCCTGGCATATGCCCAGGGCGCGCTGGAGTTATGAGCAGGCGGGCTTTCAGGTGCTGAGCGCGCCCATGGGCTTTCTCGGCGTAGCCAATGGCCGACCGGCCGGCGGTTGGCTGCCGGAAAGCAAGGCGCTGTGGCAGAGCGGCTTATTAATCAATGAGGCTATAGGGCAGCTGGGGTACAGGTGGGCCTATGGCCTGTAACTTGGGTGTAGGTTGGGCTGAGCGCAGCGAAGCCCAACACAGCGCCCCGTCTTATCTACAGCGTCTTGGCCATACGGCTGGCCAGCAGCGCCCAGGCCAATAGCAGCAGGCAGAGAATCAGCAGCGGCCAGCCGCGCCAATACAGGTAGGGCGTCAGCTGTTGCATCGGCACCACCTCGCCATACAGCACGCCCTGTTCGAATTGCGGCAGCTGCTCGGTGATCTGCCCATAGGGGTTTATCAGCGCGGTGACGCCGTTATTGGTGCCGCGGATCATCCAGCGGCCGGCCTCCAGTGCGCGCATCTGCGCCATCTGCAGATGCTGCAGCGGGCCGATCGAGCGGCCGAACCAGGTGTCGTTGCTGATGGTCAGTAGCATCGCGCTCTGTGCGGCGAGTTCGGCGGCGAACTCCGGATAGACCACCTCGTAGCAGATATAGGCGGCGATTCTGTGTCCCTTGGCTTGCAGCAGCGGTTGCGCGGCCGAGCCACGGGCGAAGTCCGACATCGGCAGGTCGAAGAAGGCGATCAGCCCGCGCAACACTTCCTGCAAGGGCACGTATTCGCCGAAGGGCACCAGCTTCTGCTTGAGGTAGTCGCCGCTGCCCTGGCCGACCACGCTGATGCCGTTGTAGTAGCGCGGCTCGCCCCGTTCATTGGCCTGGCGAATGGGCACGCCGGTGATCAGGGCGGCCCGGCGTTCGCTGGCGAAGCCATCCAGTATCTGCAGATAGCCCAGGGCATGTTCCTTGAGCACCGGGATGGCGGTTTCCGGCCAGACGATCAGGTCGGTCGGGGTGGCGTTAACGGTCATGTCACGATACAGCGCGAGCTGCGCGTTGAGCTGCGCCGGGTCCCATTTCAGGTTCTGTTCGATATTGCCCTGCATGCTCGCCACCGTCAGCGGCGCGCCGGCTGGCGTGGTCCAGGCGTGGCCCTTGAGGGCCAGGCCGGTAATCCAGGGGGCGATCAGCAGCACTAGGCCAACCGCGAGAAAGGCTTTGCGCGCGCGCAACTGCGGCAGGTTGATCAGCAGGGCCGCGCTCAAGGCCAGGACGAAGGACAGCAGCCAGATGCCGCCGACCGGTGCCAGGCCGGCCAGTGGGCCGTCGAGCTGGCTGTAACCGGCGTAGAGCCAGGGGAAGCCGGTGAGGAACCAGCTGCGAAAGGCTTCCTGCGCCAGCCACAGGGCGGCGAAGGCCAGGGCGTCGGCCAGCGGCGCTTCCACCCGGCGCAGCCAGCGCGCCCACACCCAGGCGGCGAGGGTAAACAGCAGGCCCAGGCCGGCGACGAAGGCCAGGGTCAGAAAGGCCGCCAGGGGCGGTGAGGCCGCGCCGTAATCGTGGATGCTGACGTACACCCAGCTGGTGCCGGCGGCAAACAGGCCGAAACCGTAGCACCAGCCGCGTAGCGCCGCCTGACCTGGGCTGAGGTCGCGCAGGCCCAGGTAGAACAGGGCGATGGACAGCAGCGCCAGCGGCCAAATATCGAAGGGCGCCAGCGCCAGTGAGGTGATGGCACCGGCCAGCAGGGCGATCAGGTTGCCGGGCCAGCCAGCTCGGGTTATCCAGTGCATTGCATGCGGGTCCTTGGATTGGGGTGGCGCAAGGGTAGAGCGGAACGCGGGAGGGGGAAAGGCTTGCGGGGGCTATTGATGGGTTAGCCGCTACGCGACCAACCCATCCCTGGCCAAGCGCTGCAGGTGCTTTAGCGTACCAGCGGGGTCAGACGCAGCAGGTGCACGCGCCGGCTGTCGGCGCTGATCACCCGAAAGCGGAACTCGCCGATATCGGTGACTTCGTTGCGCTTGGGCAGGTGGCCGAAGGAGTTCATCACCAGGCCGCCGACCGTGTCGAACTCGTCATCGGAGAACTGGGTGTCGAAGGAGTCGTTGAAGCTGTCGATCGGCGTCAGCGCCTTGACCAGGAAGTCGCCGCTGGGCAGGGGTTTGACGTAGCTGTCTTCCTCGACGTCGTGCTCGTCCTCGATGTCGCCGACTATCTGTTCGAGCACGTCTTCGATGGTTACCAGGCCCGCCACGCCGCCGTATTCGTCGATCACCACGGCCATATGGTTGTGGTTGGCGCGGAACTCGCGCAGCAGCACGTTGAGGCGCTTGGATTCAGGCACGAAGGTGGCCGGGCGCAGCAGGTCCTTGATGCTGAAGCTGGGCTGGTCGCCCTGCAGGATCAGCGGCAGCAGATCCTTGGCCAGGAGGATACCGATCACGTCGTCCAGGCTCTCGCCGACCACCGGATAGCGCGAGTGCGCGGCGTCGAGGATCGAGGGCAGAAACTCCTTGGGCATCTGGTTGGCCTTGATGCTCATCATCTGCGAGCGCGGCACCATGATGTCGCGTACTTGCAGGTCGGCGACCTGGATGGCGCCTTCGACTATGGCCAGTGCTTCGCTGTCGAGCAGCTTGTTCTGATGCGCTTCGCGCAGCACTTCCAGCAGTTGCTTGCGGTTTTTCGGCTCATGAGCAAAAGCCTGGGTCAGTTTGTTCAACCAGGACTTCTGCTCGTTGCTCGATCGGTCTTCGCTCATGGTGGTTACTCAGGAACCTTCTGTGTGGGGGTTATTCGTGGTCGGCGTAAGGGTCGGGATGCCCCAGTTCAGCCAGCAATTCTCGTTCCAAGGCTTCCATTTCCTCGGCTTCGGCATCCTCTATATGGTCGTAACCGAGCAGATGCAGGCAGCCGTGGATCACCAGATGGGCCCAATGTGCCTCCGGGGTTTTGCCTTGCTCCAGCGCTTCGCGCTCGACCACCGGCACGCAGATCACCAGATCGCCCAGTAGCGGGATATCCAGCAACTCGTCCGGTACATCGGCGGGGAAGGACAGCACATTGGTGGCGTAATCCTTATGCCGGAAGCTGTTATTCAGCTCGCGGCCTTCGGTCTCATCCACCAGGCGGATGGTCAGCTCGGAGTCGGCCGTGCGCTGGCGCAGGGCGATTGCACACCAGGCGCGAAACTGCGCTGCAGTGGGTAAATCGGCGCCGTCACTGGCGATCTGCAGGTCCAGTTCAAGCATTGTCGTCGTCCTGTTCGTCTTCCAGCTTGCCGTGCAGGCGCTTGTCGTAGCGCTCGTAGGCCTCGACTATGCGCTGCACCAAGGGGTGGCGTACCACGTCCTTGGGCTTGAAGTGGGTGAAGCTGATGCCCGGGACCCCGTGCAGCACGTCGATCACATGGGTCAGGCCGGAGCGGGTGCCGCGCGGCAGGTCGACCTGGGTGATGTCGCCGGTAATCACGGCCGTGGAGCCGAAGCCGATGCGGGTGAGGAACATCTTCATCTGCTCGACCGTGGTGTTCTGGCTTTCGTCGAGGATGATAAAGCTGTTGTTCAGGGTGCGGCCGCGCATATAGGCCAGCGGCGCGAGTTCGATCACCTGCTTCTCGATCAGCTTGGCCACCTGCTCGAAACCGAGCATCTCGTACAGCGCGTCGTACAGCGGGCGCAGGTAGGGGTCGATCTTCTGCGCCAGGTCGCCGGGGAGGAAGCCGAGCTTCTCGCCGGCCTCCACCGCCGGGCGCACCAAGAGGATGCGTCGCACCTGTTCGCGCTCCAGCGCATCCACGGCGCAGGCCACCGCCAGGTAGGTCTTACCGGTACCGGCCGGACCTATGCCGAAGTTGATGTCGTGGTCGAGTATGGCCTTGACGTAGCGCTGCTGGTTGGCGCCGCGCGGACGAACCATGCCCTTGCGGGTGCGCAGGGCGACGCTGGCTTCGAGGCTTGGGTTGCGCAGCTCTTCGATACCGGATTCCTGCAGGAACAGGTGCACCAGATCGGGCGACAGTTCGGTGCTCTGGGTTTCGCGGTAGAGGCGATGCAGCAACTGCTCGGCGGCGTTGGTTTGGCCGGCGGTGCCGACCAGTTCGAACTGATTGCCGCGGTTGCGGATCTCGATGGCCAGGCGCTGCTCGATCAGGCGCAGGTGCTCATCGAATTGGCCGCACAGATTAGCGAAGCGGCGAGCCTCAAAGGGTTCAAGGATAAAGCGATGGGGTTCTATGGGTGCGTTCAAGGTCGTTTGATGGCCGCCAGTCGGCTGGGGTGGTGTAACGAAGAATACCGCTAGCGGCCGCGAGGGGAAAGCTCGGGCCGCTGCCACTTTTTAGTGGGGGGCGTTTTCGCCGAGCAGGCTGCCGCGCAGCGAGTTGGGCATGGCCTGGTCGATATGCACCAGGGCGAACTGGCCGATCAGGCGCGGGTTGTCGGCACGGAAGTTGACCACCCGGTTGCTTTCGGTGCGGCCCTGGAGCATGCCGGGGTCCTTCTTCGAGTAATCGCTGACCAGGATGCGCTGCACGGTGCCGACCATGCGTCGGCTGTTTTCGAAGCCTTGCTGGGTGACGCGCTGCTGCAGAATCGCCAGGCGCTGCTTTTTCAGCTCCAGCGGGGTGTCGTCGACCAAGTCGGCCGCCGGGGTGCCGGGGCGCGCGCTGTAGACGAAGGAATAGCAGAAGTCGAAACCGACGTCCTCGACCAGCTTCATGGTCTGCTCGAAGTCTTTCTCGGTTTCGCCGGGGAAGCCGATGATAAAGTCCGAGCTGATCAGGATGTCCGGCACCGCCGCGCGTAGCTTGCGGATGCGCGACTTGTATTCCAGGGCGGTGTGGTTGCGCTTCATCGCCGCGAGAATGCGGTCGGAGCCCGATTGCACCGGCAGGTGCAGGTATTTCACCAGTTCGGGGATCTCGGCGTGGGCCTGGATCAGGGCGTCGGAGAATTCCAGCGGGTGGCTGGTGGTGTAGCGGATGCGGTCGACGCCATCGATGGCGGCCACTGCATACAGCAGTTCGGCGAACTCGGCGATCTGCCCGTCGCGGGTGGCGCCGCGGTAGCCGTTGACGTTCTGCCCGAGCAGGGTGATCTCACGCACGCCGTGTTCGGCCAGGTGGATGATCTCGGCCAGCACGTCGTCCATGGGTCGGCTGACTTCCTCACCGCGGGTGTAGGGCACCACACAGAAGGTGCAGTACTTGCTGCAGCCTTCCATCACCGATACGTAGGCGCTGGGGCCGTCGACGCGCGGTTCGGGCAGGCGGTCGAATTTCTCGATTTCCGGGAAGCTGATATCCACCTGGGCGATCTTGGTCGTGCGCGCGGCGTCGATCATTTCCGGCAGGCGGTGCAGCGTCTGAGGGCCGAACACCACGTCGACATAGGGCGCGCGGTCGCGGATCGCCGCGCCTTCCTGGCT
>NZ_JAUYNP010000085.1 GCF_030696055.1 Pseudomonas sp. | reverse complement strand
TGATCTTCTGCTCGAGCATGGCGGCCATCAGGTCAGGCATGGCCCACATGCCTTTGCCGATCTGCGCGCGACCTTGCAGGCCGGTGGCCAGGCCGATATCGACGTTCCAGTTCTCGTAGGCGCCGATCCACTTCTCGGCTTTCATGGCCGCCTTGCGCACCACGGCGCCGGCTTCCATCGAGGTGTGGATTTCGTCACCGGTACGGTCGAGGAAGCCGGTGTTGATAAACACCACGCGCTCGCTGGCGGCCTTGATGCAGGCTTTCAAGTTGACCGTGGTGCGCCGCTCTTCGTCCATGATGCCGACTTTCAGCGTGTTACGCGGCAGGCCGAGAACGTCCTCGACGCGACCGAAGATTTCGCTGGTGAAGGCGACTTCTTCCGGGCCGTGCATCTTTGGCTTAACGATATACACGGAGCCGGTGCGGGTGTTCTTGCGGCTGGTGTTGCCGTTGAGGTTGTGCACCGCGATCAGGCTGGTGAACAGCGCGTCCTGGATGCCTTCCGGAATCTCAAAGCCTTGGGCATCGAGAATCGCCGGGTTGGTCATCAGGTGGCCGACGTTACGCACAAACAGCAGGGAGCGGCCATGCAGGCTCAGTTCGCCGCCGTTGGCTGCGCTGTAGACGCGGTCCGGGTTCATGGTGCGGGTGAAGGTTTCGCCGCCCTTGTTCACGCTTTCGGCCAGGTCGCCTTTCATCAGGCCCAGCCAGTTCTTGTAGACCACCACTTTGTCGTCGGCATCGACGGCGGCGACCGAGTCTTCGCAGTCCATGATGGTGGTCAGCGCGGCTTCCATCAGCACGTCTTTGACGCCGGCGGCGTCGGTGCTGCCGATCGGGCTGGCAGCGTCGATCTGGATTTCGAAGTGCAGGCCGTTGTGCTTGAGCAGTACGGCGGTCGGCGCCACGGCCTCGCCCTGGAAGCCGATCAGCTGAGCGTCATTGCGCAGGCCGCTGTTGTTGCCGTTTATCAGGCTGACCACCAGCTTGCCGGCTTCGATGCGGTAGGCGGTGGAGTCGACGTGGGAGCCGGCTTCCAGCGGAGCGGCTTCGTCGAGGAAGGCGCGGGCGAAGGCGATCACCTGGTCGCCACGGACCTTGTTGTAGCCGCGACCTTTCTCGGCGCCATTTTCTTCGCTGATCACGTCGGTGCCGTACAGGGCGTCGTACAGCGAGCCCCAGCGGGCGTTGGAGGCGTTCAGGGCGAAGCGCGCGTTCATCACCGGCACCACCAGCTGCGGGCCGGCCAGGCGGGCGATTTCTTCGTCGACGTTCTGCGTGGTGACCTGGAAGTCCGCCGGTTCCGGCAGCAGATAGCCGATTTCCTGGAGGAAGGCCTTATAGGCGGCCGCATCATGGGCCTGACCGGCGCGGGCCTGGTGCCAGCCGTCGATCTGCGCCTGGATCTGGTCGCGTTTGGCGAGCAGGGCACGGTTTTTCGGGGCCAGGTCGTTGATCACTGCTTCTGCACCCGCCCAGAACTTCTCGGCAGCGATGCCGGTACCGGGGATGGCTTCGTTGTTCACGAAGTCGAACAGCACTTTGGCGACCTGCAGGCCACCGACTTGAACGCGTTCAGTCATCACTTGCCTCACTCTGCTCAGCTCTACTCAATAGCCGCGTCGGACCTGGAAAATAAGTCATGTAGTCCGAGGCGCGGCATACTACATCAAGATTCGGGGAAAATCAGTGGGTGCGCGTCGCTCTGCGACCAAGAAGTGCTTTGCAGTCACTGCGTGTGGCTAATTGTCGCGGTGGAATTTGTGTATTGTTTCATAAAAGTTAAAAAAGTGTACACAATTTATTGCTCGAATATTTCTGCTTCGGTACCCCGTGAGGGCCTGTCTATACTGCCTTTCCCCTCATTTGGAGCTCCCCAACAATGCGCATACAGGCAGCCACTGCGGCCGATCTCGAGGAGCTGGCGCTGCTGTTCGCCGGCTACCTGTCCTTCTATCGGGTGGACAAGCCCCTGGCGGCGGTACAGGCCTTTCTCGCCGCCCGTTTGAGCCGCGGTGATTCGACCCTCTTTATCGCGCGCGACGAACGCGGCGAAGCCCAGGGTTTCGTCCAGCTCTATCCGCTGTTTGCCTCGCTGGCGCTCGAGCCGTCCTGGCTGTTGAGCGACCTCTATGTGACCGAAACCGTTCGTCGCCAAGGTTTCGGCGAGGCGCTGATGAATGCCGCCCGCGCCCATGCCGAAGCCAACGGCGCCTGCGGTTTGCAGTTGGAGACGGCGAAGAGCAATCTGCCTGGACAGGCCCTCTACGAACGCCTTGGCTATGTGCGCGATGAGGTGTTTTATACCTACTGGCTGGGTTTGCATTGAACGGCCACTAATGAGGAGTGGAATATGGATCATCTGGTACTTACGGTTATCGCCCAGGATCAGCCCGGCCTGGTCGAGCGCATCGCCCAGTGCATCAGCGAGCATGGCGGCAACTGGCTGGAAAGCCGCATGTCGCGCATGGCCGGGCAGTTCGCCGGGATACTGCGCGTGGATGTGCCGCTGGAAGCCCATGCCAAGCTGGTCAACGCCCTGGAAGAGTTGAGTAGCCAGGGCATTCGCGTGCTGCTGGCGGCCGGTGGCAGCGAGCCGGCGCCGACCTGGCAGTCGATCCGCCTGGAACTGGTGGGCAACGATCGCCCCGGCATAGTCCGCGATATCACCCGTCTGCTCAGCAGCCAGGGGGTCAACCTGGAAAGCCTGCAAACCGAAGTGGTGCCGGCGCCGATGAGCGGCGAGCTGCTGTTCCAGGCCCAGGCCCTGCTGGCGGTGCCGCAGAGCCTGAGTCTGGAGCAGTTGCAGAGCCACCTGGAAACCCTGGCGGACGACCTGATGGTGGAGCTCAAGCTGCACGCCGAGGAATAACACAGGCGTTATCCACGGACTCTGTGGATAAACCTGTGGGTACAGTGGGGAGCCCCGGAGCACCGCCTAGTGCGCCGGGGCTTTTTCTTAAGTGCTTAAAAAATTGCCTGGAGCAGTTTTTAACATCGCGTAGCGACGGCCCTTAAGGGTGGCCGCCATGGATGGCAGGCCATAAAAAATAAGCAGTTTCTGTTGGTTGTGCACAGAGGCCGGGGATGCTTCTGTGGATAAGCCGGGGCAACTGGCTGCAGGCCAGGCACGCCCAGGCTTGCAGCGCGCTGGTGGTTTTTTAAGCAGCCTGGCGTTTGCGCAAAGTCAGCCAGGCATCGAGGCTGTAGAGCGCCAAGCCGGCCCAGATGCAGATAAAGGCCAGCAACTTGCTCGGGTCGAAATGCTCGCCGAACAGGAAGATCGCCTGCAGCAACACCAGGGTCGGCGCCAGGTACTGCAGAAAGCCCAGGGTGGTGTAGGGCAGATGGCGCGCGGCGGCGTTGAAGCACACCAGCGGCACCAGGGTGATGGGCCCGGCGGCGATCAGCCAGAGCGCTTCGGGCGTGCTCCAGAATGCCGGCTGGGTGCTGCTGGCCGCTGGATTCATGATCAGCCAGCCGAGCGCCAGCGGCAGCAGCAGCCAGGTTTCCACCACCAGGCCGGGCAGGGCGGCCACCGGCGCCTGCTTGCGGATCAGTCCGTAGAAGCCGAAGGTCAGCGCCAGCACCAGGGATACCCAGGGAATGCTGCCGACCTGCCACAGCTGCTGCATCACCCCCAGGGCAGCCAGGGTGACCGCCAGCCACTGCAGGCGGCGCAGGCGTTCGCCGAGGATCAGCATGCCCAGCAGCACATTGACCAAGGGGTTGATGTAGTAGCCCAGGCTGGCCTCGAGCATGCGCTCGTTATTTACCGCCCAGACATACACCAGCCAGTTGCTGGCGATCAGCAGGCCGCTGCCGCCCAGCACGGCGAAGCGTTTGGGGTTGTCGCGCAGCTCGCGTAGCCAGCCGGGATGCTTCCAGACCATCAGCAGCAATGCGCCGAACAGCGCCGACCAGAGCGCCCGGTGGACGATGATTTCCAGCGCTGGCACGCTTTGAATGACCTTGAAGTAGAGCGGGAACAGGCCCCAGATGATGTAGGCGGTCAGGCCGAGAATATAGCCGCGGCGCGGGTTGGGGGTGGCCATGCAGAGTCCTTGCTTAGGCTGCTAACTAAGGCCTTGGATTCTAGTGGCCGGCTGTCCTTGTTGTCTGTGCATTCAGGTTTTTTCTGCGGGAGGAAACGCTGTTGGCTGTAACAAAGGCGTTACGGCTGAATGGGCAACTGTAGTGGTCACCCTGTAGGAGCCAGCTTGCTGGCGATCAGCGGATTAAAAGCATCGCCAGCAAGCTGGCTCCTACAAGATCGAGGAAAACCGCTTGCCTGGAAACAT
Source organism: Pseudomonas sp. (assembly GCF_030696055.1). GTDB lineage: Bacteria > Pseudomonadota > Gammaproteobacteria > Pseudomonadales > Pseudomonadaceae > Aquipseudomonas. The sequence continues at coordinate 1,096 of NZ_JAUYNP010000085.1, read as the reverse complement.
AGGCTCTATGGAGCGGCTCCTTAAAACAGCTTGAGCGGCTCTTCATCCAGGGCCGCCAGTTGCTCGCGCAGTATCAGTATCTGCTCGCCCCAATAACGTTCGCTGCCGAACCAGGGAAAGCTGATGGGGAACGCCGGGTCGTCCCAGCGCCGCGCCAGCCAGGCGCTGTAGTGCATCAGGCGTAGGCTGCGCAGGCCTTCGATCAACGGCAGGTCGCGCGGGTTGAAGTCGTGGAACTCCTGGTAGCCGTCCATCAGTTCGGACAGCTGGCCGAGGCGCTCATGGCGTTCGCCGGCCAGCATCATCCACAGGTCCTGCACCGCCGGGCCCATGCGGCAGTCGTCCAGGTCGACCATATGAAAGGTGTCGTCGCGGCACAGCAGGTTGCCGGGGTGGCAGTCGCCGTGCAGCCGAATCGCCTGCACCGGGTTGCTGGCGAATAGCGCATCCAGGCGTTTGAGTAGGTCGCGGGCTACAGACTCGTAGGCCGGCAGCAGGCTGCGCGGAATAAAGTTGCCGTCCAGTAGGGTGGCCAGGGACTCGTGGCCGAAGTTCTGTACCTGCAGGGCTTCGCGGTGGGCGAAGGGTTTCAGCGAGCCGACCCCGTGCAGGCGGCCGAGCAACTGGCCGAGGCGATACAGCTGGTCCAGATTGCCTGGCTCCGGCGCGCGGCCGCCGCGGCGGGGGAACAGGGCGAAGCGGAAACCGGCGTGTTCGAACAGGGTCTCGCCATCGCGAATCAGCGGCGCCACCACCGGCACCTCGCACTCGGCCAGCTCGAAGCTGAAGCTGTGCTCTTCGCGAATCGCCGCATCGCTCCAGCGCTGCGGCCGGTAGAACTTGGCGATCAGTGGCGTCTCGTCCTCGATGCCCACCTGATACACGCGGTTCTCGTAGCTGTTCAGCGCCAGCACACGGGCGTCGCTGAGGTAGCCGATGCTCTCCACGGCATCCAGCACCAGATCGGGCGTGAGTGCGGCAAATGGATGGGACATGGGCGACTCCAGCGGGTGGGTCGCAAAGTGTAACCCTTAACCGCTGCTGACAGCTCAGTCGCCAGGTTTCGGCGTGCGCGCCAGGCAATACACATCGACCC
>NZ_JAUYNP010000079.1 GCF_030696055.1 Pseudomonas sp. | reverse complement strand
GGAGGAAACCAGCTTGTCCTTGGTCTGCGAGCTGAACTTGGGGTCCGGGACCTTCACCGAGATAATCGCGGTCAGGCCTTCGCGGGCGTCATCACCAGTGGTGGCGATCTTGTGTTTCTTGGCCAGGCCTTCCTGCTCTATATAGGCATTCAGGTTGCGCGTCAGCGCCGAACGGAAGCCGGCCAGGTGGGTGCCGCCGTCGCGCTGGGGAATGTTGTTGGTGAAGCACAACAGGTTCTCGTTGAAGCTGTCGTTCCACTGCAGGGCGACTTCCACGCCGACACCGTCATCGCGCTGCACATTGAAGTGGAACACCTGGTTGACCGCGGTCTTGTTGTGGTTGAGGTATTCGACGAAGGCACGCAGGCCTCCTTCATATTTGAACAGCTCTTCCTTACCGCTGCGCTCGTCCTTGAGGACGATGCCCACCCCGGAGTTGAGGAACGACAGCTCGCGCAGACGCTTGGCCAGGATGTCCCAGCTGAAATGGATATTGTGGAAGGTGTCTTCCGAGGGCTTGAAGTGGATCTGCGTACCCGTGCCTTCGGTATCGCCCACCGGGCCCAAGGGGGCCTGGGGCACGCCATGGATGTAGGTCTGTTCCCAGATTTTTCCATTACGGCGGATGGTCAGGATCAGTTCCTTGGACAGCGCGTTCACCACCGAGACGCCCACGCCGTGCAGACCGCCCGAGACCTTGTAGCTGTTGTCGTCGAACTTACCGCCGGCGTGCAGCACGGTCATGATCACTTCGGCGGCGGAAACGCCTTCTTCCTTGTGGATATCCACCGGAATGCCACGGCCGTTATCGCGCACGCTGATGGACTCATCCGGGTGGATGGTGATGGTGATTTCGTTGCAATGCCCCGCCAAGGCTTCGTCAATCGAGTTGTCGACCACCTCGAACACCATGTGGTGCAGACCGCTGCCATCGTCGGTATCGCCGATGTACATGCCAGGCCGCTTGCGTACGGCATCCAGGCCCTTGAGGACCTTAATGTTATTGGAGTCGTACGTTTGGTTTTCGCTCATGCCTTCACTCCCGGTGGTCGTGGGTCTGGGTGATGCCACCATGTTCCACGTGGAACATGGCAACTGGCGTATCCGTGCGCCAGCCTTCCCTCAATAATTCATGGTCTACACAGGTGATAAACACCTGGCAGTGCAAGTCTTCCAATAATCGACACAGCGCGCGGCGGTGCTGCTCATCCAGTTCTGACGGCAAGTCATCCACCAGATAAATGCATTGGCCGCGCTTGGCCTGATTCACTAAGTGGCCCTGGGCAATGCGCAGGGCACATACAACTAACTTCTGCTGGCCACGGGACAGAATCTCCGCGGCGTTATGGGCCCCCAGGCGTAACCTCAGGTCGGCGCGTTGCGGACCAGCCTGGGTATGACCCAATTGCTGATCGCGGGAGAGGGTAGCGGCGAGCACAGCATTCAACTCGCGCTCCTTATCCCATCCTCGGTAGTAACTGAGGGTCAGGCCTTGTAGCTCGACCAACTCGTTCAGGGTGCGCTCGAAGACCGGTTTCAAGGCCTGGATATAGGCGCGTCGATAGCCGTCGATCTCGTCGCTGGCCAGGCATAGTTCACGGTCCCAGGCCGCCTGCGAAGCGGCGTCAAGTGTACCATGCCGCAGCCATGAGTTCCGCTGACGCAGGGCCTTCTGCAGTCTCTGCCAGGCCGAGAGGAAGCGAGGTTCCACGTGGAACACACCCCAATCGAGAAACTGCCTCCTGATCTTCGGAGCGCCTTCCAGCAAACGAAAACTGTCTGGATTGATCAGTTGCAGCGGCAGGGTCTCGGCCAGTTGCGCCGCGCTACGCGCATTCTGCCCGTCGATACGAATCTGAAACTCGCCCTGGCGATCGCGGGAAATCCCCAAATTGCTCTGCCGGCCATCAGCCAACTGAACCTGGCCAAAGATGGTGCAGGCGAGCTGCTCGTACTGGATGACCGGAAGCAGGCGTGTGCTACGGAAGGAGCGGGCCAGGCCCAGCAGATGGATGGCCTCGAGCAAACTGGTTTTGCCGCTGCCATTGTCGCCGGAGAGGATATTGATACGCGGGGAGGGGGAGAGGGTCACCGGGTGCAGGTTACGCACCGCGGTGACGGTAAAGCGGATCAGGGACATTTGAACTGTCTGTTGGTTACAAGCGCATCGGCATAACGACGTAAGAGGAATCGTCGTTGTCGGCTTCCTGCACCAGGGCGCTGCTGTTGGCATCGGAGAGGATCAGACGCACCTGGTCGGTGGTCATCACACTGAGCACGTCGAGCAGGTAGCTGACGTTGAAGCCAATCTCCAGCGCGCTGCCGTTGTAGTCCACGGCTATCTCTTCCTCGGCCTCTTCCTGCTCCGGGTTGTTGGCCTGGATTTTCAGCAGGCCGGATTCCAGTTGCAGGCGAATGCCGCGGTATTTTTCGTTGGAGAGAATCGCGGTGCGGCTAAAGGCTTCACGCAGGCCTTGGCGATCGGCAAGCACCAGCTTGTCGCCACCGCGCGGCAGCACTCGCTCGTAATCCGGGAATTTGCCGTCGACCAGTTTCGAGGTGAAGGTGAACTCACCAGTGGTGGCGCGGATATGGTGCTGACCGAGGACGATGCTGACGCTGCCGTCCTGTTCGGTGAGCAGGCGCGCCAGTTCGAGAATACCCTTGCGCGGCACTATCACCTGATGACGCTCGACCTGCTCGATGGCCGCATCCATGGAACACATGGCCAGACGGTGACCATCGGTGGCCACGGCACGCAGGATGCCGGTCTGTACTTCGATCAGCATGCCGTTGAGGTAGTAACGCACGTCCTGCTGGGCCATGGCGAAGCTGGTGCGTTCGATCAAACGACGCAGCTTGCTTTGCACCAGGCTGAAGGTCAGCGAACCCGGACCTTCTTCCACTGTGGGGAAATCATTGGCGGGCAGGGTAGACAGGCTGAAGCGGCTACGCCCGGCCTTGACCAGCAGCTTCTGCTCGTCGATACGGATATCGATCAGCGCATCGCTTGGCAGGCTTTTGCAGATATCCATCAGCTTGCGCGCCGGCACGGTGATTTCGCCGGGCTCGGCTGGCTCTTCCAGGGTGACCCGGCCAACCAGTTCGACTTCCAGATCGGTGCCGGTCAGCGACAGCTGCTGGCCTTCGACGACCAGCAGCACGTTCGATAGCACTGGCAGGGTCTGGCGGCGTTCCACGACGCCAGCGACCAGTTGCAGAGGTTTCAACAAGGCTTCGCGTTGAATGGTGAAATGCATGGTCTAGTCCCTTGCCTAGTGGAGTTGCGTAATTAGAACCTGTTCAAAGTCTCGCGAGCTAGAGCCCTGCAAGGCAAAAACAGACGAGGAAGCGGAGTTTACTTTTGTAAATGAGCATTCCGAGGCTGTTTTTAACGCAGCAGAGCCGACGCGCAGCAGACTTTAACTGGTTCTAAGTAGTCAGCGTACGCAGCAGATTTTTATAGTCCTCGCGGATGTCCGCGTCGGATTCCCTAAGTTCAGCAATCTTACGGCATGCATGCAATACCGTGGTGTGATCGCGGCCGCCGAAGGCATCGCCAATTTCCGGCAGGCTGTGGTTGGTCAGCTCTTTCGACAGCGCCATGGCCACCTGCCGTGGACGTGCCACCGAGCGCGAACGACGCTTGGAGAGCAGATCGGAAATCTTGATCTTGTAATACTCGGCCACCGTGCGCTGGATATTGTCGATGCTGACCAATTTGTCTTGCAGCGCCAACAAGTCCTTGAGCGACTCGCGGATCAGCTCGATGGTGATATCGCGACCCATAAAGTGCGAGTGAGCGATCACCCGCTTCAGCGCGCCTTCCAGCTCGCGCACGTTGGAGCGAATGCGCTGGGCAATAAAGAAGGCGGCGTCGTGGGGCAGATCGACCTTGGCCTGATCGGCCTTCTTCATCAGGATCGCCACCCGGGTTTCCAGCTCGGGCGGCTCGACGGCTACCGTCAGGCCCCAGCCGAAACGCGACTTGAGACGCTCTTCCAGACCCTCGATTTCTTTCGGGTAACGGTCGCTGGTGAGAATCACCTGCTGACCACCTTCGAGCAAGGCGTTGAAGGTGTGGAAGAACTCTTCCTGGGAACGCTCTTTCTTGGCGAAGAATTGAATGTCGTCGATCAGCAGTGCATCCACCGAACGGTAGAAGCGCTTGAACTCGTTGATCGCATTCAGCTGCAATGCCTTGACCATGTCGGCAACGAAGCGCTCGGAATGCAGGTACACCACCTTGGCATTCGGGTTTTTCTGCAACAGGTGATTACCCTCCGCATGCATCAAGTGGGTCTTACCCAAGCCCACGCCACCATAAAGGAACAGCGGGTTGTAACCGTGCTTGGGATTGTCCGCCACCTGCCAGGCCGCCGCGCGGGCCAACTGGTTGGATTTACCTTCGACGAAGTTATCGAAGGTAAAGGTGCGATTGAGGTAGCTGGTGTGCTTCAGCGCACCCTCCACCTGCACAGTGCGCTCGGTACGCGGCGAGCCGCTCGCGTTGCTGGACGGCTGCGACGAGGAAGACATGGTGTCGAAGCGCGAGCGGGAAGGCTCGGCCTGGGCATCGGCCGCTTTCACCTTCGACTCAGGCGCGCTACTGGTGCTGCTTTGCACGGGCGCAGGAGTCGACACCGATGCCGCAGCGCGAGGTGTGGCGCTGCGTTTGCTGCCTATTAATAAGGAAAGCGCAGGCACCAAGCCATTGGTGCGCTCTGCCAAGAGCTCGAGCAGACGGGTCAGGTACTTTTCATTGACCCAGTCGAGCACGAAACGGTTCGGCGCATAGACGCGAAGCTCGTCGCCTTCGGCTTCGACCTGCAGTGGACGGATCCAGGTGTTGAATTGCTGAGCAGGCAGCTCATCGCGCAAAAGCTCGACGCACTGCTGCCAAAGTTCCACAGACACGGATATCCCCTAAATCGAAAGGCGGCGAGGCAAAAAACAGCCGTCATTGTAGCCGCCGAGGCTGGAGTTATCCACACGTAAACCGCGTTACGCGCAAGTAAAATCAAGGTGTTATTGGGTTTTGCAGGCAACCGCACGGTTCGCCTAAGGCCTGTGGATAACAGCGCCCAAGGGCATGGGATAAACCGGGGCGAAACCCGGTGGAAAACCCTGCTGTGGGTAAAAAGCCATTCCATCCTCAGCTTATGCGCCTGTTCCACACAGTCGCCGCACGGTTTCTCGACAGACTTACTCTGCGCTCAAGCCCGCTATTTTATTGGCCTACAGGCACTTATGCACAGCTGCAAGGCCAGCTAATAGCTACTAACATTACAAAGAATCTTTAAATATTCTCTTCTTTATATTTCTTTATGCAGGAAAAGCCTGGTTGGAAATTGACCTGACCCTCGGGTTTCTCTAGAATTGCCGGTCTCTTAAAACGGGGGCCATTCCGGCCCGTAGTCGACCACCCAGGTACCGCACCATGAAACGTACTTTCCAACCCAGCACTATCAAACGCGCTCGCACCCACGGTTTCCGTGCTCGTATGGCCACCAAGAACGGCCGTGCCGTCCTGTCGCGTCGCCGCGCCAAGGGCCGTAAGCGTCTCGCCGTCTAAATTTCGGTCTTGTGGTGAGTCGAGACTTCAGTCGGGAAAAGCGTCTGCTAACCCCCCGGCAATTCAAGGCAGTCTTCGACTCCCCTAGCGGCAAAGCTCCGGGCAAAAATGTCCTGCTGCTGGCGCGCAACAACGACCTCGATCACCCCCGCCTGGGCTTGGTGATTGGGAAAAAGAGCGTAAAGCTCGCTGTTGAGCGCAATCGCCTGAAACGCCAAATCCGCGAATCGTTCCGCCTCAACCAGGACAACCTGGTTGGCTGGGACATAGTGGTGGTCGCGCGTAAGGGACTGGGCGATCTGGAGAATAGCGAATTGGCCCTCCAATTCGGCAAACTCTGGAAACGCCTGGCACGCAGCAAAGCCAACCCGCCAGCTCCTGCCCAAACCGGGGTAGACGACAGTCCCCATGCGTAAACTGGTCTTGCTTCCCATCCAGTTCTACCGCTACGCCATCAGCCCCTTGATGGCCAGTCACTGTCGCTTTTACCCGAGCTGCTCTTGCTACGCGCTTGAGGCCATTGAACAACATGGCGTCATGCGTGGTGGCTGGCTGACTGCCCGTCGGCTTGGCCGCTGTCACCCGTGGAATCCCGGTGGCTACGACCCGGTTCCCCCCGCGAAAACCTCCCGTTCCCCTTCGATGGCCGAATAATCATGGATATTCAACGCTCGATCCTGATCGTCGCCCTGGCAATCGTGTCCTATATGATGGTTCTCCAGTGGAACCAGGACTACGGTCAAGCTGCCCTGCCGACTGAAATTGCCGCAGCCAGCAACGCTGTTCCGGCGCTACCGGATACCAGCGCCAATGGTTCCCCTGCTGCCAGCAGCGACGATATTCCGAGTGCAGCGCCTGCAGTCGGAGCGGGTTCCGCCAGCGTTAGCCCAACGGCCGTCAGCGATGAACTGATTCGGGTGAAAACCGATGTGCTGGATCTGGCCATCGACCCGCGCGGTGGCGATGTGGTGCAACTGCGTTTGCCGCAGTACCCACGCCGTCAGGATCGTCCGGATGTGCCTTTCCAGCTGTTCGATAACGGCACAGAGCGTACGTATCTGGCCCAGAGCGGTTTGATCGGGGTCAAGGCGCCGGACAAATCCAGCGGTCGCTCCCTGTGGAGCAGCGCGCAGAAAAGTTACCAGCTGGCCGATGGTCAGGAGCAACTGCAGGTCGATCTCAAGCTCAGCGAAGACGGCGTCAACTACATCAAGCGCTTCACCTTCAAGCGCGGTTTGAATGCCGAGTGCTCGGCCAAAGAGCAGCTGCAGAAGAAACCCGGTTGCGTAGACCCCTCCTCCTATCAGGTGACTGTCAGCTACCTGATCGACAACCAGAGCGGCCAAGCCTGGAGCGGCACTATGTTCGCTCAGCTCAAGCGTGATGGCAGCGACGATCCGTCCTCCACCACCGCCACCGGCACCGCGACCTACCTGGGTGGCGCGCTGTGGACCGCGGAAGAGCCGTACAAAAAAGTGTCGATGAAAGATATCGACAAGCAAGCCTTCAAAGAAAGCGTTCAAGGAGGCTGGGTTGCCTGGCTACAGCATTACTTCGTCACTGCCTGGATTCCAAGCAAAGACAGCACTAACCAAGTACAGACCCGCAAAGATAGCCAAGGCAACTACATTGTCGGCTTTACCGGCCCGGCCATTCAGGTTGCTGCCGGCGCTCAGGGCGAAACCAGTGCCATTCTGTATGCCGGCCCGAAGCTACAAGGCCATCTGAAGACCCTGTCGCCGGGTCTCGAGCTGACCGTCGACTACGGCATCCTGTGGTTTATCGCCCAACCCATCTTCTGGTTGCTGGAACTTATCCACAGCCTGCTGGGTAACTGGGGCTGGTCGATCATCTTCCTGACCCTGATCATCAAGCTAATCTTCTTCCCGCTGTCGGCTGCCAGTTACAAATCCATGGCGCGCATGCGGGCCGTCGCACCCAAGCTGGCTCAGTTGAAAGAGCAGCATGGCGACGATCGGCAGAAGATGTCCCAGGCCATGATGGAGCTGTACAAGACCGAGAAAATCAACCCGCTGGGGGGCTGCCTGCCGATCCTGGTGCAGATGCCGGTGTTCCTCGCCCTGTACTGGACGCTGCTGGAAAGCGTGGAGATGCGCCAGGCCCCTTGGCTGCTGTGGATAACTGACCTGGCGATCAAAGACCCGTTCTTTATCCTGCCGATCATCATGGGCGCCACCATGTTTATCCAGCAGCAGCTCAACCCGACTCCGCCGGACCCGATGCAGGCCAAGGTAATGAAGATGATGCCGATCATTTTCACCTTCTTCTTCCTCTGGTTCCCCGCCGGTCTGGTGCTGTACTGGGTGGTCAACAACATCCTGTCGATCGCACAGCAGTGGTACATTACCCGCAAGATCGAAGCGGCGACCAAGGCGGCTGCGGCTTAACCCGTCGAGCCTCCCAGCTCAAGCCAGCCGTTAAAAAGACGCCCCCACAGTGGGGCGTCTTGCTATCCAGCGTTTGGAGACCAGCATGCACACAGCCCGCGAAACCATAGCCGCCATCGCCACCGCCCAAGGTCGTGGCGGGGTCGGCATAGTGCGAGTCTCTGGCCCCTTGGCGGAAAAACTGGCCCAGGCGATTTGCCAACGCGAACTCAAGCCGCGCTATGCCCATTACGGCCCCTTCTTCGCCGATGCCGAGCAGGTGCTGGATGAAGGCCTGGCGCTGTATTTCCCCGGCCCGAACTCCTTTACCGGCGAAGATGTGCTGGAACTGCAGGGCCATGGCGGCCCGGTGGTGTTGGATCTGCTGCTGCGCCGCTGTGTGCAACTGGGTGCGCGCCTGGCTCGCCCGGGGGAATTCAGCGAACGCGCCTTCCTCAATGACAAGCTCGACCTGGCCCAGGCCGAGGCGATTGCCGACCTGATCGAGGCCAGCTCCGAACAGGCCGCGCGCAATGCCCTGCGCTCCCTGCAGGGCGAGTTTTCCCGCCGGGTGCATGGCCTGACCGAGCGCCTGATCAACCTGCGCATCTATGTCGAGGCGGCCATCGATTTTCCCGAAGAGGAAATCGACTTTCTCGCCGATGGCCATGTGCTCAACCTACTGGATGGCGTGCGCACGGATTTGGCCGGGGTGCTGCGCGAAGCCGGGCAAGGCGCCTTGCTGCGCGACGGCATGACGGTAGTGATAGCCGGTCGTCCCAACGCCGGTAAGTCCAGCCTGCTCAACGCCCTGGCCGGGCGCGAGGCGGCCATAGTCACCGAGATAGCCGGCACCACCCGTGACGTGCTGCGCGAACATATCCATATCGATGGCATGCCGCTGCATGTGGTGGATACCGCCGGCCTGCGCGCCACCGAGGATCAGGTGGAAAAGATCGGAGTAGAGCGAGCGCTCAAGGCGATTGGCGAGGCCGACCGCATCCTGCTGGTGGTGGATGCCACGGCACCAGAAGCCGACGATCCCTTTGCCCTGTGGCCGGAGTTTCTCGAGCAACGCCCGGACCCGGCCAAGGTCACCCTGATCCGCAACAAGGCCGATCTGTCCGGCGAAGCCGTGGTGCTCGAGCGGTGCAACGATGGCCATGTCAGCATCAGCCTGTCGGCCAAAGCCAATGACGGCCTGGATCTGCTCAGGGAACACCTCAAGGCCTGTATGGGCTACGAGCAGACCGCCGAGAGCAGCTTCAGCGCGCGCAGACGCCACCTGGAGGCGCTGCGCCAGGCCGCAACCCATCTGGAGCATGGCCATGCCCAGCTGACCCTGGCGGGGGCCGGTGAACTGCTGGCCGAAGACCTGCGCCAAGCCCAGCAAGCCTTGGGCGAAATCACCGGGGCCTTCAGTTCCGATGACCTGCTGGGGCGGATCTTCTCCAGCTTCTGTATCGGCAAGTAGTCTGGGCGGCGAGAGCATTGAACCTGTCGCCAACGCGCAGCGTAACCCATCATGCTGTTGGGCATTCCTGATGGGTTACGGCGCATCGAACCTCCTGCCGTATTCAATATTTCCTGCCTGCGCCTAACCCATCCTACGTCCTGAAATCCCTCTTTATGCCGCTCGGGCAGGCGTTCGCCTGGGCGAAAGATAGCCGCCAATCCACTTATTTACCCGGCTAAGCCCTGTGGAAAACCCGGCCTAAGCCCGGTCCATAACCCGGTGATAAAACGGAGGATAACCGCCCCTGTGGATAACACTGGATTTAATCCACAGCTTGCGTACGGCAACTGAACAGGTAGGCGGCAGGATCAACACAGACTTTTTAACCGCTAGAGGCCTCGTACTTATTGGCCTGTAGCCATCTATCCACAGAAAAGCCGCGCATAAGTAATAAACATATAAACAAGGCTTTATAAAAATTCTCTCTTTTATTCTCTATTAACCGACCTACCTGCTTAGCTCCCCAGGCAGCTGGCTATTTTTTGTGCAAAAGGCTTCTTTCACACCGGCTAAATCCCTATACTTGCCGCCTTTCCAGCTTTTCAAACTTAAAAGCCCCCCATTTCTCAACAGGCACGAGGTGCGTGGTGGATTTCCCTTCCCGTTTTCAAGTGATCGTCATCGGCGGCGGTCATGCCGGCACCGAGGCCGCACTGGCGGCAGCACGCATGGGGGTAAAAACCCTGCTGCTGACGCATAACGTGGAAACCCTCGGGCAGATGAGCTGCAACCCCGCTATCGGTGGGATAGGCAAGAGCCATCTGGTCAAGGAAATCGACGCCCTCGGCGGCGCCATGGCCGAAGCTACCGACAAAGGTGGTATCCAGTTCCGTGTGCTGAACAGCCGCAAGGGCCCAGCCGTACGCGCCACTCGCGCCCAGGCCGATCGGGTGCTGTACAAGGCCGCTATCCGAGAAACCCTGGAAAACCAGGCCAACCTGTGGATATTTCAGCAGGCAGCCGACGACCTGATTGTGGAAAACGCCGAGGTCAAAGGCGTAGTGACCCAGATGGGTCTGCGTTTTATGGCCGATTCGGTGGTATTGACCACTGGCACCTTCCTCGGCGGACTTATCCACATAGGGCTGCAGAACTACTCAGGCGGTCGCGCTGGCGATCCACCTTCGATTGCCCTGGCGCAGCGTCTGCGCGAATTGCCGCTGCGTGTCGGCCGTTTGAAAACCGGTACGCCGCCACGCATCGACGGCCGCTCCGTGGACTTCTCGGTAATGACCGAGCAGCCGGGCGATACGCCCACGCCGCTGATGTCGTTCCTTGGTCGTGCCGAGCAGCAACCGCGGCAGGTCAGCTGCTGGATCACCCACACCAACGCGCGTACCCACGAGATCATCGCGGCCAACCTGGATCGCTCGCCTATGTATTCCGGGGTGATCGAAGGGGTCGGTCCGCGCTACTGCCCGTCCATCGAAGACAAGATCCACCGCTTCGCCGACAAGGACAGCCATCAGGTCTTTATCGAGCCCGAAGGCCTGAATACCCATGAGCTGTACCCCAACGGCATCTCCACCTCACTGCCCTTCGACGTGCAGCTGGACATAGTGCGCAGCATCCGCGGCATGGAAAACGCCCATATCGTTCGCCCCGGCTACGCCATCGAATACGATTACTTCGATCCGCGTGATCTCAAGTACAGCCTGGAAACCAAGGTGATCGCCGGGCTGTACTTCGCCGGGCAGATCAACGGCACCACCGGCTACGAAGAAGCCGGTGCCCAGGGTTTGCTCGCCGGGGCCAACGCCGCGTTGCGTGCCCAGGGCAAGGACAGCTGGTGTCCGCGCCGCGACGAGGCCTATATCGGCGTGCTGGTCGACGACCTGATCACCCTGGGCACCCAGGAGCCCTACCGCATGTTCACCTCGCGGGCCGAGTACCGCCTGATCCTGCGCGAAGACAACGCCGACTTGCGCCTGACCGAAAAAGGTCGCGAACTGGGCCTGGTGGATGACGTGCGCTGGGCGGCCTTCGAGGCCAAGCGCGAAGGCATCATTCAGGAAGAACAACGACTGAAAAGCACCTGGGTGCGTCCGGGTACGACCCAGGGCGATGCGATTGCCGAGCGTTTCGGCACGCCGTTGACCCACGAGTACAACCTGCTCAATCTGCTGTCGCGTCCGGAAATCGATTACGCCGGGCTGATCGCCATCACCGGCGGCGGCGCCGAAGATCCGCAAGTGGCCGAGCAGGTCGAGATCAAGACCAAGTACGCCGGTTATATCGACCGCCAGCAGGACGAGATCGCCCGTCTGCGCGCCAGTGAGAACACCAAGCTGCCCACCGATATCGACTACGCGGGGATTTCCGGCTTGTCCAAGGAAATCCAGCATAAGCTCGGCAACACCCGCCCGGAAACCCTGGGCCAGGCCTCGCGGATTCCCGGCGTCACCCCGGCAGCCATTTCCCTGCTGCTGATCCACCTGAAGAAGCGTACTGCCGGTCAGCAGTTGGAGCACAGCGCCTGATGTCTCTGGTCACCGCCCGTCACGCCGAAGAACTGAGCCAGGGTGCCCGCGAGCTGGGCGTCGAACTCAGCGCCGAGCAGCACGAGCAGTTGCTCGCCTACCTGGCTCTGCTGATCAAGTGGAACAAGGCCTACAACCTCACCGCAGTGCGCGATCCGGACGAGATGGTGTCGCGTCATCTGCTCGACAGCCTGTCCGTGGTCGCTCATGTGCGCGAGGCTGGGGATAACTGGCTGGACGTCGGCAGCGGCGGCGGTATGCCGGGCATTCCCCTGGCCATCCTGTTTCCCGAGCGACAGTTCACCCTGCTGGACTCCAACGGCAAGAAAACCCGCTTCCTCACCCAGGTCAAACTGGAGTTGAAACTGGCCAACCTGCAAGTTATCCACAGCCGGGTCGAAGACTACCGACCGGATATGCCGTTTAGCGGTATCTGCTCGCGGGCGTTCAGCTCCCTGGAAGATTTTTCCAACTGGACCCGCCATCTCGGTGGTGAGCAAACCCAGTGGCTGGCGATGAAAGGCGTGCACCCGGACGACGAGTTGCAGGCCCTGCCCGCGGACTTCCGTCTCAGCGCCACCCATGTACTCAAGGTTCCCGGTTGCCAAGGTCAGCGCCATCTGCTGATACTGCGTCGCTCGGTTTAGGGGGAACGGCAGCATGGCTAAGGTATTCGCAATCGCTAACCAGAAAGGCGGCGTGGGCAAGACCACCACCTGCATCAATCTGGCGGCCTCTCTGGTGGCGACCAAGCGCCGCGTGCTGCTGATCGACCTCGACCCCCAGGGCAACGCCACCATGGGCAGCGGCGTGGACAAGCACGATCTGGAGCACTCGATCTACGACGTGCTGATCGGCGAATGCAACCTGGTCGAGGCCATGCAGTTCTCCGAGCACGGCGGTTATCAGCTGCTGCCGGCCAACCGCGACCTCACCGCCGCGGAAGTGTCGCTGCTGGAAATGAAAATGAAGGAAAGCCGGCTGCGTTATGCCCTGGCGCCGATCCGCGAGAATTACGACTACATCCTGATCGACTGTCCGCCGGCGCTGTCGATGCTGACGGTCAACGCCCTGGTCGCCGCCGATGGCGTGATCATCCCCATGCAGTGCGAGTACTACGCCCTGGAAGGCTTGAGCGACCTGGTCAACAGCATCCAGCGCATCGCCGAGATCTTGAACCCCAAGCTGAAGATCGAAGGCCTGCTGCGCACCATGTACGACCCGCGCATCAGCCTGACCAACGATGTCTCGGCGCAGCTCAAGCAGCATTTCCCCGAGACCCTGTACCAAACCGTGATCCCGCGTAACGTGCGTCTGGCTGAGGCACCGAGCTTCGGCATGCCGGCGCTGGTGTACGACAAGCAATCCCGTGGTGCCATTGCCTACCTGGCCCTGGCCGGCGAACTGGTACGTCGTCAGCGCGCCAGCGCCCACACCGCAACCGCTTAAGGAAATTCGTATGGCTCTCAAGAAACGAGGACTGGGACGCGGTTTGGATGCCCTGTTGGGCGGAACCAGCGTCAGCGCTTTGCAGGAAGAAGCCGCTCGGGTCGACAGCCGCGAACTGCAATACCTGCCCCTGGACCTGATCCAGCGCGGCAAATACCAGCCGCGCCGGGATATGGACGCCACCGCCCTGGAAGAACTGGCGCAGTCGATCAAATCCCACGGGGTGATGCAGCCGATAGTGGTGCGTCCGCTGGCCGAAGGCCGTTTCGAGATAGTCGCCGGTGAGCGCCGTTGGCGCGCCAGCCAGCAGGCCGGGCTGGACAAGATCCCGGCCATGGTCCGCGAGTTGCCGGATGAAGCGGCCATCGCCATGGCGCTGATCGAAAACATCCAGCGCGAAGACCTCAACCCGATCGAAGAAGCCATGGCCCTGCAGCGCTTGCAGCAGGAGTTCCAGCTGACTCAGCAGCAGGTCGCCGATGCCGTGGGCAAGTCGCGGGTGACCATCAGCAACCTGTTGCGCCTGATCGCCCTGCCGGAAGAGATCAAGATCCTCCTGTCCCATGGCGATCTGGAGATGGGCCATGCCCGCGCCTTGCTCGGTCTGCCGGCCGAACAGCAGACCGAGGGTGCGCGACATGTTGTCGCACGCGGCCTTACCGTGCGCCAAACTGAGGCACTGGTACGCCAGTGGTTGAACAGCAAAGACAAGCCTGCGGCAGTGGCCAAAGTCGACCCGGATATCAGCCGCCTAGAACAGCGCCTGGCCGAGCGCCTGGGCTCTCCGGTGCAGATCAAGCACGGGCAAAAAGGCAAAGGCCAACTGGTGATTCGTTACAGCTCTTTGGATGAGTTGCAGGGCGTGCTGGCCCACATCCGCTAAAACAAATACGCCTGTAGTTGGTAGTTGGAAATAACTACCTGGCAGTTGAATGGGGGGGGAACCGCCCCTATACTCTGCGCGCATTTCGTCGGCACAAAGTATGCCAAGTCGTTGCCAAGTTGCTGATTGCAAACGGCTGACACCAGAGGCCGAAAAGCCGGAGAAAGCTTGATGGATGTACGCACGCCCAACCGCCTGCCCTTCCATCGTTTGCCGGTGTTTCCCGTCCTGCTCACCCAACTCGTCGTACTGTTACTCGCCGCAGTCGTTTTGTGGCAGTGGCGTGGCGCGGTAAGTGGATACTCTGGGCTGTGCGGTGGCTTGATTGCCTGGCTACCGAATATGTATTTCGCCCATAAAGCGTTCCGTTTCAGTGGTGCGCGGGCCGCTCAAGCCATAGTCCGGTCTTTTTATGCCGGCGAGGCGGGCAAGATGATTTTGACGGCAGCGCTGTTTACGCTGACGTTCGCGGGGGTGAAGCCATTGGACGCGCTGGCGGTATTCGGCGTGTTCTTCCTGATCCAGTTGGTCAACTGGTTCTCGCCCCTGCTGATGAGAACAAGACTTTCGAGACCTTAAGGCGTTTGAGGCAAACATGGCAGAACAAACCGCTTCGGGCTATATCCAGCACCACCTGCAGAACCTGACTTACGGGCAGCTGCCTAATGGTGACTGGGGCTTCGCCCACACCGCACAAGAAGCCAAAGAAATGGGCTTTTGGGCTTTCCACGTCGATACCCTCGGCTGGTCCATTGGCCTCGGTCTGATCTTTATCCTGCTGTTCCGCTTGGCCGCGCGAAAAGCGACCTCCGGTCAGCCGGGTGGTCTGCAGAACTTCGTTGAAGTGATGATTGAGTTCGTCGACGGCAGCGTCAAGGACACCTTCCACGGCCGTAACCCGCTGATCGCCCCGCTGGCGCTGACCATCTTCGTGTGGATCTTCCTGATGAACGCCGTCGACCTGGTGCCGGTGGACTGGATTCCCCAGGTGGCGGCGCTGATTTCCGGTAATGAGCATCTGGTGTTCCGCGCCGTGCCGACCACCGACCCGAATGCCACCCTGGCCATGTCCTTGTCGGTGTTTGCGCTGATCATTTTCTACAGCATCAAGATCAAGGGCATCGGCGGTTTCATCGGCGAACTGACCCTGCATCCGTTCAGTAGCAAGAACCTGCTGGTCCAGGCCCTCTTCGTGCCGGTCAACTTCCTGCTGGAGTTCGTGACCCTGGTAGCCAAGCCGATTTCGCTGGCCCTGCGTCTGTTCGGCAACATGTATGCCGGCGAACTGGTGTTTATCCTGATCGCCGTGATGTTCGGCAGCGGCATTCTCTGGCTCAGTGGCTTGGGCATAGCACTGCAGTGGGCGTGGGCGGTGTTCCACATCCTGATCATCACCCTGCAGGCCTTTATCTTCATGGTGCTGACCATCATCTATCTGTCGCTGGCACACGAAGACAACCATTAAAAACGCGTAGCGCATCCGCTGACCTTCTCCCTTCAGGGAGAAGGTGCCCGAAGGGCGGAAGAGGCTGTGCGGTGTTTTGAGTGGACGCCCGCAAGGGCAACAGAAGTACCGATTTTGCTTTACCGCTTTACCCTTAGAAAAACCTTAACCAATACGACGTAAAAGTCGGGAGGAAAGATGGAAACTGTAGTTGGTCTGACCGCTATCGCTGTTGCACTGCTGATTGGCTTGGGTGCCCTGGGTACCGCCATTGGTTTCGGCCTGCTGGGCGGCAAGTTCCTGGAAGGCGCTGCGCGTCAACCGGAAATGGTTCCGATGCTGCAAGTGAAAATGTTCATCGTCGCCGGTCTGCTCGACGCCGTGACCATGATCGGTGTTGGTATCGCACTGTTCTTCACCTTCGCGAACCCCTTCGTTGGTCAAATCGCAGGCTAATCACTCGACTTTCGAGTTGATTGGTTTGACGGACAACGAACGAGCGAGGTGTTGGCGTGAACATTAATGCAACCCTGATTGGCCAATCCGTTGCCTTCTTCATCTTCGTGCTGTTCTGCATGAAGTTCGTATGGCCTCCGGTCATTACGGCTTTGCAAGAACGTCAGAAGAAGATCGCAGATGGCTTGGACGCTGCTAGCCGTGCGGCTCGTGACCTGGAGTTGACCCAAGAGAAAGTGGGTCAACAACTGCGCGAAGCCAAAGGCCAAGCTGCCGAAATCATTGAGCAAGCCAAGAAGCGCGGAACTCAGATCGTCGACGAAGCCCGTGATCAGGCCCGTGTCGAAGCTGACCGTGTGAAGGCTCAGGCTCTGGCCGAGATCGAGCAGGAACTGAATGGCGTCAAAGACGCGCTGCGCGCCCAATTGGGTAGCCTGGCCGTTAGCGCTGCCGAGAAGATCCTGGGCGCATCTATCGACCAAAACGCGCATGCGGAGCTGGTTAACAAACTGGCAGCCGAAATTTAAGCGAGGGCGCGATCATGGCAGAACTGACCACGCTGGCCCGACCTTACGCTAAGGCTGCCTTCGAGTATGCCCAGGCTCACCAGCAGCTGGCCAATTGGTCAGCCATGCTCGGCCTGGCTGCTGCGGTGTCGCAAGACGGCACCATGCAGAGCATGCTCAAGGCTCCGCGTTTGACGAGTACAGATAAGGCCACCACCTTTGTCGAGGTGTGTGGTGACAAGTTCGACGCCCAGGTACGCAATTTCATCCACATCGTCGCCGAAAACGAGCGTCTGGCCCTGTTGCCAGAGATCGTTGAACTGTTCGAGCTGTACAAGGCCGAGCAGGAAAAGTCGATCGACGTGGATGTCACCAGTGCCTTCGCATTGAGCGATGAACAGCAAGACAAACTCGCCAAGGTTCTCAGTGCACGGCTCGGCCGAGAAGTGCGTCTGCACGCCGCGGAGGATGCCACCCTGATCGGTGGTGTCGTGATCCGCGCCGGCGACCTGGTTATCGATGGCTCAGTTCGCGGCAAACTCGCGAAGCTGGCCGAAGCATTGAAATCTTGAGTTTGAAGGGGCAGCAGAGCTATGCAGCAACTCAATCCTTCCGAAATAAGTGAAATCATCAAGGGGCGTATCGAGAAACTCGATGTCGCCTCTCAAGCCCGTAACGAAGGCACCATCGTTTCCGTTTCCGACGGTATCGTGCGCATTCACGGTCTCGCCGATGTGATGTACGGCGAAATGATCGAGTTCCCGGGCGGTGTCTACGGTATGGCGCTGAACCTGGAGCAAGACTCCGTCGGTGCCGTGGTACTGGGTGGCTATACCACCCTCGCCGAAGGCATGAGCGCCAAGTGCACCGGCCGTATCCTGGAAGTTCCGGTGGGTCCGGAACTGCTGGGCCGCGTAGTCGACGCACTGGGCAACCCAATTGACGGCAAAGGCCCGCTGAACAACGTCGCTACCGACGCGGTTGAGAAGGTTGCGCCGGGCGTGATCTGGCGTAAGTCGGTCGACCAGCCGGTGCAAACCGGTTACAAGTCGGTTGACGCCATGATCCCGGTTGGCCGTGGCCAGCGCGAGCTGATCATCGGTGACCGTCAGATCGGTAAAACCGCTCTGGCCATCGACGCCATCATCAACCAGAAAAACAGCGGTATTAAGTGCGTGTACGTAGCCATAGGTCAGAAGCAATCGACCATCGCCAACGTGGTACGCAAGCTGGAAGAAAACGGCGCGCTGGCTAACACCATAGTCGTCGCCGCGAGCGCTTCCGAATCCGCTGCTCTGCAGTTCATCGCACCGTACGCCGGTTGCACCATGGGCGAATACTTCCGCGACCGCGGTGAAGACGCGCTGATCGTGTATGACGATCTGTCCAAGCAAGCAGTGGCTTACCGCCAGATTTCCCTGCTGCTGCGCCGTCCGCCAGGCCGTGAAGCCTACCCAGGCGACGTGTTCTATCTCCACAGCCGTCTGCTGGAGCGCGCTTCCCGCGTATCCGAAGAGTACGTCGAGAAGTTCACCAATGGCGCCGTGACTGGCAAGACCGGTTCCCTGACCGCTCTGCCGATCATCGAAACCCAGGCGGGCGACGTTTCCGCGTTCGTTCCGACCAACGTGATCTCGATCACCGACGGTCAGATCTTCCTGGAATCGGCCATGTTCAACTCGGGTATCCGTCCTGCGGTCAACGCCGGTATTTCGGTATCCCGCGTGGGTGGTGCGGCCCAGACCAAGATCATCAAGAAGCTCTCCGGTGGTATCCGTACCGCTCTGGCTCAGTACCGTGAACTGGCGGCCTTCGCCCAGTTCGCCTCCGACCTGGACGAAGCCACCCGCAAGCAGCTTGAGCATGGTCAGCGCGTTACCGAGCTGATGAAGCAGAAGCAATATGCGCCGATGTCGATCGCCGACATGTCGCTGTCGCTGTATGCCGCCGAGCGTGGTTTCCTGGTCGATATCGAAGTCGCCAAAATTGGTGCATTCGAACAGGCCCTGATTGCTTACTTCAACCGGGATCACGCCGCTCTGCTGGCGAAGATCAACGAGAAGGGTGACTTTAACGACGAAATCGACGCTGGCCTGAAGGCCGGTATCGAGAAGTTCAAGGCCACCCAAACCTGGTA
>NZ_JAUYNP010000074.1 GCF_030696055.1 Pseudomonas sp. | reverse complement strand
TTCCTCCTGCCGCTGCTGGCCGTGCTGTTGGCCCTGGCCTGGTTCGCCGGGCACAAATTGATCGCCCAACTGGAGGAGACCACCGCGCAGATCGATTCCTTGGGCCGCGGTTCCACCAGCCGCGATGTGGAACTGAGCGTGGAGCACGACGACGAGATCGGCGCCTTGCGCCAGGCGGTCAACCGTTATGCCGGGCAACTGCGCACCATGCTCCAGCGCATCGCCGAGGAAGCCGATCATCTGCAGAGCGAGGCCGCGCAACTGGGCAGCCTCAGCGGCACCCTGGCCGGTCGCGCGGAGCAGCAGCGTCAGGAGAATACCCAACTGGCCGCGGCCATCACCGAGATGTCCAGCAGTGCCCAGGAGGTGGCGCAGAACACCAACGACTGCGCCGATACCGCGCAAAATTCGCTGGCGGTGGTGCAGCAGGGGCAGCAGAAGGTGGCGTCCAATAGCGCGGCGATTCAGGCTTTGGCGGCCGAGATGGCGGACGCGGCCCTGGTGATCAGTCGCCTGGAAAAAGACAGCCAGCAGGTCGGCGCGGTGCTGGATGTGATCAAGGCGATTTCCGAGCAGACCAACCTGCTGGCGCTCAACGCCGCCATCGAGGCGGCGCGCGCCGGTGAACAGGGCCGCGGTTTCGCCGTGGTGGCGGACGAGGTGCGTACCCTGGCCGGCAAGACCCAAGCCTCGGCCAATGAGATCAGCACCATGATCAGCGCCTTGCAGCAGGCCTCGCGCCAGGCGGTGCAGGCCATGCAGGCGGGGGAGGCGCGCACCGAACACGCGGTGGGCGAGGCCGAAGGCGCGGCGTCGGCGCTGTCCAGCACGGTGCAGAGCTTCGATGATATTTCCCAGCGCGCCCAGCAGATCGCCGTGGCGGCGCAGCAGCAAAGCCACGTCACCCAGGAGATCAACGAACTGGCGGTGCGCATCCACAGCATCAGCGAAGAAAACGCCCGCGATGCTCAGGCCCTGGATCAGGTCAGCAGCTCGATGCAGGCGCTGTCGTCGCGTTTAACCGGATTAAGCCGGGGCTAGGACCTATCTCGGATAAACTATTTTCGGCCATTTTTGGACCGCTGCCTTGGGCTTTCACCCCCTAGCGAAAATTCGGGACCTAGCCGCAGTAGAGCCCTCAATAGACACTTAATCGATGTTTCCGTAGGCTGGCAGCCCTTTACGTCATCATGGATGAGTCCACATGAAAAAATTACTGCTTCTCTTGGCTATTGGCAGTGCTGGTTATTACTACTACACCACGCAATATGCTTCGGTCAGCGCCTCGGTGGATAGCTACCAAGCTCTGTTGAAAAAGGTTGAGACGACTCCGGTGACTCGCGAAGAGGTGAAGATGGGCGCCAATGAACTGGCTCACTTCCTTTGCACTGGCTCCCCAGTGGTCAGTTCAAGCGAGTGCCTGAACAAGTACGCGAACTACAAGGAAATGTGCGAGTCACGGATTTTTGGTGGCGCGCCTGATACCTACTCGCGTAAAGATGAGGTGATTGCGGTTGCGAAGAACTATCGCACTTGTGTTGGGATCATTTAGCAGGTAGGGCGGACATGCCGCAGGCTTGTCCGCCATTGCGGCGTTAAGCGCTACGCCGGCTCGGTTATATCCTCGTTTCTATCCATGGCCACCTGGCGGATCGACAGGCGAATCTCCGCCGGCAGCACGCGCTTGGCCGCGCCTTCGGCCAGCTCGCCGAGCAGCGGGTGATGGCTGAGTTTGCCGGCTTCGTCCTGGCGCACCACGCCCTGCTCCTGCAGGCCCTGGATAAAGTGGCGGAACAGGCTCTTGTCGAAGAACTCCGGGGCGTTGAGGCCATGCAGGATCGACAGGCGCTGGGCCATGACTGTGCAGAGGTCTTCCAGCTCGGCGGCGCTGATGGCGTTCTGCCCGGCATTGAGCAGCAGCGCGGTGGCCATATAGAAACGCTGCAGGGTCTGCACTATGGCGCGGGCCAGCAGGGTCAGCAGGACGAACTCGCGGGAGCTCGGCGCCGGGCGCACATAGACCTCGCCCTCGACCTTCAGCAGGCCCTGTTCGACGAAGGCCGCCAGCCACTGATCGACCACGGCGTCCAGCTCGTCCAGGCTCCAGCGGATAAACAGTTCGGATTGCAGGTAGGGGTAGAGCGCGCGGGTGTAGCGCAGTATCTGCTCGCGGCTCATCCGCGCGCTGCTCTGGAAGAAGCTCGCCAGCAGCGCCGGCAGGGCGAAGATATGCAGCACGTTGTTGCGGTAGTAGGTCATCAGAACGGCGTTGTGCTCGTTCAGATAGAGAATCTTGCCCAGGGCGTCCTTCTGCTCGGCGAGCAGGTCCATGCGCTGCACATACTCGATCAGCGCCTGGCCGTTGCCGTCCGGCAAGGTGGTGTGCGGCGAGTAGGGCACTTGGCGCAGCAGGGCCAGGTACAGGTCGAGCACCCGCGCCAGGGCGCGGTCGTCCAGGGCCAGCTTGCTGGTGGAGAGCAGCGCCAGGGCCACCAGATTGACCGGGTTGATCGCCGCCGCCTCGTTGAGGTGCTGCGCCACGCGCTCGCCCAGGCGATGGGTGGCCGTGTTCAGCCAATCCGGACGGAACTGCGTGCCGTAATCCTGGGCGCGCCAGTCCGGCTGCTCCTGGTCGAGGAATTCGGCCAGCTTGATCGGCTCGCCGAAGTTGACCCAGACATGGCCGAAGCGCTGCTTGAGCGCGCCTATGACCTTGAAGATATCGAAGATCGACTCCTTCTTCTTGCTCGCCCCGCGCAGCTCGCCCAGGTAAGTGCGACCCTCCAGCACCCGCTCATAGCCGATATACACCGGCACGAAGACCACCGGCAGGCGGTTGGAACGCAGGAAGCTGCGTAGGGTGATGGCCAGCATGCCGGTCTTGGGTTGCAGCATGCGTCCGGTGCGCGAGCGCCCGCCCTCGACGAAGTACTCGACCGGGAAACCCTTGCTGAACAATGTGTGCAGGTATTCGTTGAACACCGCGGTGTACAGCGGGTTGCCCTTGAAGGTGCGGCGCATAAAGAAGGCGCCGCCACGCCGCAGAAGGCTGCCGATCAGCGGCATATTCAGGTTGATGCCGGCGGCGATATGCGGCGGGGTCAGGCCGTTGCGAAACAGCAGGTAGGACAGCAGCAGGTAGTCGATATGGCTGCGGTGGCAGGGCACATAGATCACCTCATGGCCCTGGGCGACTTCCTGCACGCCCTCGATATGGTTGATCTTGATGCCGTCGTAGATCTTGTTCCAGAACCAGGAAAGCACCAGTTCGAGGAAGCGGATCGCGGTGTAGGTGTAGTCCGAGGCGATCTCGTTGCCGTAGCGCAGCGCCTGGCTTTCCGCCTTCTCCAGGCTGATATTGTCCCGTTCGGCCTCGTCGATAAGCGCCTGGCGCACCTGCGGGCCGTGTACCAGGCCCTTGACCAGATTGCGCCGGTGCGACACGTCCGGGCCGATAACCGCGGCCTTCTGGTTGCGAAAGTGCACGCGCAGGATGCGCTGCACCATGCGCAGGGTGCGTTCGTGGCCCTTGTCCTGTTCCACCAGCTCGCGCATATGGATGGGCGTGGAGAACTGCACACGGGTCTTGCGCCCCAGAATCAGGATGCTCACCAGCCGGCGCAGGCGCCCGGTGACGGCCCAACTGTCGGCGAACAGCAGCTTCCAGGCGCTGGTCTCGCGGTCCGGCGACTGGCCCCAGAACACGCTGACCGGGATGATTTGCGCATCGTCCACGGCCTGCTGGCTAAGGGCGGCGACCAGGCGCTGCAGGGTCGGGGAAATCCCGCGCTTGTCCTGACGACCCAGCCAGTCCGGCTCCGGGGTCAGGTAGAAGAAGGCCGCCGGCTCCTCCAGGCTGCCCACCGACACCGGCAGGATCGGCCGCGGCAGGCCGGCCTTGCGGCACTCCGTATCGACCACCGCCAGATCGCTCAGCGACGGCAGCTGCAGCACATAGAACACCGGCTTGCTGCGGTCGAGCTTGAGGGTAAAGGCCGACTGGTTGATGGTTTCCGAGCGCACCCAGAGGTACAGCAGGCGATGCAGGGTGCCAAACACGAGGCGGCGGAGCGGGGAACGGGTCATACGAAGTCTGCTGGCTATGTTAAACGAGCATTTGCTCGGGGCGCTTAGTGTGCCGGATCGGCCGGCTTCCGGCAAAATCTTGTAACCGTTTGATTGCTCGGTCCTGCGGGTCTATACCGGGCTCCGCGGCGTTCGTAAGC
This sequence comes from Pseudomonas sp., assembly GCF_030696055.1. GTDB lineage: Bacteria > Pseudomonadota > Gammaproteobacteria > Pseudomonadales > Pseudomonadaceae > Aquipseudomonas. The sequence continues at coordinate 10,206 of NZ_JAUYNP010000074.1, read as the reverse complement.
GGCGGCGCGTAGGTTGGTGCTGAGCCTGCGAAGCCCAACAGGGAGTGCATAGCGCTCCGCTCGGCGGCCTGGTTTGTGGCAGCCCAGCGGCCCGGCTTGCGGCTGCGCTCGGTTCTCGAACGCTATGTTGGGCTTCGCGGGGCTCAGCCCAACCTACGACGTTGGAGTCCGGGTGGCGCATTGCCCCCTGGTTCCTGGCTTGCACTGTCTATCCCCGACTCCTTATAGTCCGCCGGCACTTAAACGCCCGGCTTGCGCCTGCACGGGTCGCGAGCAGGGCCTGTTACCGCAATGGTGAAAGGCCATGATTGAAATAAGAAACCTGACCAAGCGTTTTGCGCAGCATATCGCCGTGGACAACCTGTCCTTCAGCGTCCAGCCCGGGGAAGTGCTGGGCTTTCTCGGGCCCAATGGCGCCGGCAAATCCACCACCATGAAGATGCTCACCGGCTTTCTCGCGCCGAGCGCGGGCAGCGCCAGCATCCTCGGTTTCGATATCCAGAAAGACTGCCTCAAGGCCCAGCGGCTGATCGGTTATCTGCCCGAAGGCGCGCCCTGCTACGGCGACATGACGGTGCGCGGCTTCCTAGACTTTATCGCCGCCATACGCGGCTTCAAGGGCGCCGAGAAGCGTGAACGGGTGGCCAAGGCGGTGGCCCAGCTCGAGCTGGAACAGGTGCTGGAGCAGAGCATCGAAACCCTGTCCAAGGGTTTCAAGCGCCGTGTCGGCCTGGCCCAGGCGATTCTGCACGACCCCAAGGTGCTGATCCTCGACGAGCCCACCGACGGCCTCGACCCGAACCAGAAGCATCAGGTACGCCGGCTGATCCAGAGCCTGGCCTACGACAAGATCGTCATCATCTCCACCCACATCCTCGAAGAGGTGTCTGCTGTTTGCACCCGCGCGGTGGTGATAGCCCACGGCAAGCTGCTGGCCGACGGCACCCCGCTGGAGCTGGAAAGCCGTTCGCGCTACCACCAGGCGGTGACCCTGGTGGCCAGCGAGCCCCTGGATCGAGCCGCCCTGGCGGCGCTGCCGGGCGTGGCCGGGGTGGAGGAGAACGCGCTGGAGCACAGCTTGAGCGTGCTGGCCAAACCGGGTGAGGTGATCTTCCCCCAGGTCAATGCACTGATCGCCGCGCGCGGTTGGAAGGTCAAGGAGTTGAATGTCGAGCGTGGTCGGCTGGACGAAGTGTTCCGCAGCCTGACCCGGGGGGAGGTGGTATGAGTCAGTTACCGATAATCTTCAAGCGCGAGTTGGCGAGCTACTTCGCCACGCCGCTGGCCTACGTGTTTATCCTGATCTTCCTGGTGTTGTCCGGGGTGTTCACCTTCTACCTGGGCGGCTTCTTCGAGAGCGGCCAGGCCAACCTCGCGCCCTTCTTCAACTTCCACCCCTGGCTCTACCTGTTCCTGGTGCCGGCGATTGCCATGCGCCTGTGGGCCGAGGAGCGCAAGTCCGGCACCATCGAGCTGCTGATGACCCTGCCGATCACCCGCTTCGAGGCGGTCACCGGCAAGTTCCTCGCCGCCTGGGCCTTCGCCGGCCTGGCGCTGCTGCTGACCTTCCCGATGGTGATCACGGTCAACTACCTGGGCGAGCCGGACAACGGCGCCATCCTCACCGGCTATATCGGCAGCTGGCTGCTGGCCGGGGCCTACCTGGCCATCGGCTCGTGCATGTCGGCGCTGGCGAAGAACCAGGTGATCGCCTTTATCCTGGCGGTCAGCCTGTGCTTCCTGTTTATCGTCAGCGGCTTCCCCATGGTGCTCGACGGCTTTAGCGACTGGGCGCCGCAATGGCTGGTCGACGCAGTGGCCTCCCTGAGCTTTCTCACCCGTTTCGATGCCATCAGCAAGGGCGTGATCGACCTGCGCGATTTGCTGTATTTCCTCACCCTGATCGCCGCCTGGTTGGCTGCGACCGCGGTGGTCATCGACCTGAAGAAAGCCGACTGAGGACACCCATGAAAAAGCTGATGCTTTCCAGTGCCGGGCTCGTACTCATCGCCCTGGCCTTTCTCGCCTTCAACCTGTTTTCCAGCCTGAGCCTGAGTGGCGCGCGGCTGGACCTGACCGAGCAGAAGCTCTACACCATTTCCGCCGGCACCCGGCAGATCCTCGCCGAGCTGGACAAGCCGGTGGAGCTGAACTTCTTCTACTCCGATGCCGCCAGCAAGGACCTGCCGGCCCTGCGCACCTACGCCAAGCGCGTCGAGGAAATGCTCAAGGCCTACCAGCGCGAAGCCGGCGCTAAGCTCAAGTTGCAGATCATCGACCCAGAGCCCTTCTCCGCGGACGAGGACAAGGCCGCCGAGTTCGGCCTGCAGGGCATTCCCCTGCAGCAGGGCGGCGACTCGATCTACTTCGGCCTGGCCGGCAAGAATGCCGAGGGCCAGACCCAGGTGATCCCCTTCTTCGCCCTGGATCAGGAAGAGTTTCTCGAATACGAACTCAGCCGCCTGGTGCAGAGCCTGGCCAAGCCCGAGCGGCCGGTGGTCGGTGTGCTGTCGGGGCTGCAGGTCAACGGCGGCTTCGACATGATGGCGCGCCAGCCGACCCCGGCCTGGATGGTGATGGAGGAAATCCGCCAGCTGTTCCAGATCGAGAGCCTCAAGGGCGACGTCGACCTGATTCCGGAGAAGGTCTCGGTGCTGCTGCTGATCCATCCCAAGCAGCTGCCCGAACAGACCCTGTATGCCATCGACCAGTTCGTCCTGCGCGGCGGCAAGCTGCTGACCTTCGTCGACCCCTTTAGCGAGGCCGACACCCAGGCCGAGATGCCCGGCGAGAGGGTGGTCGACAAGGCCTCCAACCTCGAACCGCTGTTCAAGGCCTGGGGCCTGCGCATGCTGCCGGACCAGGTGCTCGGCGACGGCTCCTACGCCATGTCGGTGAGCATGAGTCAGGACCAGCGCCCGATGCGCCACGCCGCCTGGTTGAAGCTGCCGAAAAACGCCCTGGATCAGGACGACATCAGCACCGCCGCGCTGGAGTCCATCACAGTGGCCACCGCCGGCATGCTCGAGCCGCTGGAGGGGGCCAAGACCCGGTTCACCCCGCTGCTGCGCAGCTCGCAGTACGCCATGCCCTTCGACGCCAAGCGCTTCGGCATGCTGACCAACCCGGAAGAGCTGATCCGCGAGCTTGAGCCAACCGGCGAGCGCTATAACCTGGCCGCACGCATCAGCGGCCCGGTGCAATCGGCCTATCCCGAGGGCATCGAAGGGCACCAGGATGGCCTCAAGCAGGCGGACAATATCAACGTGATAGTGGTGGCCGACACCGACCTGCTCACCGACCGCATGTGGGTGCAGGTGCAGGATTTCTTCGGCCAGCGCATTCCGCAACCCTGGGCGGACAACGCCGGTTTCGCGATCAACGCCCTGGACAACCTGGCCGGCTCCGAAGCGTTGATCAGCGTGCGCTCGCGCGGTCGTTTCACCCGCCCGTTCGAGGTGGTGGAGGCGATCCAGCGCGAGGCCGAAGTGCAGTTCCGCGAGAAGGAGCAAGCCCTGCAAGCGCGTCTGGCCGATACCGAACAGAAACTCGCCGCCCTGCAACAGAACCAGGACCCGAGCAAGGCCCTGGAACTGACCCCGGAGCAGCAGGCCGCGGTGCAGCAGTTTATCCAGCAGAAACTGGCGATCCGCAAGGAGCTGCGCGACGTGCGCTACCAGCTCAATGCCGATATCGAAGCCTTGGGCAGCCGCCTCAAGTTTCTCAATATCGCCCTGGTACCGCTGCTGCTGACCCTGGGCGTGCTGGCCCTGTGGCTATGGCGCCGGCGCAAGCACGGCTGAGCTTGCCTCCAAAGGGTCGCTAGATGCGGCCCTCTGTTTTTAGCCGGTAGGATGGGTTGAGCGCAGCGACAAAACGGCAGGATGCCGTATTGCACAGCTTTAGCTGCCCGTAGGGTGAGGGACATGGATGTCCCTCATGATACCCATGCTGTTTCTGGCTCTTGTGATGGGTTACGCCGCTGCGCAGCTAGCCCATCCTACGTTCTGCCGCAGCCGGCTGATGGCGCACGCAGCCCGCAAAGGGACGCTTAGCTGACCGCGACCGTGGGGGGAAATAACTGCCGACACGGGGCCCGAAGACACGCGATAATGCACCGCGCTATTGCGTCAAGCTGATCGCCGTGACCGATCTAACCAGTCCTGTTTCCCCTGTTATGAGGATCATTAGATGCCCACCATTCTGGTAAAAATATTCGAAGGTCGTTCGGACGAGATCAAGCGCGAGTACGCCAAAGCCCTTACCGAGGCTTCGACCAAGGTGCTTGGCTGCGATGCCAGCGCGGTCGATGTCATCTTCGAAGACGTGAAAAAAAGCGACTGGGCAACCGGCGGCGTGCTCTGGTCTGAGCGCGGCTAGGAGGCTGTCAGAGAATACGGTTTTTTGTAGGTTGGGCTGAGCTGCGCGAAGCCCAACATGCTGATTTGTTGGGCTTCGTTCCTCAGCGCCAACCTACAATTTGCAGCAGGCCCTAATCCATCCGCTCTGGCTGTACTTGACGGACTTCGAGTGGCTTGGCTGTTGGTGTTTGTACCCGCCTCGAAAAGCGCTGCACAGCTTGGCCTATATGGCCTGCAGCCTCTCTGCAAAAAGTGCTTTTCAGCCGCTAAGGCTGTTTTATACTCGGCCTTCGGTGGTGGCCGGGCACTGGCCGTTACGCCACCGCCAAACAATAAAAACTGCATGCTGGAGATACAGGCAATGGCTGAGCGCGAGACAGGCACCGTCAAGTGGTTCAATGATTCCAAGGGTTATGGCTTTATTCAGCGCGAGAGCGGCGCGGATGTATTCGTACATTTCCGCGCCATCCGGGGTGAAGGCCACCGCACCCTGATCGAAGGGCAGAAGGTCGAGTTCGCGGTAACCCAGGGGCAGAAGGGCTTGCAGGCGGATGATGTCTCCGCTGTTTAAACCCATGTCCTAAGGTAAAAAGCCCATCGCCGATGGGCTTTTTGCTTTCTGCCCCTCGGTCGTTTTCCTGCAGGCAAATCTGCGACAATCGCCACCCTCCTGCCCTTCCCCTTGACCCCACCCCGCGATTACCCGATGACCGACGCCACGCCCGCCTTTGACCAACTGCTGCACAACCTCGACCAGGCCATGCTGGCCGACCGACATCGCCTGCGCCGTCAGTTGCACGAGCTGCGCAAGCAGGCCGAGCCGGACGCCGCCAAGCTGGCGCAGTGGCTGCAGCGCTTTCAGGCCTCCGTGGCCAAGGTCGCGGCGCGCAGGCTCAGTGTGCCGCCCATGCGTTACGACGATGCCCTGCCGATCGCCGCCAAGCGCGAGGAGATCAAGGCCGCCATCAGCAAACACCAGGTGGTGGTGATAGCCGGGGAAACCGGCTCGGGCAAGACCACTCAGCTGCCGAAAATCTGCCTGGAACTGGGCCGCGGCGTGCACGGGCTGATCGGCCACACCCAGCCGCGGCGCCTGGCGGCGCGCAGCGTGGCGACCCGGGTTGCCGAGGAAATTGGCACGCCCCTGGGCGAGCTGGTCGGCTATCAGGTGCGTTTCGAGGACCAGAGCAACGAGCGCAGCCTGATCAAGCTGATGACCGACGGCATTCTGCTGGCGGAAACCCAGCACGACCGCTACCTGGAAAAGTACGACACCCTGATAGTCGACGAGGCCCACGAACGCAGCCTGAATATCGACTTCCTCCTGGGCTTCCTGAAAACCCTGCTGGTGCGCCGCCCCGACCTCAAGCTGATCATCACCTCGGCCACCATCGACCTGCAGCGCTTCTCCGAGCACTTCGATGGCGCGCCCATAGTCGAGGTGTCCGGGCGCACCTACCCGGTAGACACCTGGTACCGGCCGCTGACCGCCGAGCAGGACGAAGAGGGCAACCGGGTCGAGGACGACCTCTCGGTGGATCAGGCGCTTCTGGCCAGCCTGGATGAGATCGCCGCCTTCGAGAAGAGCGAAGGCAAGCGTCCCGGCGATGTGCTGGTGTTTCTGTCTGGCGAGCGCGAGATTCGCGACGCCGCCGAGGTGTTGCGCAAGGCCAACCTGCGCCTGACCGAGGTGCTGCCGCTCTATGCGCGGCTGACTCCGGCCGAGCAGCAGAAGATTTTCCAGCCCATGGGCGCACGCAAGATAGTCCTGGCCACCAACGTGGCGGAAACCTCGCTGACCGTGCCGGGCATCCGCTATGTGATCGACAGCGGCACCGCACGTATCAGCCGTTACAGCTACCGCGCCAAGGTCCAGCGCTTGCCCATCGAGGCCGTGTCCCAGGCCAGCGCCAATCAGCGCAAGGGCCGTTGCGGACGGGTCGAGCCGGGCATCTGCATCCGCCTGTACAGCGAGGAAGACTTCAACGGCCGCCCGGCCTTTACCGACCCGGAAATCCTGCGCACCAACCTGGCCGCGGTGATTCTGCAGATGCTCCATCTGCGCCTGGGCGAGATCGAAGCCTTCCCCTTTATCGAGCCGCCGGATGGCAAGGCCATCAGCGACGGCTTCAACCTGCTGCAGGAGCTTTCGGCGGTCAACCGCGAGGGCCAGCTCACTCCGCTGGGGCGCCAATTGGCGCGCCTGCCAGTGGACCCGCGCCTGGGCCGCATGGTGCTGGAGGGGGCCAAACAGGGCAGTCTGGATGAGATCCTGATCATCGCCAGCGCGCTGTCGGTGCAGGATGTGCGCGAGCGCCCGGCCGACCGCCAGCAGGCCGCAGATGGGGCCCACGCGCAGTGGAAGGACGTGGATTCCGACTTCGCCGCGTTGATCAACCTGTGGCGCGGCTTCGAGGAGCAGCGCCTGGCCCTGGGCAGCAGTGCGCTGCGCAGCTGGTGCCGGAAGAATTTCCTCAACTACCTGCGCCTGCGCGAGTGGCGCGACGCCCACCGCCAGCTGGTGCTGATCGCCCGTGATTTGCAGCTAGGTAAGCCTAATAGCGAATCGGGTAGGAGCGAGCTTGTGACCCCCAGGGATGGGGGGAATGCAGCAGGCCGTAGGGAACGGCCGCTGCCTGGCGATCAGAGATCTACAGGTCAAACCGAGATATCCAAGGATCGCCAGCAAGCTGGCTCCTACAAAGCGCAAGAACTGGTCGAAAAGGATGAGGCGCAGCAACGCAGCGTCGACTACGCCAAGGTGCACAAGGCCATCCTCTCCGGATTGCTGAGCCAGATCGGCCAGAAGACCGAGGACGGCGACTACCTCGGCGCGCGCCAGCGGCGCTTCTGGGTGCACCCCTCGTCTGGGCTGGGTAGAAAGCGCCCCAGCTGGCTGATGGCCGCCGAACTGGTGGAAACCACCAAGCTGTTCGCCCGCATGGTGGCCAAGATCGAGCCGGACTGGATCGAGCCCCTGGCCGGCCACCTGATCAAGAAAAACCACTTCGAACCCCATTGGGAGAAGAAGCGCGGCCAGGTGGTGGCCTTCGAGCAGATCAGCCTCTACGGCCTGATAGTGGTCGGCCGCCGCCCGGTGCATTTCGGCCCCATAGAGCCAGAAGTGTCCCGCGAGCTGTTTATTCGCGAAGGCCTGGTGGGCGGCGAGATCAACTCCCGCGCCAAGTGCCTGACCGCCAACCGTCAGCTGCTGGAGAAGCTCGACGAGCTGGAAGCCAAGGCGCGCCGCCGCGACATCCTCGCCGACGATGAAACCCTGTTCGCCTACTACGCCGCGCGTCTGCCGGTGGAGATCCATCAGGCCGCTACCTTCGACAGCTGGTACAAAACTGAAAGTGCGAAGAACCCGCAGCTGCTGCTGATGCGCGAAGAAGACGTGCTGGCCCGCTCGGCCTCCGAGGTCACCGCCGCCCAGTACCCGGACAGCCTGCGCCTGGGCGAACTGACCCTGCCGCTGTCCTACCACTTCGAGCCCAATCACCCGCGCGACGGCGTGACCCTGCGGGTGCCCGCGCCGCTATTGCCGCAGCTGCCGCCCGAGCGGTTGGAATGGCTGGTGCCGGGCCTGCTGGAGGCCAAGTGTATGGCCCTGGTGCGCGGCCTGCCCAAGGCGCTACGCAAGAACTTCGTGCCGGTGCCGGACTTTGTCGGCGCCGCTTTGAGCAAGCTCCATTTCGCCGACGGCAGCCTGGCCGAGGCCCTGGGTCGCGAGTTGACGCGCATGACCGGCGCGCGGGTCGGCGAGGAAGCCTGGGCGGAATCCGCCGCCCAGCTGGAAGCCCATCTGCGGATAAATATCGAGGTGGTGGACAACCAGGGCAAACCCCTGGGCGAAGGCCGCGACCTGGCCGAATTGACCGCGCGTTTCAGCGAAGCGACCCAGGCCGGCCTGGCCCTGCCGAAAACCGCCAAGAGCCAGCAACCGGTGGAGGCCAAGGCCTTCGCCGAGCTGGCGGCCAAGACCCAGCAGCAGGTCGCCGGCCTGTCCATGACTGTGTATCCGGCGTTGGTGGAAGAAGCCGGGGTGGTCAAGGAAGGGCGTTTCCCGACCCAGGCCGAAGCCGCATTCCAGCATCGCCGCGCTCTGCAGCGTCTGCTATTACAACAGCTGGCCGAGCAAGCCAAGTTTCTGCGCGGCAAGCTGCCGGGCCTGACCGAGCTGGCGTTGCTGTACCGCGAGCTGGGCCGGGTCGAGGCCCTGGTCGAGGACATCCTCCTGGCCAGCCTGGACAGCTGCATACTCGAAGGCGGCTCTTTGGGTGAAGGAGCGCCGCTACCCCGCGACGGTGCCGGCCTGGCCGCCCTGGCCGAGAAGCAACGCGGCGACTGGACCGGCCATGCCGAGCGCCTGGCCAAGCTGTGCCTGGAAATCCTCAAGCTCTGGCACGGCCTGCAGAAACGCTTCAAGGGCAAGATCGACCTGGCCCAGGCCATGGCGCTCAACGATATCAAGCTGCAACTGAGCAACCTGGTGTATCCCGGCTTCGTCCGCGAAACCCCGGGCGAATGGCTAAAGGAGATTCCCCGTTATCTGAAAGCCATCGAACAGCGCCTGGACAAGATCGCCGCCCAGGTGCAGCGTGACCGGGTGTGGAGCGGCGAGCTGGCCGGCTACTGGGAACAGTACCAGGCGCGCTTGGCCAAGCATGGCCAGGAAGGCAAGCGCGACCCGCAGCTCAGCCTGTACCGCTGGATGCTCGAGGAGTACCGGGTCTCGCTGTTTGCCCAGCAGCTCGGCACCAAGCTCGCGGTGTCGGATAAGCGCTTGAGCAAGCAATGGAGCGCGGTGGAGGCCTGATGCCGGGCTGTTCTCGCCTCTTTATGCAGGGAGCTTGTTTTTGCCTGTTGCGTCTCAGCGCGCAACCTCTGCATTCCTAGGGTGGCAAGTGGTTGAAGTCTATAGCTGGATAAACAGGGCAGCCGCCGCGCCGGGCAGCAGCCCGCGCCATGGCAGTCGACCAGCGTTCGCCTACTTGGCGTTGGCCAGGCTAGTGCTGGCGCTGCTCTGCCTGGGCGGCGCCCTGCCGAGCCAGGCCGCCGAACCGCGCCATATCACCGTCTACGCCTATCACTTGAAGCCGCCCTTTATCGTCGATCAGCACCAGGAACAGGGGCTGTATTACGACTTCTCGGCGTTCCTCAACAGCAAGGGCGACGCCTACCGCTTCCGTACTCAGTTTGTCCCGCGCAACCGGGTGGAACACGACCTGGCCCACCAGCGTTTCGACGGGGTGTTGCTGGGCGTCAACCCGATCTGGTTTCAGGATCAGGCCGAGAAAAAGTACCTGTGGACGCCGGGCATCTTTGAGGATCAGGACGAGATAGTCTCCCTGATTGAAACGCGCTTCGACTACCAGGGACCGCAATCCCTGATCGGCAAGAAGCTGGGCGGGGTGTTGGGCTTTTCCTATTTCGGCGTCGATACGCTGGCGGCCAAGGGCCATATCGCCCGCATCAACACGGTGGGCGAGCGCGAAGTGCTGGAGATGCTGCTCAAGGGGCGGGTGGACGCCGGCATCGTCAGCCGCTCGACCTTGAACTATCTGGTGGCGCGCGAGGGCTGGCAGGGGCGTTTCTACCTGTCGCGCCAGCCCCATGACACCTTTTCCCGGCGCGTGCTGGTGCTGCGCCGCGACCAGGAGCTATACGACTATCTGCTGCCGATTCTGCAAGGGCTGCAGACCGACAAGGACTGGCAGGCGATTTTGCGCAAATACCAATAGCCCGCCAGGTATTCGCGACTGCAATCAATCGTCATCGTCATCGTCATCGTCATCGTCGCACTTGATCTCTTTCTTGAACTCATCGTACTTGGCTTCGATCT
>NZ_JAUYNP010000069.1 GCF_030696055.1 Pseudomonas sp. | reverse complement strand
AGCAGCAGGAGACGAGCGAGGCGCGGTTTCACGGTCAGGGCTGGCGGCACGGCGCGAAGGCAGGCGGTGGAGCATTGCATCACAGTCATCCCTGGCTGGCCAGTTGCGCGGGGCGAGCGGCGGCAAGAGATACCTGTAGGAGCCAGCTTGCTGGCGATGCTTCAGCGTTGTCGCTGATCGCCAGCAAGCTGGCTCCTACACCAAGGGTGTCTGCGCGCCATCAGTGGTAGGGCGGGTGAAACCCGCCGTACGAGGTTGCGGTCAGTGCTGGAGGATCTTGGCGAGAAACTGCTGGGCGCGCTCGGAGCGGGCGCTGACATCGCCGAAGAATTCTTCCTTGGCGCAGTCTTCGACTATCTGCCCGGCGTCCATAAAGATCACCCGGTCGGCCACCTTGCGCGCGAAGCCCATCTCGTGGGTCACGCACATCATGGTCATGCCTTCCTGGGCCAGCTGCACCATGACATCCAGCACCTCGTTGACCATCTCCGGGTCCAGCGCCGAGGTCGGTTCGTCGAACAGCATCACCACCGGGTCCATGGCCAGCGCGCGGGCGATTGCCACCCGTTGTTGCTGGCCGCCGGACAGCTGGCCGGGATGCTTGTGCGCATGGGCGGTCAGGCCGACCCGCTCCAGCAGCTTGAGGCCTTTCTCGTTGGCCTCGGCCTTGCTGCGGCCGAGCACCTTGACCTGGGCGATGCTGAGGTTCTCGGCGATCGACAGGTGGGGGAACAGCTCGAAGTGCTGGAACACCATGCCGACCCGGGAGCGCAGCTTGGGCAGGTTGGTGGCCTTGTCGGCGATGGAGGTGCCGTCGACCCGTATGTCGCCCTGCTGGAAGGCTTCCAGGGCGTTGACGCACTTGATCAGGGTCGATTTGCCGGAGCCGGACGGCCCGCAGACCACCACCACTTCGCCTTTCTTCACTTCGGTGCTGCAGTTGGTCAGCACCTGGAAGTCCCCGTACCACTTGTTGACGTTATTGATCGAAATCATACGGCTAACCTTTTTTGCAGATGCTTGACCAGCAACGAGGCGGCGAAGCTGAGGCTGAAGTAGACCAGGCCGGCGAAGATCAGGAACTCATGGGCCTGGCCGATGATGTCGCCGCGCGAGCGGGAGGCGTTGAGGAAGTCCATCAGGCCGACTGTGTAGACCAGCGAGGTGTCCTGAAACAGGATGATGCTCTGCTGCAACAGCAGCGGGGTCATCTTGCGGAAGGCCTGGGGCAGGATGATCAGGCGCATGCTCTGCGCGTAGCTCATGCCCAGGGCGCTGGCGGCGCCCATCTGGCCGCGGGGGATGGCCTGGATGCCGGCGCGGACGATCTCGCAGAAGTAGGCCGCCTCGAACATCACGAAGGCCACCAGGCAGGAGGTGAAGGCGCCCACCGGGCTGTCCTCGCCGGTGATCCAGCGCAGCAGGAAGGGCACCATAAAGTAGAACCAGGTGATCACCAGCAGCAGTGGGATGGAGCGGAAGTAGTTGACGTAGGTGGCCGCGGCATTGGCCAGCCACTTGCTGTGCGACAACCGCGCCATGGCCAGGGCGGTGCCCAACAGCAAGCCGCCGAGCACGCCCAGGACCATCAGCTGCAGGGTCATGGCCATGCCGTCCCACAGGCCGGGCAGGGCCGGGATAATTGCACTGAAATCCATTATTTAGCTCCCATGGCGATCAGCCCAGGCACCGCGACCTTCTTCTCGACCAGGCGCATCAGCAGCATCAGGCTCATGTTCAGGCTGAAGTAGATCAGGGTGGCCAGGCTGAAGGCCTCGAACAGGTTGGCGCTGAATTCGGCGGTCTGCTTGGTCTGCGCCAGCAGCTCCATCAGGCCGATCAGGGAGGCCACCGAGGAGTTCTTGAAGATGTTGAGGAATTCCGAGGTCAGCGGCGGAATGATGATGCGGTAGGCCTGCGGCAGCAGCACATAGGCGTAGATCTGCGGCAGCTTGAAGCCCATGGCGCGAGCCGCGGCGGCCTGGCCCTTGGGCAGCGCCTGGATGCCGGTGCGCACCTGCTCGCAAACCCGCGCGGCGGTAAACAGGCCGAGGCAGACCACCACGCTGAGGTAGGCCGAAGTCGCCGGGTTCAAGTCCTGCTTAAACCAGATTTCCAGCGGCTCGGGCAGCAGGTCCGGGACCAGGAAGAACCAGAGGAACAGCAGCACCAGCAGCGGCACATTGCGAAACAGCTCCACGTAGCAGGTGGCGAAGCCGCTGAGCCAGCGGTTCGGCACGGTGCGCAGCACGCCCAGCAAGGAGCCGAGCAGCAGGGCGATGCTCCAGCCCACCAGGGCGATGGCGACTGTCCAGCCCAGGCCGGTGACGAACCAGTCCAGGTAGATCTCGCTGCCGATCCCGGTGGACTTGAGGAAGATGCCCCAGTCCCAGTTGTAGTTCATATGGGTGAACCCCTGTGTGGCTAAAGCTTGGGTTGGAGGGGGCTGGGCAGGCCTGGGCCGGCCCCGTCCGCGGGTAGCGCACGTGCCCCTGATCCATCAGGAGGAAAGAACCCTAGGGCGGGAGCCGCCAGATCCGTGTTCACTGTTGTGTTAACGGCTTGGCGGGTTGCACCCGCCCCAGGGTTGCTGCGCTGGCTCTCGTGAAGCTGGCGCAGGTTTACCGTCAGATCTGCTCGGCAGCCTTGTCGGTAGGGGAGGCGATCAGCTTTTTCAGCTCATCGCTCATAGGGAACTCCAGGTTCAGGCCCTTAGGCGGAATCGCCTGCATAAACCACTTGTCGTAGATGGCGCTGATTTCGCCGGACTGGTAGGTGGCGCTGATGGCGCGGTCGACCACCTGCTTGAACGCCGGGTCGCCCTTGCGCACCACGCAGCCGTAGATCTCGAAGGACTGCGGAGTGCCGACCACGGCCCAGTCATTGGGGTTCTTGGCCTTGGCCATTTCGCCGTAGAGCAGGGCGTCGTCCATCATAAAGGCCAGGGCGCGGCCGGATTCGAGCATCAGGAAGGACTCGCCATGATCCTTGGCCGAGATGATGTTCATGCCCATCTGCTGCTCGGCATTCATGATCTTCAGCAGGCGCTCGGAGGTGGTGCCGGCGGTGGTCACCACGTTCTTGCCCTTGAGGTCGGCGAAGTCGCTGACGCCGGCGCTCTTCTTGGCCAGCAGGCGGGTGCCGACTTCGAAGATACCGACCGAGAAGTCCACCTGTTGCTGGCGCTCGACGTTGTTGGTGGTGGAGCCGCATTCCAGGTCGACGGTGCCGTTCTGCACCAGCGGGATACGGGTCTGCGAGGTGACCAGGTTGTAGCGCACCTTGAGCTCGGGGAGGTTCAGTTCCTGCTTGAGCGCCTCGACCACTTTCAGCTGCAGGTCATGGGAATAGCCCACCGGCTGCTGCGGGTTGTCGCCGAAATAGGAGAAGGGAATGGAGGCGTCGCGGTGACCCAGGGTGATGCTGCCGCTTTCCTTGATCTTCTTCAGGGTGCCGGTCAGTTCAGTGGCCAGGGCCGGGCTGGCAATCAGGGCGGCGGCAATGGCGACGCCGAGTACGCGGGGGACAATACGCATTGATCATTTCCTCGATGTTGTTGTTATGGGGTGAGGCCGCAGGGCTGGCCGACCACCCGCTGTCTGGGAAGGGCTATCGCATTCCTGCCCGTACAGGGAGCAGGATGTATGCCAGTCCATTGAGTATTGATGTGTGCGCGTAACTAGCTGAAAAATAATGATAAATACATATAGGAGGGAACCGCAAAGCGCCCAGGCGTTCGGCTGGGCGACTATTCGTTAAATAAGCATTCGGAAAACCGAACGTTATTGCAGGGGGCAGAGCGTAGCCCGGATGCAATCCGGGGATATCTAACGGCTGACACCGCTCCCGGATTTTATCCGGGCCAATGCCGTTCACTTAGAACCGTAGGTTGGGCTGAGCCGTGCGAAGCCCAACAAGGCACACATTGGTATGGCGTCCGAGCCATCGCCATTGGGCTTCGTCGCTGTGCTCCTCAACCCAACCTACGCGGCCGCTTTACCAAGGTTCAACATCTAATGGGTACATAGCCTTTTCTAGGGAGGACAAGCCTGACGGCAGGTCCTCAGGTGCCGGACTTGATGGTGGTCCAGATCCGGGTGCGCACCCGTTCGATCTTCTGCGGCAGCGGTTGCAGCACGTAGAGGCTCTTCTGCGCCTCGGCGGTCGGGGTCAGGTTGGGGTTGTCGCGGATCTCCGCGCCCACCAGCGGCATGGCGTCCTTGTTCGGGTTGGGGTAGCCGAGGAAGTCGGAGATAGGCGCCACGACTTTCGGGTCGAGCAGGTTGTTGAGGAACTCATGGGCTTCGGCGACGTTCTTCGCGCTTTTCGGGATGGTGAAGGAGTCGTACCACAGCGGCGCGCCTTCCTTGGGCAGACGCCAGTCGACCACCACGCCGTTACCGGCTTCCTTGGCGCGGTTGGCGAACTGGTAGAAGCTGCCGGAGTAGCCGATGGCCACGCAGATGTCGCCGTTGGCGATATCGGTCATGTACTTGGCCGAGTGGAAGTAGGCGACATGCGGGCGGATCTTCAGCATCAGCTCGGCGGCCCTGTCGTAGTCCGCGGGCTTGACGCTATTCGGGTCGAGGCCCAGGTAGTGCAGGGCGATCGGCAGGATATCGCCGGGCGAGTCGAGCATGGCCACGCCGCACTGCTTGAGCTTGCTGATGTTCTCTTCCTTGAATATCAGGTCCCAGCTGTCCACCGGGGCGTTCTCGCCGAGCGCGGCCTTGACCTTGGCCGGGTTGAAGCCGATCAGCACGGTGCCATACATATAGGGTACGGCGTACTGGTTGTCCGGGTCGTTGGCGGTCATCAGCTTGAGCAGCGCCGGGTCCAGGTGTTGCCAGTTGGGCAGCTTGCTCTTGTCCAGCTTCTGGAACACCCCGGCCTTGATCTGGGTGTCGAGGAAGGTGTTGGTCGGCACCACCAGG
The DNA here is from genome assembly GCF_030696055.1 of Pseudomonas sp. GTDB lineage: Bacteria > Pseudomonadota > Gammaproteobacteria > Pseudomonadales > Pseudomonadaceae > Aquipseudomonas. Next base: position 18,736 of record NZ_JAUYNP010000069.1, on the reverse strand, counting down.
TCATAGCCGGAGTTGCCGGTAAGCAGCTTGGCCTCCAGCGATTCGTTGGTGTCGAACACGTCCCAGGTCAGCTGGATGCCGCTGTTTTTCTGGAAGTCCTTGGGTACCGACGGCAGCATATAGTCCGCCCAGTTGTACACGCGCAACTCGCGCGCCTGGACCTGGGTCGCCGCAGCCAGCAGGGTGGCGCCGCAGAGCGCGGCGCCAAGCAGGTGTTTGGTTGTTTTCATTGTTTTTAACCCCTGTGTGATTGTTGATCTTGCGTAGGTGGATGGCGCTTTATCCATCCACCTGGGTCATCTGGATCGCTATCGGTGGGCGAAAAGAGCGTCGTCCAGCCTTGGTATTGCCGGCTTCGAAACCTTCCAGCACGTTGACTGCGTTGATGCCGATCGCCTCCACCGCATAACCGCCTTCCATCACAAACAGCGTCGGCGTGCCGAGGGCTGCGATGCGCCGGCCCATGCTCAGGTAGTCCGGGCTATCCAACTTGAACTGGGAAATCGGGTCGTCCTTAAAGGTGTCGACGCCAAGGGACACCACCACTATCTCCGCGCCGTACTCGGCGATGCGCTGGCAGGCATCGTCCAGGGCCGCGCTCCACACCGCCCAGGGGCTGCCCATGGGCAGTGGGTAGTTATGGTTGCAGCCTTCGCCGGCACCCTCGCCGCGCTCATCGCTATAGCCGAGGAAGAACGGGAATTCGTCCGCCGGGTCGCCATGAATGGAGGCGAACAGCACGTCGCCGCGCGAATAGAAGATCGACTGGGTGCCGTTGCCGTGGTGGTAATCGACATCGAGTATCGCCACGCGCCGATAGCCCTGGTCGAGAAAGGCCTGGGCGGCGATGGCGGCGTTGTTCAGGTAGCAGTAGCCGCCCATCAGCTCGCCCGCGGCGTGATGGCCAGGCGGTCGGCACAGGGCGAAGGCGCTTTGGGCGCCAGCGGCGATTTCGGCCTGGGCGCTAAGCGCGACCTGGGCGGCGCTATAGGCTGCCTGCCAGGTGCCGGCGGTAATAGGTGCGCCACCGTCGAAGCTGTAGTAGCCGAGCTGGCCGTGCAGGTCCTGGGGGATCACCTGGCGCAGGGTGCGCGCCGGCCAGGTGAAGGGCAGCAGATCGCCCGTGCCCTGCTGCGCCTGCCAGCGCGCCCAGGCGCCGGCGAAGAAGTTCAGGTAGGCGGCGCTGTGGATGCGTTCGATTGGCGCGCGGCCGAAGTCCTGGGGCGGACGGATCTCGCCGAGCCGACGATCCTTGACGCGCTGCAGGATATGCTCGGCGCGTTGCGGTTTCTCGAAACAGGGCAGCAGCCGGCCATCGATCAGCTCGCAGCTGCCGTGGTGCAGATGATGCTCGTCGCTGTAAAACGTCAGCATGCGGGTGGCTCCCAGGCTTGTTGTTCTGGCAACCATTGTTCGCCTGCCGGCCCCGGGGATGAACGCTGACAACGGCCAAAAGGGGATCGAGATGGCCAATATGCCTGGCCGATTGACCGATTCGCTGTAGGTTGGGCTGAGCTCCGCGAAGCCCAACGACAAGGTTGCGGTTGCTCCGGTGAAGGGGCTGTTGGGCTGCGCCGCTACGCGCCTTAGCCCAACCTACGCGCTGTAGGGCGGGTTAGCCGCGTAGCGGCGTAACCCGCCAAGGAAATATGGGGCGCGCCTGCGAGCGGTGGGTTACGCCCTCGGCTAACCCACCCTACGGGTTAAGGACGGTCGATAGGGGGCGTCAGGCACGAAAACGGCTGGGCGGTACGCCACTCCAGCGCTGGAAAGCATGGCGGAAGCTGGCGGTTTCGCTGAAACCCAGGTGTTCGGCGATGCGGCAGATCGGCCAGTCTTCCTGGCTCAGCAGGTTTTTCGCCTGTTCGAAACGCAGCTCGTCGAGCAGCTCCTGGTAGTGGGTGCCGAGTTCCTGCAGGTGCCGGCGCAGGGTGCGCGGCGAGCAGTGCAGCTGCTGCGCCAGCAGTTCCAGTCCGGGTGGCGCGCTCAATTGCTCGGCGAGCAGCTGGCGCACCCGGCTCAACCAGGTCTGGCGGGTGGTGAACTCGGCATTCTGCTTGCGGCAGCGGGCGAGCATCTCGTTGTGGGTCACCGGATCGGCCAGGGGCAGGCGCCGCTGCAACCAGTCGGCGGGGAAGGCAAAGGCATTGCGCGGGGCATTGAATTGTAGCGGGCAGGTAAAGCTCAGCAGGTAGCGATTGCTATAGGCAGGCTCGGCATAGCTGAACTGGGCGCCGCTCAGCTCCAGGGGTCGGCCGAGCAGGTCGTCGCACGTCAGCTTGAGCGAGGCCAGGCACATCTCCAGGTTGAATACTTGCAGGGCGGGGGCGTGTTGGTAGTCGCTGGCGCTGACCCAGGCCAACTCGCCTTCGATCTGTAGATCCATCTTGAAATAGGTGCCGAGCAGGGCCGGGTAATGCAACAGCAGCTGCCAGGCGTCACCAAAGGTGGCACTGGACAGCGCGGCGTAACCGACCATGCCGTACGCCGACACATGCATGCGCCGGCCCAGTTCAAGGCCCAGATCGCTGCGCAAATGCAGGGCATTGGCGCACACCTGCAACTCCTGGGTGCGGGTGATGCGGGTATCGACGCAGCCCAGGTCGGCCGCGGCGATGCCGCTCCCGGCCAACAGCTGCTCGGTCAGTTCGGGTTGGGCGGCAAAGGCTTCGAGGATCAGCGAGACCACATGCAGGGTGGTCAGGTGGGCATGCAACATCGGCAACGACCGCAACTGCTCAGGATGATCCGAACAAAGCAAGAACTATGCCGTGGCATGGGCGTAGGGAGGACATGGCGAAGCCTTGTCCGCCTTTGGCCCTGCGGCATGTCCCCCTAATATAAGGACACCTCATAGCCCTAATGCCGTTCAGTTAAGGGGTTATTTCGGGTCGTATGCCGCAAGCAAGGCGCCCGCGTAGCCCGGATGCAATCCGGGGAAATTTGCCGCCTGCACATCCGCTCCCGGATTTCATCCGGGCTACAAAAATGCCGCTCACTCGTCTTAAGTGAACGGCATTAACCTCATAGCCCGGATTGCCTCACGGCACTTGCTGTTGCACGTTCGCCCTAGAGATTACGCAGCAAGTCGCAAGCTTCCGCCCAGTTAATCGCACCACTGGGCGGGTTGCTTTCGAACACCATGCGATAGCGATAAGCGCGCCCAGCAGCGGCTTCCCATTGCTGGCCTAGCTCGATCTTGGCGGCGCTGTCGGAGTTGTCGCGGTCGCCGCCTTTGGTTTCCAGCAGCATGATCACGCCCGACTGCAGGCACAGGATAAAGTCCGGGTAGTGCTTGATCGCGCCATTCAGGGCAAAGCCCTTGCCGCTTTGGTTGCGGTGCCACCAGCGCACATTACCGCAGTCGGCGAGGAAGTCGCTCATGCGTTCCTCCAGGCCGTTACCGCGCTCTTCGCGTTGGTACAGGCTGTTCTCGGCGGCATAGGCGGATTTTTGCCGGGGGCTGATTTCGTCCGGCAGGGCGAAGCTGGCGCGCAGTTCGATCTTGCCCAAGCCCAACCAATCACGGAAACGCTTGCGCGCGAACTGCTGCATTTCCTGCCGCACCCGCTGGCGGATGCTTTCGACATAGGCGTGTTGTTGCTCCACCACTTGATCCAACTCGGCGGGGCTCAAACGGGCCAACAGTTTGTCGATATAGGCGCGCAGATCGCTGTCGGCCAAGGGCGGCATCTTGCCCAGCCAGTTATTCACCAGCCCGCTCAACTGCCGACGCTTGGCGTCGCCGTCGAGGTTGGCCAGGTAATCGCGCAGTTTGCGGATTTCCTGCTCTTTAAGACGAATCCGGGTCGGCTCGTAATCGCCTGTGGCCTCGCCGATACGCAGCAAGTCGAGCTTAACCAAGTCGCCGGCAGTGGGTGCCAGGGCGAAGTTATTGAGGTTGCAATCGGCGATCTGAAAACCAGCCAGCAGGGCGTCTTTCTCCAGAAAGACCCGACCCTCGTCGCTACCGAACAGCAAGTTGTTGGGTGCTGCCTGGTAGAACTGCGGCAAACGCAGGCTGGCGATGTCATCGGCAAATTGGCTTCTCACCGGGCACACATCCATGGCGGCTCTCACTTCCTGGGCTTGGTAGCGTCCATTCAACGCGTTGCTGGTTTGTTCCAGCTCGGCATTGGCCTGCAGGGCAAACGCCAAGGTGGTCTCGACGGTTTCGGCCGCACCGCTGCCCGGCGCGCTGGGCGGCGTGGCGGATGCACTCTGGGTAGGTGGATTGAACAGTGGCAACGCCGGTTGTGGCGTGCCGCTCGGCGCGCTGCTCGGCAGATGGCTGGCGCCGTTGTTGGCCGCTGGTTGCAGCTCATCCGGTGTGCGGAAGTCGCGACGACTGAAGCCCGCACGGTTCAGGCCGGCGACGATTTTCTCCAGGGTGGCGCTGAACAGGCTGGAGGCGGTCAACACGTAGCTCATGTTCAGCGGCTCTTGGCCATGCTGACGGACGTAAGGCTGGCGCAGAATGCGCCCGAGAATTTGCTCCACATCCACGGCCGCAGAACGGTCGGCGAGGGTGGCCAGGATGTAGGCGAAGGGGCAGTCCCAGCCTTCCTTGAGCGCGTTGATGGTGATGATAAAACGCACCGGGCAATCCACGGCCAGCAGGTCGACGCCTTTCAGTTCGTCATGCTCGGCGGTCTTGAGCCTGATCCATTCGGCCGGGATGCCGCGCTCCAACAAGTCGGCCTTGGCGCGCTCGAAGGTGCGTGCCTGGTCTTTGCTCTTGCTCTCCGCCTGCACCAATACGATCGGGCGAATGCGGCAGCCGCCTTGCCCCCGTTCAGCCTCGGCTTCGGCTTCCAGACGCGCGCGCAGGTCGATGGCATGGCTGAGCACCGCGTCCTGATCCGGCAGGTTGCGCACGATCACCGGCAGCTTGACCATGTGTTGGTCGCGCAGGGCCATGGCATCCACGAAGCTGATGATATTGGCGCCTTCGCGGGGCGTCGCCGTCAGCTCCAACACGAAGGCCGGGTTGAGGTTGCAGAGCATTTCCTGGGACAAACCGCTGGTCACGTTGTGGCTTTCGTCAACTATGACCACCGGGTTTAGCCCAGCCATGGCCGCCACCAGCGAGGCCGGGTCGGTGCCTTCGGCCAGGGCGATGGCCTGTTCGGCAAAGTCATCCAGGGCGCAGTTTTCCTGGTACAGCTTGCGGTTTTCCTTATTGCTGGCGCGCAGGCTGTCGTAGCTCAGCACCGTCAGCACCAAGCCGTCGCGCACCTCATCCAGGCTGAACTGGCCGCCGGCCAATAGTTCGCTCTTATCCAACACCGTGACCCGGCCGTCGAACAGGCGGTTGAGGCTTTGTCGATAGGGATGCTGCGGGTTGCGCAGCGCACCCAGCACCTGCTGCAAAATCGACAGCGATGGCACCAGCCAAACGCACAGCCGCGCATCGCCCTGGCGGCGCTGCAACTGCTCGAAGATGCAGGCGCTGGCGTGCAGGCCGATAAAGGTCTTGCCGCCCGCGGTGGGCACCTTGGCGCACACCTGCGGTGCGCCATGGCGGGCCGGGCGATAACCCTGCATCTGCAACGCGCCCTGGGCGTCCCAGTGGGCGCGATACGCCAGCACGGCATCGTCGCAGGCGCGCCAGCGTTGCAGGTAGGCGCGCAGGTCGGCGAGTACCTGGCCTTGGTAGGCATTCAACTCCATGAGTAGGTACTCCTCACAACCGGCTGATATCGCGCGGGATTTTCTTGAAGCGCAGTTTGTGGGTGCGCATAAAGTCTTCGCCCAGCGCCAACTGATCGGCATAGAACAGCGTCGGGGCGGGGCTTTGAATCAGTTCGGCGAGCAGTTCGAGGTCGAGGCAGGTGATGCGCTGCGGCTCGTAGCAGAAGAACACCTGCTGGCCGTTGGCCTCGCCCAGCCAGTACGGGTGACGCGCGTTATCCACGGCCGCCAGGGCATCGCGTGGGATGCACTCCTGCCAGGCGATATAGGCGCGCACGGCCTGCACCGCCACCGCCGGGTTGAGTTGCTGCTCGCCGTCGAACAAGGGGGCGCCCAGTTGCTGGTAAACGAAGCCGCCGCCCAGACCGGCTACCGCCTTGTCGCCTGTGCCATAGCCGGCCATGACTCGACGCGCGCGCTCGGCAGTCAGGCTGTTGGCGTAATCCATCATCTCGATCAGGATAAAACGACGGTTACCGCCGTCCTGGGCGTTGAGTTTGAGCACCGCATGGGCGGTGGTGCCGGAGCCGGCAAAGGAGTCGAGGATGATGGCGTCTTTTGGCAAGTTCAGCATGGATAGAAATAACGATATTAGGCTTGGCGGCTTTGGGAATTGGAAAATCTGGCTGTCAAATATCTCGCGGAGGACGGTGCTTCCAGTTTGAGTATAAATACCGTCGATAATAGAAAAAGGTTTGCTTTGACGTTCTATACCTTGGTCGTCGCGGAGATATTGTTTATATGAAATTGACCAGTCACCACTCTTTCCACGACCGAAGTAGAGTTCATTGTTTTTAATTGCCTGTTCGACACGCTCTTTAGCCCACCACCATTGACGCTTTGGCAATATCATTGAGCCGTCTGGCGCTTCAATTGGATAATTTAGATTATCCCGGCGATCCATACTTTTGGTCGCTTCCAGCGGTTTAATTCGGAATGGACCTCGAGTGTTAAGCTTTTCGTCAGTAAGTTTGTAATACCTAGATTCGGCGGATGGGTCAGGAGGAAGTGATAGTTCTGAAATTGCGTCGATATTTTTTGCGTACATCAGAACATACTCATGCACGGTTACTGCGTAGCGCTCTTTTGCCCCTCCGCCATAGCTCTTTTTCCAAATAAATTGTTCGATTCGATTTTTACTGCCAAACAATTCATCCATAAGGGGGCGAAGATGCTGAACTTCGTTGTCGTCAATACTGACCAGCAATACCCCATCATGAGCCAACAGTCGGTGTAACAACTTTAAACGCGGATACATCATGCACAGCCACTTATCGTGGCGGCTCATATCTTCGCCTTCCTTGCCGACCACCTGACCCAGCCATTTCTTGATGCGCGGGTCATTGACGTTGTCGTTGTACACCCAGCTTTCATTGCCGGTGTTGTAAGGCGGGTCGATATAGATGCACTGCACCTTGGCCTCGAATTCGGGCAGCAGGCTTTTCAGCGCTTCCAGGTTGTCGCCCTGGATAATGCGGTTGGCGCTGCTGTTGTCTGGGCTGCCAGCAGGAGCCTGGTAGCGGTGGTCGTCCACCAGCACGCGGTAGGGCACGTCACGGTGGTGGTGCTTGACCTTGTCTTTTCCTACCCAATGCAGCGTCGGCATGCGGTTGCGCCTTGTCCTGAAAATTGCCTAGCGTTCTAAAGAACGGCCTGAATTTGCCATAGTGGCAATATTCTAAGGCAAATTGACGTGGCGGTTTTGTCTCTGTGACAACTCGGGCGAACAATCGCCGCCCATGCATATCGGACAAGTCATCTACGCATTGCGGCGCGAAAAGGGGCTGACTCAAGAGGCTCTGGCGCTGGAGGCCGAAACGGCCACCAGCAACCTGTCGCGTATCGAAAAAGGCCAGCGCCGCCCTTCGGGTGCGCTACTAGAGCGTCTGGCTGACGCCTTGGGTACTAGCGTGACCGCTATTTATGCTGGCGCTGAGGGTGTCCCGCTAAATACAGCCGAGCCTGCACGGCTGGCCGAAGTGGACACTGCCGACTTCTCCCGCGAGGCGGTGCAACTGCGCCAGGATTTTCGCGACCTCAGCCTGAGCAATAAACGCCTGACCCTGGAGTTTGTGCGCATGCTCGCGCGCCTGCAGAAAGGCGGCGAGTAGGGCTGTGTAGCGCGGCTGCGTAATACAGCCGCCGGGAAACCCAATGCTGTTCAGGGGCTATCTCGGCTGGTTTGTCGCCAGAAAGGCGCCCAGGTCGTAGCCCGGATGCAATCCGGGAGCGGATTTGCAGGGAGTAAATTTCCCCGGATTGCATCCGGGCTACAAAAAATGCCGTTCACGTGCCTCAAGTGAACGGCATTGCGCCGGGTAACCAGCATTAATGCTCTGCGTCTTGAAATAGTGAGTCTCCCCTCAGTTCTGCTCGTTGCCGCCTGACTGCGCAAGACATTGCGCATAGGTGCCGCGATAGGATTGGCCGCGAGGATATATAAGGAGCTTCACCATGAGCGGAAAACCAGCAGCTCGCGTTACCGACCCGACCTCTTGCCCTGTGCCAGGCCATGGCACCAACCCCATAACCTCCGGCTCGGCGGATGTGCGCTTCGACAATTTGCCAGCCGCGCGTCTCACCGATAAAACCGCCTGTGGCAGCTCGATTGCCAGTGATGTGTCATCGACCGTATGGATCAACGGGCTGAACGCCGCGCTTATGGGAAGCACTGGCGATCATGGCAATGTCGTTATAGGTGGCTCTGGTTCCGTGATGATTGGCGACTCTGTCGTCGTCGCAGCCTTTACTCCTCCGTCCCCCATGGCTGCGTCTCACGCGTCAACAGTTCAACCGCAGCCGGTCGCAGCAGCTACGGGGGCGCCCCTGGCGCCGATAACGCCTGCGCGACCAGCCGCCCCCTCTGCGCCTGCTGCGCCGGCCGACCCGGTGACGGCGGCCGTTCAGGTCCTCTCGAGCTTTAAGAACAGCACCAGCACGAAGCGGGTATTTAACGACACAGCGAATCCAATGGGTACGCCCGACGACCCCTTCGAGAAAAGCAAGGTCTTCGAACAGCTCAAGGTTCGTGTGGCGCGTGCTCATGGGCACCAAATGCCAAGCCAGATGCGCGTTCCTACCTACCCCCACCAAGATGAAGCTTCCCTCTGTGGGCCTGCCGCATTCTTCTACGCGCTGCTGATGGACAGGCCCGACTTATACACCCAGGCCATCATCGACCTGTGGGAGACAGGGGAAGCGACCATTGGGCAGCTGCATATCAAGCCGGGCTACGACTGCCGGAATCCAAAGAATTTCAGCCGCCGAAGTGGAGGTGACCGGATCATCGCCATTGACTGGATCTCGCTGGCCAGCCTATGCGACAGCGAGAACGGCTTGCTGGATTACGATTCGCCAGACGACAAAACGGCGGGCATCACCCTTCCCAGCACTCTTGAGTCCTGGTTCGTTCGGGCCGGTGCGACGGTCGTGTTCGATAACATTCAACTGGGCAGCATCAGCCAGACTCGATTCGTGGAGCTGCTCGGCCACCTCGGCCCACAGCATCGCGTCGTTTCCCTGGTGAGCGCTTCGATGGTCGAGGGTGGCGTGGGCGTTGGAAAAAATCACTGGATCGTCTGGGAGGGCAAGCCAGAAACCTCCGGCGGCATCATCACAGCCGCGACCCCACTGAGCGAGCAGATCACCAGCTCGAATCTGTTTTCCTGGGGGGCAGTCGGCCATCAGGTCACACGAGGCTTCACTCTGAAGCAGATGCTCAGCGACATTTTCGGCGGCCGAGTATTCAGCCGCTTTCCATAGGCCTATCAGAGACCAAAGCAATGAGGCTTAGAGCGCTCACTATCATTGGCCTTTCGATGCTGCTTGCTGGCTGCGAGGCGGTCATGTTCGGCAACGTCCTTGTCGGCTGTTCGATGAGACCCGAACCAGAGCTCCTCCCCAAGAATCTGCCCGCCGCTAGAGTGGGAGCGCCATACAACGTGCGGATCGATGTCATCAACGCAAGCACCCCCGTTGGCAAGCTTCTGGTGAGCCCTACCGAGCCACTCCCCAAGGGGTTGGAACTGACCCACATCGAGCGAGAAAAGCACGGAGTGATTCAGGGGACACCAGAAAAGGCCGGAGTCTATGAGGTGCTGGTGTATGGGAGCACCTACGGCACCCAATGCGCTGGCCAGTATGCGGAAAGGGTTTATCGACTCGAAGTAACGGGTTCCGGTAACGAGTGAGCAGCGCTCTTTAAACCCGATTCAAAGCCGGCTCAGGCCGGCTTCCTCACCATGGGTGTATGACCACGCCTACTCCCTCCAGCATCCTCACATCGGCGTGCGAAGGTGTCATACGGCGTTAAGCGCGCGGCTTAACCCTTATGCCAAAAGGCGTCGCGGTGCTCGCCCAGATTGCCCCTCGACGAACGGTTATGCGGGGTGCTCGCCACTCCTGGCTTTGCGCTATACTGCGCGGCCTTTGGCCGGTCCCACACCGGCCTGGTCTTTCACACAGAATGCATTCGCATACAAGCCACGCCTGGTCTCCAGCGTGGCTTGTTAGTTTTTGCCGCGCCTGCGGGCGCCCAATGAAGAAGAGGCACGACGATGAGCGCACTGGTTGGCGTGATCATGGGCTCCAAGTCCGATTGGTCCACCCTTAGCCACACCGCCGAGATGCTGGACAAGCTGGGCATTCCCTACGAGGTCCAGGTGGTTTCCGCCCACCGCACCCCGGACCTGCTCTTCCAGTACGCCGAACAGGCCGCTGGTCGTGGCATCCAGGTGATCATCGCCGGGGCCGGCGGCGCGGCGCATCTGCCGGGCATGTGTGCGGCCAAGACCCACCTGCCGGTGCTCGGTGTGCCGGTGCAGTCGGCGGTGCTCTCGGGCGTCGATTCGCTGCTGTCGATCGTGCAGATGCCCGCCGGCATTCCGGTCGCCACCCTGGCCATAGGCAAGGCCGGCGCGGTGAATGCCGCCCTGCTGGCGGCCAGCATCCTCGGTCATCAGCATCCGCAGTTCCACGAGCGCCTCAAGGCGTTCCGCGAGGAGCAGACGCAGAGCGTGTTGGACAATCCGGACCCGAGGGACGCGTAATGAAGATCGGCGTAATAGGTGGCGGCCAGTTGGGTCGCATGCTGGCCCTGGCGGGTACGCCGCTGGGGATGAACTTCGCCTTCCTCGACCCGGCGCCGGACGCCTGCGCCGCCGCCCTCGGCGAGCATATTCGCGCCGATTACGGCGATCAGGACCACCTGCGCCAATTGGCCGATGAAGTGGACCTGGTGACCTTCGAGTTCGAGAGCGTGCCGGCCGAGACCGTGGCCTTTCTCTCGCAGTTCGTGCCGGTCTACCCCTGCGCCGAGTCCCTGCGTATCGCCCGCGACCGCTGGTTCGAGAAATCCATGTTCAAGGACCTCGGCATCCCCACGCCCGAGTTCGCCGATATCCAGTCGCAAACCGACCTGGACCAAGCTGTGGCCAGCATCGGTCTGCCGGCGGTGTTGAAGACCCGCACCCTGGGCTACGACGGCAAGGGCCAGAAGGTGTTGCGTGCTGCCTCCGACGTGCTCGACGCCTTCGCCGAACTGGGCAGCGTGCCGTGCATACTCGAAGGCTTCGTACCTTTTACCGGCGAAGTGTCGCTGGTGGCGGTGCGCGCCCGTGATGGCGAAACCCGTTTCTACCCGCTGGTGCACAACCGCCATGACAGCGGCATCCTCTGCTTGTCCGTGGCCAGCAGCGAGCACCCGCTGCAGGCCCTGGCCGAGGATTACGTCGGCCGTGTATTGCACAAGCTCAATTACGTCGGCGTGCTGGCCTTCGAGTTCTTCGAAGTGGACGGCGGCCTGAAAGCCAACGAGATCGCCCCGCGTGTGCACAACTCCGGGCACTGGACCATCGAAGGCGCCGAGTGCAGCCAGTTCGAGAACCATCTGCGTGCCGTGGCCGGTTTGCCGCTGGGCTCCACCGCCAAGGTCGGCGAGAGTGCCATGCTCAACTTTATCGGCGAAGTGCCACCGGTGGCCAAGGTCATCGCCATCGACGACTGCCACCTGCATCACTACGGCAAGGCCTTCAAGGTCGGGCGCAAGGTCGGCCACGCCACCCTGCGCTGCGCCGACCGCGCCACCCTGGACAAGCAGATCGCCGCGGTCGAGGCGCTGATCGCCGAGGCCTGATGCGTGCCTGGCGCCGTCCCAGGACGGCGCCAGCGGATTGAACCGCCGGCGCAGCAGCCCGTCTGATGATCGAGCGTCAGGGTTTTTTCCGAGCCCTGGCGTACCCACTCATTCGAGGGCATGTCATGAGCATTATCGGCATCATTCTTATCGGCCTGGTCGTTGGCCTGATCGCACGCTTCCTCAAGCCCGGCAACGACAGCATGGGCTGGATCATGACCATCCTGATCGGCATCGGCGGTGCCATCGCCGCCACCTACGGCGGCCAGGCCCTGGGGATTTACCAGCCCGGCCAGGCGGCTGGTTTTATTGGCGCAGTGATAGGTGCGGTGGTTCTGCTGATAGTCTATGGCGCAGTTAAAAAGGGCTGAACGGCCCCGTCATCCATAGTCAGCCGCGAGCCTGCCCATGCGCCATCTGTTGCTACTGCCCCTGCTATTGCTGAGCACCCTGGCTTGCGCCGAACTGGCGGAAACCGACTGGCTGGAACTGCTGCCGGAAGAAGACCGCCAGGCCCTGGAACGCATGCCGGAAATCAGCCACCAGGGCGCGGAACAGGACAGCGGTTTTTACAATCCTGGCGGCCTCAAACAGCAGAACAAGAATCTACCCGCGGTGATGTATTCGGCCAAGACCGTGGCCGCATTCGATGGCAAACGGATCCGCCTGGGCGGCTACCCGGTGCCGCTGGAAACCGACGCGCAAGGGCGCAGCACCTTGTTCTTCCTGGTGCCTTACCCCGGCGCCTGCATCCACGTACCGCCACCGCCGCCCAATCAACTGGTGCTGGTGCGTTACCCCAAAGGCATAGAGCTGCAAGACATCTACGCCCCGCTGTGGGTCAGCGGCACCCTCAAGGTCGAGCAGGTCGAGAACGACCTGGCCGATGCGGCCTATGCCTTGGATGCAGACTTGGTCAGAGTGGTGGCGGAAGAGGACCTGTAACCGCCGCGCCCATCGACGCCCAGCGGCCTCTTTCGCTCGGCGAGTCACCTGGTCTGCTCCGCTTTGCGAGTGGCTGGTGCTGCTTCAGCGCACCCAGGGCAGCTGCTGGCCGCGCACTCGCCCGGTTATGCCGCGCCGTGCGGCTATGCCAGTCGCCAGCACTGCCGGGCTGTCTGCCAGCGTGCCCGCCTATCGTCAGGAAACTGGCCGCAGCCGCAGGGGTCTAAACTGGCAAATACAGTCTGCGGGAGGACCCGTGCGATGAAGCCGCGTTATCTGCTGTATCTCGCCCTGCTGCTGCCACTGGCGGCCTGTACTCTGCAAGTTGGGGACGGACGCGGAGGCTGGGTGCAGGCGCCGCCACCACGCTATGCGCCACCGCCCCGGGTCGAGTGGCGCTGGGACCCCGATCTGGATGTCTATGTGCTGCTCGGCCGGCCGCACCTGTACTACCGGGACCGGATCTATTACCGCTGGCACGAGCATGGCTGGTACTGGTCCGACCGGCATGACGGCCGCTGGAGCCGGGGCCACAAGCAACTGCCGCCTAACCTGGGCAAGAAGTACGGGCACAAGCGCGGTCCTGCCGATGGTGGGGGCTATTAACGGAGCGGGGTCGATGCACTGCAGCCGGGCGCGCCGGCGACCCTCCCAGAGTGTTTTCCTGCGCATTGTTCAGCCTGCCACGGAGGTGCATGTCATGGCCCGATCTACCCCCATCAGCCATTACCGCAATATCGGCATAGTGGCCCATGTGGATGCCGGCAAGACCACCACCACCGAGCGCATCCTGCTGTACACCGGGGTCAACTACAAGATGGGCGAGGTGCACGACGGCACCGCGACCATGGACTGGATGGTGCAGGAGCAGGAGCGCGGCATCACCATCACCTCGGCGGCGACCACGGCGTTCTGGAGCGGCTCGCGCAAGCAGCTGGACAAGTACCGCATCAATATCATCGACACCCCCGGCCACGTCGACTTCACCATCGAGGTGGAGCGTTCGCTGCGCGTGCTGGACGGCGCCGTGGTGGTGTTCAGCGGCGCCGATGGGGTCGAGCCGCAGTCCGAGACCGTCTGGCGTCAGGCCGACAAGTACCGGGTGCCGCGCATCGCCTACGTCAACAAGATGGACCGCGCCGGCGCCGACTTCCTGCGCGTGGTCGAGCAGATCAAGCAGCGCCTGGGGCATACGCCGGTGCCGATCCAGCTGCCGATCGGCCAGGAGGAAAACTTCCAGGGGCAGATCGACCTGATCCGCATGAAGGCCATCTACTGGAACGACGAGGACCAGGGCCTGAACGGCCGCGAGGAGGAGATTCCGCCCGAGCTGCTGGCCGAGGCGCAGCGCTGGCGCGGCAATATGCTCGAGGCCGCCGCCGAGGCCAACGAGGAGCTGCTGAACAAGTACCTGGAGGAGGGCGAGCTGTCCGAGCAGGAGATCAAGACCGGCCTGCGCCTGCGCACCCTGTCCTGCGAGGTGGTGCCGGCGGTCTGCGGCTCCTCGTTCAAGAACAAGGGCGTGCCGCTGGTGCTGGATGCCGTGGTCGAGTTGCTGCCGGCGCCCACCGAGATCCCCGCGATCATGGGCGTGCATCCGGACGATCTGGAGCGCCAAGCCGAGCGCCACGCCGACGACAGCGAGCCCTTCGCGGCGCTGGCGTTCAAGATCGCCAGCGACCCCTTCGTCGGCACCCTGACCTTTATTCGGGTCTATTCCGGGGTGCTCAACTCCGGCGATGCGGTGCTCAACTCGGTCAAGGGCAAGAAGGAGCGGGTCGGCCGCATGGTGCAGATGCACGCCAACCACCGCGCCGAGATCAAGGCGGTGTGCGCCGGCGACATCGCCGCGCTGATCGGCATGAAGGACGTCACCACCGGCGACACCCTGTGCGACCTGAACCAGCCGATCGTCCTCGAACGCATGGACTTCCCCGAGCCGGTGATCTCCATCGCCGTGGAGCCCAAGACCAAGGCCGACCAGGAGAAGATGGGCACCGCCCTGGGCAAGCTGGCCCAGGAGGACCCCTCGTTCCGCGTCAGGACCGACGAGGAAACCGGGCAGACCATCATCTCCGGCATGGGCGAACTGCACCTGGACATCATCGTCGATCGCATGCGCCGCGAGTTCGGCGTCGAGGCCAACACCGGCAAGCCGCAGGTGGCCTACCGCGAGGCCATCCGCAACACCTGCGAGATCGAGGGCAAGTTCGTCCGCCAGTCCGGCGGGCGCGGCCAGTACGGCCACTGCTGGATACGTTTCGCCCCGGCCGACGAGGGCCAGGAAGGGCTGCAGTTCAGCAACGAGATAGTCGGCGGGACTATTCCGCGGGAATACATCCCGGCCATCCAGAAAGGCATCGAGGAGCAGATGAGAAACGGCGTGCTCGCCGGCTACCCGCTGCTCGGCCTGAAAGCGGCGGTGTTCGACGGCTCCTTCCACGACGTCGACTCCAGCGAGCTGGCCTTCAAGATCGCCGCCTCCATGGCCACCAGACAGCTGTCGCAGAAGGGCGGGGCGGTGCTGCTGGAGCCGGTGATGAAACTCGAGGTGGTGATGCCCGAGGAATATATGGGCGACATCATGGGCGACCTCAATCGCCGCCGTGGCCTGATTCACGGCACCGAGGACCGCGTCTCCGCCAAGATAGTCCGCGCCGAGGTGCCGCTGGGCGAGATGTTCGGCTACGCCACCGACGTGCGCTCCATGTCCCAGGGCCGCGCCAGCTTCTCCCTGGAATTCGCCCGCTACGCCGAGGCGCCGGCGAACATCGCCGCGGCCATCGTCAAGAAGTCGGGCTGAGGGCGCGGCGGCCTGACGCCGCGCGGCCGTAGCGAGCCGGGGCGATGGCATAAAACCATTTATAAACTAAGGTTTAACAGGGTAGGCCTGCAGGCGGAACATCGGCGCGGGCCATGCGAGATGACTTCGGCTCAAGGTTCGCACCGATGCCACAAGAACTGCTCCTGATGCTGCACCCCTCCTTTGGCGCCCTGGCGATCCTCGCAGCGGTCTGGGTGTTCGCCGAAACACTGAATAACGCTGAGGCAAGCCAGTGGCGCATCCGGGTCGTGAGTCTGGCGGTCGCGCTGTTTATGTGGTTGAGCTATCTGCTGGGTGGTTACTGGTACGTGCGCTATTACGGCGCGGACAAAGCCCTGATCAACGCCGGCCCCTGGCCGTTCGCCCACAGCTTCTTTATGGAAACGAAAGAGCATCTGTTTTTCAGCCTGCTGTTGCTCGCGACCTATCTTCCGCTAGCCGCATTCGGCTTGACGCCAGGCAAGTCCCAGGGGCGCGGGCTGGTACTCTGTGTGGCCGCCTGGATTGTATTGCTCGGCCTGAGCATGGAGGGGGCCGGCGCCTTTATCGGTATGGGGGTCAAGGTCGCCCTGCTGGCCAAAACCATCACGGGGATGTCGCCATGAAAGACCCCGGCATCGAGAAGTACACCGCCTCTTTTGCCCTGGCATTGGCCGTTAGCAGCCTGCTGAGCGCTCTGCTGGTGGTCATCAAAGAGCGAAACGCAGATACGCTGCTGGCCTGGATGAAAGCCGCGACCGGCCATCATTGGATAAGCCACGGCATCCTGGTTCTGAGCCTATTCGTGGTGCTCGGCTGGGCGCTGGCGCAGATCGGCGTTGGCGCTCGACTGAGCGGCAATGTGCTGAGCGGTATTATTACCGGCAGCCTGGTATTGAGCGGTCTGATCATTGCCGGCTTTTTCATCTAAGGTCTTGCCCCTGAGCCCTTGCCCTTCAGGCACCAGGCTCTCTGGCATGGAGCGGAACAGTCCGACAGGCGACTAGACTGATTCACAGTGGCGGCCTGCCAGGGCGATACGCCGGCAGCCCCCGGCATCGCCCGCCCTGGAATGCAGACGCCACCTCAAGGAGGATTCCACCATGGCCATCGAAGAATTCATCAACCCCAAATCCATGCTCACCCCCGCGTTCGCCTCCGCCGTGGTCGCCGCGGTCGCCGGCGCTCTGTTCAAGGGCTTCGGCCTGGCCGTGCCATTCGGCTCCATTGCGCTGAGTTTTCTGATCTGCGCGGTGATCTTCGAGAGTAAAGAGTTCAAGAACAGCACGACCCCCAAGCTGATCAAGGGCGTGCTGTACGTGTTGAACTCGCTGATCGTGTTCGCCATGGCCACCGGCGCCACCGCGGTGATGGCCGACGACAGCCGTGAGGATGTGCAACTGATTCAGCAGCGGCCCTACTTCTATAACTGGACCCAGGAGCGCGCCAAGGCCGATGCCGAGTCGCTACGGGCTCCCCTGAGCTTGAAAGTGGACTCTGCGCCGGTCGAGCGCGGCGGCCTGGGCACTACCCTGCAACGCGCGGGCATCCTGACCACCAGCTACCAGGCGAACATTTCCCTGGATATCCGCGACAGGGGCATGGCGCAGCAGATCGAGAGCGTCGAGTTCGTGCTGCCCGACAAGTACTTTGAGCAGAGCCATGTGCGTTTCGACAAACAGGACATCGGAGCAGGGAAGAGCCTCAATATCGAACTGTGGGAACCCTTCGAGATCGAGGCCAATGTACTGCTTGAATCCGGTGAAACCCTGCACCTGAAAAAGATGATCTCCACGGCCAAGGAATGAACGCGGCGCCCCTCAGTTGCACGCATGGGGCATCGGTTGCTGAGGGTCAGGTCTTAGGTTTGATGCCTTGTAGAGTTTTGCTTGTGTGGAGAATGTGAGACCTGACACCCGAGCGGGTGTTAATGCTCTTGCTCTGCAAGCCGCCGCCGCCCTCGCATACCCCATGACAGGCGTGCGCCAGGCGCAAAAGTTGAGCACATCGCTCCGCTATCTCCCCCGCCCGTCCGCGCAGCCTGTCGTGGGGTATAGGCACCCCACCACCTCAACACCCGGAAGCCTTTGTCAAATCCAGACAGGCGCTTTTAGCACTAGCCACTGCTTGCCGGAGATCTTTCAAATAATTGGGTTCGAATGGGGTTCTTATGGCCAGGATGCCCGCATTTTTGAGCCCTTCTCCACACACCATTCCTTTCACCAAGGCCCCTTTTATCAAGAACAGTGGCGGAATCATGTACTCATTAGGGAGGCTCACCATCTCAATACCATTCATTGTCAGAAGAGACATATCAACGAGATCAATCGCCTCCTCTACAGGATTCCTTCGGGATAAATCAAAAAGCCGATTACTGGGGCCGCAAGCTTTTTCAAGCTGAGCCAGGGCATCAACAGCCCTGACCGCAATCTCAATAACCGCCCTAGAAACGACTTTTTCCCGACGATGCGCGTCATTTATTTGTTCCCGCCTTTGCCGGGTCGAGATCCAGATTGCGACAACCAAAGCACCTATCGACCCCAGGGCCTGCACCCAATCCGAGACGTTGTCAGGCACCCATCCAAGTCTGTTCCAGTAACCAACTGTTCCGATTATGAGCCACAGGCCAGCGCCGCCAAACACGAAGAACCACAGCGCCCAGAGCGACCGCTCGACCATCTCCTTGGGAAGCTTCACGTTTTTCTCCTAGACATCAAACCTGCGGAGAGCTTGCCCACTTTCGCCGACAACGTCCACGGAGCCCGTACATGACTATCACAACACCCGTGATCCGTTATCACGGCGGCAAGTTCCGGTTGGGCAACTGGGTGCTCAGTCATTTTCCGCCAAGGAGTTGCTGAGGGTCAGGTCTTCCATTTGATATTTTGTAGAGTTTTAGTCGTGTGCAAAATGTAAGACCTGACCCCCGAGCGTATGACCCCCGAGCGTGTTGTGCACAGGGCTAATTTTTCCGAGCTAATAACATCTATTGCTTTTTTGTAGAAATGCTTCGGTCAAATTCTTCTATGTCGAAAATTTCAAAAGCTTGGGGGAATAGGGGACAGACCACGTTTTTCGTGCTCAAGAAACCGTGGTCTGTCCCATTTTATTCTCTCAATGACGCGCTTTGGAGCCTTGCTGGGTCAGCAGCGTAACTGGTT
>NZ_JAUYNP010000062.1 GCF_030696055.1 Pseudomonas sp. | reverse complement strand
TGCCAGGTTTCCAGGTAGGCGCAGACCGCGCCCTTGCGCTTGCCGCCCTGGTTAACTGCAACAGCGGTGTCGTTGACCACTTTGAGGAAGGGCACGACGCCCTGGGACTTGCCGTTGGTGCCTTTGATATAGGCGCCCAGGGCACGCACCGGGGTCCAGTCGTTGCCCAGGCCGCCGGCGAATTTGGACAGCAGGGCGTTGTCGCGGATGGCGTCGTAGATGCCGCCCAGGTCGTCCGGCACTGTGGTCAGGTAGCAGCTGGACAGCTGCGGACGCAGGGTGCCGGCGTTGAACAGGGTCGGGGTCGAGGCCATGTAGTCGAAGCTTGAGAGCAGGTTGTAGAACTCGATGGCGCGGTCTTCTTTCTGCTTCTCTTCAATTGCCAGGCCCATGGCCACGCGCATAAAGAAGATCTGCGGCAGTTCGAAGCGGATGCCGTCCTTGTGGATAAAGTAGCGGTCGTACAGGGTCTGCAGGCCCAGGTAGGTGAACTGCTGGTCGCGCTCGTGGTTGATCGCCTTGCCGAGCTTTTCCAGGTCGAAGCTTTTCAGCACCGGATTCAGCAGTTCGAACTCGATGCCCTTGTCGATATAGGCCGGCAGCGCTTGGGCGTACAGGTCGACCATCTCGTGGTGGGTGGCGCTGCTGGCGACTCCGAGGAAGCCCAGGCCTTCGGCGCGGATGTTGTCCATCAACAGGCGCGCGGTGACGTAGCTGTAGTTCGGCTCGCGCTCGACCAGGGTGCGGGCGGTCATCACCAGGGCGGTGCTGACGTCGCTCTGGGCCACGCCGTCGTAGAGGTTCTTCAGGGTTTCTTTCTGGATCAACTCGCCGTCGACTTCGGCCAGACCTTCACAGGCTTCGGTGACTATGGTGTTGAGGCGGCCCATGTCCAGCGGCGCGACAGTGCCGTCGGCGTGGGTGACGCGGATGCTCGGGTGCGGCTCGGCAATGTCGGTGCTGCCGGTCTTGCGCGCCTGGCTGCGCGATTCGCGGTAGATCACATAGTCGCGGGCGACTTTCTGCTCGCCGGAACGCATCAGGGCCAGTTCGACCTGGTCCTGGATTTCTTCGATATGGATGGTGCCGCCGGACGGCATGCGGCGCTTGAAGGTGGCGCTGACCTGTTCGGTCAGACGCGCCACGGTTTCATGGATACGCGACGAGGCGGCAGCGGTGCCGCCTTCTACGGCGAGAAAGGCCTTGGTGATGGCAACGGTGATCTTGTCATCGGTGTAAGGCACCACAGTGCCGTTACGCTTGATCACACGCAGTTGGCCCGGCGCGGTGGCGCTCAGGTTCTGGCTGTCATCGGCGGCCTGCGGCGCTTGGGCCTGCGGGTTCTCGCGAGAGGTGTCGGTGTGCATGAAGGTCTCCATGTTCTGTATTTATTAGTTAGACGCTAAGTCGTCGATCACTGCGGCGAACGGCCGTTCATTCCATTTCAACAACGCCATGCGCACAGCCAGAGGCCGGGCACACAGGGACTTGCAAACTGGGCAGGGAAGGTACGACTAAAGCGCCTTCCTGGCTCTAAAAGTCTAGTGCCGCTGGTAGGGCGGCACTACTTAGATGTCACTACTAGATATTGTGGTGCGTGTGCAAGGCGATCATGCTGCGGTCCGCAGCCTGCTAAGCGTCTGTGACGCCTGGGCGAGGTTCTGAACCCATACAGCTGAAGCGATCTTTGAAGCGGTCATCTGCACTGTTTTAGTTCTCGGTCTGGACCTTTTAGCGGCAAATGTGCTTGTGTCTGTTTCTGTGCAAAAACCCAATATGTAGGTGTTTGGCGCGGTGGGGATACAAGATAGTGCGGTGCTCGGGGGAAGGCAAGCCAACAAGTTTGTCCAGGCTGTGTATAAATCTGTGGGTTACTTTGGGGTAAGTTTCGCGAGGCCCCGTGGTAGCTGGGGTTGTTGTGTGGATACCGTTCGTCGTTGGGGACGCGGGTTTTTTTCGTTGATTTACCCAGGATTTTTAGCGCGTCACACAAACACAAGATGTAGGTTTTTTTCTTGATTCTTGGCTTGCTCTATGCAGGCGCGCCGCTGGGCTTTTTCACGCACTCATTCTGCCGTCGCTAGTCGCGACGGCGTTGCTACAATGCCCAACGTTTCCGCGTTACCAGGGAGTTCGTTGTGGAGCAGCAGTCGTGGCACATCCTTATTGTCGAAGACGACCAACGCCTGGCCGAGTTGACCCGCGAATACCTGCAGGGCAATGGCCTGAGCGTGTCCATCGAGATGGACGGCGCCCTGGCCGCCACGCGGATTCTGCAGGAGCAGCCGGACCTGGTGATTCTCGATTTGATGCTGCCGGGCGAAGACGGTTTGTCGATCTGCCGCAAGGTGCGCGGCCAGTACGACGGGCCGATCCTGATGCTGACCGCGCGCACCGACGATATGGACCAGGTGCTGGGCCTGGAGATGGGCGCCGACGATTACGTGTGCAAGCCGGTGCGCCCACGGGTGTTGCTGGCGCGCATCCGCGCCCTGTTGCGGCGCCGGGAAGGCAGTGAGGCGGCCGCGGTGAGCGAGCGCCGGCGCCTGCAGTTCGGCCCCCTGGTGATCGACAGCGCCATGCGCGAGGCCTGGCTGGGCGAGCAGGCCATCGAGCTGACCAGCGCCGAGTTCGACCTGCTCTGGCTGCTGACCGCCAATGCCGGGCGGATTCTGTCGCGGGAGGAAATCTTCAACGCCCTGCGCGGCATCGAGTACGACGGCCAGGACAGGTCCATCGATGTGCGCATCTCGCGCATTCGCCCGAAAATCGGCGACGACCCCATGCACCCGCGGCTGATCAAGACGGTGCGCAGCAAAGGCTATCTGTTCGTTGCCGAAGCGGCCGAAGCGCTGCTATGAATTCGATCTTCCTGCGTATCTATGGCGGCATGCTGGCGGTGCTGGTGCTGGCAGCGCTGCTCGGCGTCGGCGCCCTGCAGTTGCTCAACGAGGTGCGCGCGGATCAGTACCGCGAGCACCTGGCCCAGGGCACCTTCCGCTTGATGGCGGATAACCTCGTGCCCATGGTCGATGTCGAGCGCCGTCGCGCCGTGGTGGTGTGGGGGCGTTTGCTTGGCATCCCCCTGCAGATCCAGGCGCTGGACGCGGTGGAGCTGGATGGCGGGGCGCGCAACCGCCTGAAGCGTGGCCAGGTGCTGGTGCAGCAGACCGGCGCCCATGCGGCCACCGTGTACAGCCTGCTGGGCGACCAGCAATTGCTGCTGAGCGGCGAGGTGCAGCAGGTCAGCGAACAGCTGGCGCGCGCCACCGTGTACCTGCTGATCGATGAGTTGATCCGCTATCCCCATGCCGAACAGCCGCAGCGCCTGGCCGCCCTCAAGGAGGCCAAGCAGTTCGGCTTCGACCTGCGCCTGGTCAGCCTCGAGCAGGCCGACCTGGATGCCGACCAGCGCCGCCGGGTGGACGAGGGCGATACGGTGATGGCTCTGGGCAAGGGCGGCGACAGCATCCATGTGTTCGCCGGCATAGTCGGCACGCCCTGGGTGCTGGAAATCGGCCCGCTGTATCAGATGAACCCCTATCCACCGCAACTGCTGGTGCTGATCGGCGCCCTCGGCCTGAGCCTGATCGGCCTTATGGTCTATCTGCTGGTGCGGCCCCTGGAGCAGCGTCTGAGCGCGCTGGAAGAGGCGGCCACGCGGATCGCCAGCGGGCGCCTGGATGCCCGGGTGCCGACCCGCGGCAGCGACTCGGTGGGGCGCCTGGCGGCGGCCTTCAATGCCATGGCCGAGCACTTGCAGCGCTCCCTGAGCATTCAGCGCGAGATGGTCCGCGCGGTGTCCCATGAACTGCGTACCCCGGTGGCGCGCCTGCGCTTCGGCCTGGAGATGATCGGCGATGCCGAGAGCGAGGCGGCGCGGCGCAAATATATGGACGGCATGGACAGCGACATCCAGGACCTCGACAAGCTGGTCGACGAGATGCTGACCTACGCACGCCTGGAACAGGGCGCGCCGGCGCTGAACTTCCAGCAGGTCGACCTGGACGAGCTGATCGATCAGGTGATCACCGAGCTGGCCCCGCTGCGCGCCAGCGTGCGGGTCGAGCGCGGGCCCTCGCGCGATGCCGTGGACGGCAGCGGCGCCTGCGTCGAGGCCGAGCTGCGCTACCTGCACCGGGCCCTGCAGAACCTGGTGAGCAACGCCATGCGTCACGCCGAAGGGCGGGTGCGGGTCAGTTACCGGATCGGCCAGCAGCGCTGCCGCCTGGATATCGAGGATGACGGCCCCGGGGTGCCGGAAGAGGCCTGGGAGCGCATCTTCACCCCCTTCCTGCGCCTGGACGACAGCCGCACCCGCGCCTCCGGCGGGCATGGCCTGGGCCTGTCGATAGTGCGGCGGATCATCTACTGGCACGGCGGCCGCGCGCAGATCAGCCGCAGCGAGAGTCTGGGTGGCGCCTGCTTTAGCCTGCTCTGGCCGCGCAAGCAGGGCTAAGCGTTTTCCGTAGGAAGGGTCAGCCTTAGAAGCTGTTTAGGATCTTGCGAGCTAGAGCCATGCAAGGCAAAAACAGGCGAGGAAGCGGAGTGTACTTTTGTACATGAGCATTCCGAGCCTGTTTTTAACGCAGCAGGGCCGACGCGCAGCAGATCGTAAGCAGGTTCTTAGAACGGTGCCGGGCACTCGAAGCGCATGCGCTCGCCGCTGTGCGGATGAGTCAGGCTGAGCATGCTGGCGTGCAGGCACAGGCGGTCAAAGGCGGCCAGGGCCTCGGGGTTGGCGTAGAGGCGGTCGCCCAGCAGCGGGTGGCCGATGGACAGCATATGCACGCGCAGCTGGTGCGAGCGCCCGGTAATGGGCGTCAGCTCGACCCGGCAGTAATAGCCACAGCGTTCCAGCACGCGCCAATGGGTCAGGGCATGTTTGCCCTGCTCGTGGTCGACCACGTGGCGCGGCTTGGTCGGCGGGTCGTAACGCAGCGGCAGGTCGATGCTGCCGCTGTCCTGCGCAAGCTGGCCCCAGCACAGGGCGGTGTAGGCTTTTTCGGTTTCGCGGTCGTGGAACTGCCGCGACAGCTCGCGGTGGCTGTCGGCATCCCGGGCCAGGACTATGATGCCGGAGGTTTCCCAGTCCAGACGGTGGACGATGCGCGCTTCCGGGAAGCCGTTTTCCTGCAGGCGGGTGACCAGGCAATCGCGGTTGTCCTCGGCGCGGCCGGGCACCGAGAGCAGCAGGGTGGGCTTGTTGATCACCAGCAG
>NZ_JAUYNP010000058.1 GCF_030696055.1 Pseudomonas sp. | reverse complement strand
TGCTTGCGCTGGGCGTCGACCTGCTCCGGGAAGGCGGCGAAGGTGCCGGCGGCCACGGCCGGGCTGTCGACCACGGTGATCACCGCGTCCACCGTGCAGGCGTTGCGGATTTCCGGCCAGTTAAAGGCTTGAACCAAGGGTTTCGGCAACGCCAGGCCGGAGGTTTCGATGAGGATATGGTCGAGCTCGCCGCGGCGCGCCACCAGCTCGCGCATCACCGGGAAGAACTCCTCCTGCACGGTGCAGCACAGGCAGCCGTTGGCCAGCTCGAAGATACGGCCGTTGGCTTCTTCTTCGCTGCAGCCGATGGAGCACTGTTTGAGGATTTCGCCGTCGATGCCCAGCTCGCCGAATTCGTTGACTATCACCGCGATGCGCCGCCCGTCGGCGTGGCCGAGCATATGGCGGAGCAAGGTGGTTTTGCCGGCGCCGAGAAAGCCGGGGACTATGGTGACGGGGAGTTTGGCGAGCGTTTGCATGATTGGCCCTGCATGGCAGCGAAAGAAAGACCGGCGGGCAGGGGCGGACAGGCGTGGCGCGACCATGCGCCAGCCATGCACCACCGGAGCACCCCGCCCGGTTGTCGAAAACAGTGCGAGGCAGGTCTCCTGGCTCACGACCGGGGCAGCGCCCGAGGCGCTGCCCATTCCTTCGCCTTCCCGCGCGAACGCAGTGGCTGTCGGCCTGGCGCGCATAGGCGGCAGAGCAACGGAAGGGTTACGGGTCGTTTACAGTTGCGGGGGCAGCCAGGGCATAACCCTGTTCCCTCTTAGCTCTGGTACAGGACCAGAGAACCTCGACGGGGGTGAAGGCTACGCAGTGCCTCCGGGCAGGTCAATCATCGCGGTTGACGGGCCAGCAGGCTTCGTGATGTTCTTTAAGGCTTTTTCGGTGCGTTAACGCACAATGCGGCAGATGCAATGACAAGCCGCGAGTCACCCGCGGGCTATGCTTGCGCCCGTATTAAGTGACCCGATTTAGCCTTTCTTAGCAGGTTTTAGCCGTTATGAGCACAGCGCTGTATGTCGCAGGCTTGGGCTGCCGTCGGGGCTGTTCCCGCGAGCAGTTGCTGCAACTGCTGCAGCAGGCGCTCGCGCAACAGGCTTTGCAACTTTCTGACCTAAGCAGCCTGGCCAGCAGCGAGCACAAGCGCGATGAACCCGGCTTGCGCCAACTGGCCGAGTACCTGCAACTGCCGCTGGCGCTGCTGCCGGCGACTGCGCTCGCCGGCTACCATGCACGGTTAAGCCAGCCCTCGGCCCTAAGCCTGCAGATCACCGGCAGCGCCGGGGTCGCCGAGGCCAGCGCCTTGGCCCAGGCCGAAGCACTCGGCGGTCAGCGCGCCGAGCTGCTGGGCGGAAAAATCCGCTCGGCCGATGCCACCTGCGCACTGGCCGTTGTGACATTTCTGGAGACTGTATGACCGTCTATTTTATCGGCGCCGGCCCCGGCGATCCGGAGCTGATCACCGTCAAGGGTCAGCGCCTGCTGCGCAGCTGTCCGGTGATCCTGTATGCCGGCTCGCTGGTCCCGGAAGCCGTACTCGAGGGCCACAGCGCCGAACAGGTGGTCAACACCGCCGAACTGCACCTGCACGAGATCATCACACTGATCCGCCAGGCTCACGGCAAAGGCCAGGACGTAGCCCGCGTGCACTCCGGCGACCCGTCGCTGTACGGCGCCATTGGCGAGCAGATCCGCCATCTGCGCGCGCTGGATATCCCCTTCCAGATCATCCCCGGCGTTACCGCCACTGCCGCCTGTGCGGCGCTGCTGGAAAGCGAACTGACCCTGCCGGACGTCTCGCAGACGCTGATTCTCACCCGCTATGCCAGCAAGTCGCAGATGCCCGCCGGCGAGCAACTGCATGACCTGGCCCGTCACGGCGCGACCATGGCCATTCACCTGGGCGTGGTGCACCTGAGCAAGATAGTCGCCGAATTGCTGCCGCATTACGGCGCGGATTGCCCGATTGCCGTGGTGCATCGCGCCAGTTGGCCGGATCAGGATTGGGTCAGCGGCACCCTGGCCGATATCGAAGAATTGGTCAGCGCCAAAGGCTTTCGCCGTACCGCACTGATCATCGTTGGCCGGGTGCTGAATGCCGAGCATTTTGCCGACTCGGCCTTATACCGCGCCGAGCACCAGCATCTGTTCAGAAACCCCGATAGCTTGGGCAAAGCAGACTGAGCCCGCGTCTGGGCTCATAAGAATGCAGCTGGCCATTCCGAAACAGTCTGGCCACCGACTGCTGCAGGTGCTGTCCAGCTTATAAACTCTAAACAGTGCACATCCTGGGCAGCGTGTCCGGGCGCTTGCTAAGAGGTGCCTATGAAAATTTCGACCCTAGTGCTGGCCTGTACGGGTTTGTTGTCCCTTCCAACCAGCCAGGCGGCTGATGCGACCTCGCCCTTTATCGTGGTGTTCACGCCCCAGGCCATAGCGAGTTCGGCGACCGAAGCGGCCCCCAGTAACGGCGACTATGTGCGGCCCGCCGTGCGCGCCGCCGCCCAGGCCTTGGCCAAGCGCCATGCTTTCAGCCTGGGGTATGTCTATAGCCGGGCCATCGAGGGTTTCTCGGCCAAGTTGAATGCCCGGCAGCTGAAGGCGCTGCTGACCGATGCGCGGGTGGCCTATATCGAGCAGGATCTGCCGATGGCGGTCCTCGGGGTGCCGGAGCAAGCGCAGGGCAAACCGGGTGGCGGCGCCACCCCGGCGCCACAGGTGCTGCCCTGGGGCATCGATAGGGTCGAAGCGGATAACAGCGTCACCTGGACGAATAGCGTCGGCCCTGTGACTGTGACTGGGGTGCGCGCCTATATTATCGATACCGGCATCGACACCAGCCACAAGGACTTGAATGTGGTGGGGCATGTGAACTTCGCCGGCGGCGTCAATAGGGACTGTCATGGCCATGGCACCCATGTGGCCGGCACCGTCGGGGCCAAGGACAACAGCCAGGATGTGGTCGGCGTGGCGCCGGGCGTGGCGCTGGTGGGGGTCAAGGTGCTCGGGTGCGGTGGCTCCGGCACCACCTCCGGGGTGATCGCGGGGGTGGACTGGGTGACGGCCAATGCGACAGCTCCTATTAATCAAGGGCAGCCGGCCGTGGCCAATATGAGCCTGGGCGGTGGCGCCAGCCTGGCGCTGGATACGGCGGTGCTGAATTCAGCGGCTGCGGGGATTTTCTATGCCGTGGCCGCCGGCAATAGCGGCGCAAATGCCTGCCTGAGTTCGCCGGCGCGGGCCGGCGAGGGAGACAATGGCGTGATGACCACGGCGGCCACCGACAGTGCCGACCAGGAGGCCTACTTCAGCAACTACGGCAGCTGTGTGGATGGCTGGGCGCCGGGCGTCTACGTCCTCTCGACCAAGAAAGGCGGCGGCACCACCACCTTTAGCGGCACCTCGATGGCCGCGCCACACACCGCGGGTGGCGCGGCGCTCTATCTCAGCACTCATACTGCTGATTCCCCCGCTACAGTGGAAGCGGCGTTGCGTGGGGCGGCGATACAGCCAGGGAGTTTGAGTAAGGATGGCCTGCCGATACAGCTGTTGCAGGTGGATGGCTTCTAAACTGCCGCTGCCTGTCTTCACCAGCCCCAACCAAGGGGTAATGCCGTTCACTTAAGGCAAGTGAGCGGCATTTTTTGTGTCCTGCCATCCCTGGCGGCCACCCCTTCGGGGCCGTCGCTACGCGACGTCAAAAATCGTTCCCGGCGATTTTTTGTAGCCCGGATAGAATCCGGGGAACGCTACTCCTGCAAATCCGCCCCCCCGGATTGCATCGGACTACGTTCCTGCAAATCGTAGGTTGGCGCTGAGGAACGAAGCCCAACAAAGTCAGCATGTTGGGCTTCGCGGAGCTCAGCCCAACCTACAAAAATCCGCATTCTCGGACAGGCACCTAGTGGCTAGGTTGCAAGTCACCCTGTTGCATGGCCATCAGCTGTTCACGCATGCGTTGGTTATCGCGTTGCAGTTCACGCTGCTTGAAGGCTTCGCGCAGCTGTTCGCGCAGGTCGACGACATCCCAGGGCTTGGTGATAAAGCGATAGATCACCCCTTCGTTGACCGCCTTGAGGATGGTGCTGACCTCGGTGGAGCCGCTCAACACCATGCGGATGATGTCGGGATAGAGCGTCTTGAGCCGGCGCAGGAACTCCACGCCCGTCATGTCGGCCAGGCGCATATCGGTGAGCACCACATCCACCGGATAGGTCGCCAGCAATGGCAAGGCCTCGGCGTTGCTCTGGGCGGTCAGGATCTGGTAGTTCTCCAGGCGCAGTTCGCGCTGCAAGGCCTTGAGGATGCCGGGTTCGTCATCGATCAGGAGCAGGTAGCGCGCTTGATCTTCGAGGATATTGCTCGGCAGGTACAGCACCGAACCGCCTTGCAGCAACTCCAGACAGGCATCGGGCGGCAACGGCGGCGAATAGTAGTAGCCCTGCAGTTCGTCGCAGCCGGCGCGGCGCAGGAAGCCCAATTGCTCGGCGGTTTCCACGCCTTCGGCTATCACCTTGATACCCAGGTTGTGGCCGATGGAGATCATCGAGCGCACCAGCGAGGCGCTGTCGGGGTCCAGGTGCACGTCGGTGACGAAGCTGCGGTCGATCTTCAGCTCGCTGAAGGGGAAACGCTTCAGATAGCCCAGGGACGAGTAGCCGGTACCGAAGTCATCGATGGAGAAGCGGATGCCCAAGGCGCTGAGCTCCTTCATCTTGAGCAGCACCTCATCGGTATTGGTCATCAGCATGGTCTCGGTCACTTCCAGCTTGAGCCGGGCGGGCAATATCTCGTAGCGGTCCATGGTCTGCTGCACCCGCTCGATAAAGCTGGGCTCCATAAAGCTGATCGCGGAGAAGTTCACCGCGATGCTCAGGCCCTTCATCGACTCCTGCCAGCGCTGCAACTGCTGGCACACGGCGTCGAACACATAGTTATCGATGCCGACGATCTGGCCGGTCTCCTCGGCCAGCGGAATAAATTCGTCGGGCGGCACCAGCCGGTCCTCGCGCTGCCAGCGCACCAGGGCCTCGAAGCCGCACAGGCGCCCGCTCTGCAGATCCAATTGCGGCTGATAGACCAGGCGGTACTCGCCGTGCTGCAAGGCCTGGCGAATTTCCCGCTCCAGCAGCAGGCGCCGCTGCATCTGCTCGTTCATGCCCGAGGTGAAGGCGCAGATACGGTTACGCCCCTGGTGCTTGGCCTGGTACATGGCGGTATCGGCGTTGCGCAGCAAGGTGACGACGTCGCCGCCGTCATCGGGGAAGCAGCAGAAACCTATGCTGCAACTGACCACCAACTCCTGGCCGTCGAGTTCCAGCGGCTCGGCTACCTGCTGCTGGAACTGTTCCAGCAGGCCGATGCGCTCGGTGAAGGGACCGCTGTCGACCATCAGGATGACGAACTCGTCGCCGCCCAGGCGCGCCACCGTATCGATCTCCCTGGCACAGCGCTGTAAACGCTCCGATATATGCACCAGGAGCTGGTCGCCGGCATTGTGGCCGAGGCTGTCGTTGACCACCTTGAATTGGTCCAGGTCCATAAAGGCCAGGGTGAACTGGGTTTGATTGCGACTGGCAAAGGCGATGGCCTGGCGGATGCGGTCGTTGAGCAGGTTGCGGTTCGGCAGGCCGGTTAGGCCGTCGTGGTTGGCCTGGTGCTCGAGTTCTTCCTGATAGCGCTTGGCCTCGGTGATGTCGTGCAGGATGCCGACGAAATGGCTGACCTTGCCGCGGTCGTTGACCACCGGGGCGACTTTCAGGTCGTTCCAGAACTCCGAGCCGTCCTTGCGGTAGTTGCACAGTACGGCCTCGCCCTCCTCTTCGGCATGCAGCGCCCGGCGGATGCTTTCCAGGGCCGGTTGGATCGGCTTGGACCCTTGCAGGAAGCGGCAGTTGCGGCCTATCACGTCTTCGCTGCGGTAACCGGTGATGCGCTCGAAGGCCGGGTTGACGTAGACGATCGGCTGATCCGCCTGTTCGTTGTCGGTGATGATGATGGCGTTGACGCTGGCCTCCACCGCGCGGGTGCGGATGCGGATATCCAGGTCGAGGCGGCGTTGTTCGCTGATGTCCTGAATCACCGCGATGGCCCCCTGCAGCACGCCCTGCTCATCGACGAAGGGCACCGCCGAGTTGAGGATGGTCTTGCTCGAGCCATCGAAGGCCTGGATGTCGATCACCGTGTTGCGTATCGCATTGCCCTGTTGCACGGCCCGCACCAGTGGCCAGTCCTGGATCTGCAAGGGTTCGCCATTGTCGGCCCAGAAACCATGGTACTGGCCGTAGTCGGCCTGCTCGCACGGATGGTTGCCGGCCCAGATCAGGCTGCTTTCGGGGTTGCTCATGATCAAGCGGCCGTTACGGTCGGAAACCAGCACGCCCACCGGCAGGCTGTCGAGAATATTGCGCAGCAGTGCCTCGTTCTGCGCCAGCGCCTGGGTGCGCTGCTCCACCAACTGCTCCATGCTCTCGAACAGGCGCGCGCGGCCCACGGCCATGGCCAGTTGCCGGCCAATCGAGGCCAAGGCATTCAGCGATTCATCCGGCCAGGGCTGGGTGTTGCGCCGCACCACGTTGAGCATGCCGATAATCTCGCCACCGAGCAGCAAGGGAATGCTGGCATGACTGCCCTCGCCCGCCTGCTGGGCCAACGCCGGGCAGACGCCGATATTGCTCGGCGTCTCCAGGTGGTCACTGAGCCAGGCATGCCGGCATGGGCAGTTGTCGAAGCAGGCGCTCAGGCGCTCGGCGCTGTAGTCCTGGCCACGGCCGCAAGCCCCGGCCAGGCGCGCCGACTCCTCGGGCTGGCCGGTGTCGGTCATCAGCAACCAGGCCGCCACCGCCTCGGGAAATTCCAGAATGCGTTTCAGCGCGGCGTCTATCACAAGGGCTTCGGTCTTGGCATCGGTCAGGCCGCTGGTGAAGTGGAACAGGCAGTTGAGCACCGAGTTGCTGCGCGCCAGTTCGTCGTGTTTGGACTGCAACTCGTGGTTCAGGCGTACGCCTTGTTCGTAGGTGGAGATCAACAGATCGAGAATCTGCTGGCGGCCGGCGGTGATGAAATGCCGCTCGCCCTCCAGCATCACCTCCACGCCCATCTGCACCCGCTCATGGCTGCGCAATTCGAGGTTGACCAGGAAGTAGCGGATGCGCGACATCAGGTACTTCTCGTCGTAAGGCTTGACGATAAAGTTGTCAGCCCCCGAGGCCAGGCCGTGCACCACATCGAGGGCGTCGGCCAGTCTGGTGACCAGAATCACCGGAATGCCTGCAGTGGCCTCGTTGCTTTTCAATTGGCGACAGAGTTCGTAGCCGTCCATCTTGGGCATCACGATGTCGCTGATGATTATGGTCGGCAGGTGTTCGCCGACCATGGCCAGGGCCTCGAGGCCGTTGCGGGCGATGCGCACCTGGCAACCCGAGGCTTCCAGCAGGTATTGCAGTTGGGACGCCTGAGTGGGGCTGTCCTCGACTATGAGGATTTCGGCGTTGTCGTACATGACTCGCTCCCTCCTTTCACGGCTTGCGGTGTAGCCACCTGGTTGGCTATCGAGTTAAGCAGGTTGGCAATCTCTTCCGGGCTGAGTATCTGGCAGGCCGCCTGCAGATCGATGGCGGCGCGCGGCATGGAGTCGATCAGCGCGCTGTCCGGCTCCTGCACCAGGGTCAAGCCGCCCAGGCGGCGCAGCTCGGCCAGCCCCTGGGCACCGTCGTGACCCATGCCGGACAATTGGATACCGATGGCGCGCTGGCCCAGGTGGTGGGCCACGGAGTGAAACAGGTGATCGGCCGAGGGACGGAACTGCTGCTGCGCACTGGCGGCATGCAACTGCACCCGCAGCTCTGCACTCACGCCGAACTGCCAGCCTTCGGGGGCCAGATACAGCACGCCCGGCTGCAGTTGCTGGGCATCCTCGGCGATCTGCACCGGCAGTGCGGACACGCTGGCCAGCCATTGACAGAAACTGGGCAGAAACCCCGTGGCGATGTGCTGCACCAGCACCAGCGCCCAAGGCTGCGCCTGCTGCAACCCTTGCAGCAGGCTTTTTAGCGCCGCCGGACCGCCGGCCGAAGCGCCGATGGCCACCAGCAGGGGCGCTGCGACGCGCGCCTGCTCGATCAGTTGGTGCGACGCAGCGGCCGCCGTGACCTTCACGCTCGGCCGGTGACGGCGTACCACCTTGACCTGGGACAGGCTGCGCAGGGTACGCAACAGCTCCTCGATGCGTTGCTCGAAGTCCGGCGCATCGAGACTGCGGGGCTTTTCCAGCACGGCCAAGGCGCCGGCGGCCAGCGCGCGCATGGCGGTCGCCGCGTCGTGGACATTGGCACTGGCGGTCAGCACCACCACCGGCAAGGCATGGCGCTCGAGGAGACGGGCGGTGGTATCATAAGCGTCGTTGCGCGGCTTATGCACGTCCATGGTGACTATGTCCGGGGTATAAGTCTCCAGCATCTGCAGGGCCTGTACGCCACTGTCGGCGACGCGCACCTCGAAACCGGCGCCTTCGCACACCGCGCGCAACAACACGCGCAGCACCGGTGAATCATCGACTATCAGCACACGCATGGTGACTGCTCCTCCCTCAGATCAAACGCCGAATGGCATCGAGCAAACTGCCCTGGTCGAAGCCACTTTTCACCAGATAGGCATTGGCCCCGGCGTCCAAGCCTCGGGCGCGGTCCTCCGCCGAACTCAGGGCGGTCACCAGCACCACCGGCAGGCCGAGCAGCTCGCGGTCGGCGCGAATGCGGCTGGTCAGGGTGAAACCGTCCATGCGCGGCATTTCCACATCGGACACCAGCAGGTCGAACTGCGCCTGCTTCAGGGCATTCCAGGCCTCCAGGCCATCGTTGGCGGTGGCCACCTGGTAGCCGGCCGCTTCGAGAATCGCCTTGAGCAGCCCGCGCGAGGTAAAGGAGTCCTCGGCGATCAGCAGCCGCTGCAGGCGCTTGGCCACTCTCGGCTGGTTCGCCTGAGCCAGGGCGCTGGCGTTGCTGGCCAGGGCGCTGCGGTAGAGATCGCCGGGATGCAGAATGGGCACCAGTTGGCCGTCGCCGAGCAGGGTCGCACCGAGCAGATTGCGCACCCGCAGCAGTTGCTTGCCGAGGTTCTTCACGGTGATCTCCTGATCGCCCAGCAGTTCATCCACCAACAGGACGAAGCGCTCACCACGCACCTTGAGCAGCAACAGGGTCAAATCGCCCTCGCCACGGGTGGGACTGCTGAGGCCGAGCACCTCGGCCAGGGACCAGACCGGCAGCACCTGCTCCTGGAACACTATGGAGGGGCGGTTTTCCAGGGTCTTCAAGGCCTCTGGCGGCAGGCGCAGGCAGCGTTCCACCGCCAGCGCGGGCACGGCGAAGGTGCGCTCGGCATTGCGCACTATGACCGCGCGGAAGGTCGACAGGCTCAGCGGCAGGTGCAGGTGGAAGCAGCAGCCCTGCCCCGGGCTGGACTCCAGCTCGATGCGCCCGCCCAGGCGTTCGACCATCTCTTGCACTATGGCCATACCCAGGCCACGGCCCGACAGGTCGGTGATCAGCTCGCTGGTGGTCAGGCCGGAGCTGAACACCAGCTTGCCGGCTTCCGCCTCGCTCAGGGCATCGGCCTGCTCCTGGCTGAGCAGGCCGGCGCTCACCGCCTTGGCTTTCAGCTGGGGGAGATCCAGGCCGCGACCGTCGTCGCGCACACTCAGCTCGAAGCGATCCGCCGACTCCTGGAGCAGCTCCAACTGCACCAAGCCGACCTCGGGTTTGCCGCACGCGAGGCGCTGCTGCGGGGTTTCCAGACCATGATCCAGGGCGTTGCGCAGCAGGTGGGTCAGCGGCGTGCGCAGCTCGTCGAGGATGCGTTTGTCGATCTGCAGATTGGCCCCGCGCACCTGCAACTCGACCCGCTTGCCGGCTTGCCGGGCCAGGTCCTGGACCATCGCCGGCAGGCCTTCGACCAAGTGGCTGCCAGCCAGCAGCAAGGTGCTCTGCAGCTCCTCGGTCAGTTCCTCGGACAGTTGCGCCAGGCTTTGCGCCAGATGTTTGCCGGCTTTGGCCTGCTGAATCGCCGCGAAGTGCAGGCGATCCAGCTGGGCCTGGCTCCAGTCCAGGTAGTCGAACAGCGCCTTGAGCCCGTCGCGGCTCGTCGCTGGCAGCGTGCTCATGCCCTCGCGCAACTGCTGCAAGGCCCCCCCGGCGAGCAGCCGGCGGCCCGCTTGCGGTTCGCAGACTCTGACATGCTCGCTCAGGCTGCGGGCCAAGGCTTGCGCCTCGAGCCGGTGCTGTAGCAGGCTTTCGCTGTGAAACAGCAGGGTGTCCAGGCGCTGTGTCGCGACCCGTACCGTGCCGGGCTCGTTGCGGGCCACGGGGGCCGCCGCAGCCTGAGCCTGGGCGGGCAATTGCACCGCCTCACCCGCGGCGGCGGCCTCCAGGTTCTCCAGCAGGTGCGCCTGTTCCTCGGCGCCGGGCGGCTGCCCGGCGTGCAACTGCTGCACCATGTCCAGGGCATAACGGCACAGTTCGAGGCGCTCCGCGCTCAGCTCCAGGGTGCCGTGGCGCACCTCGCCAAGCAGGCTCTCCCAGGCATGGCAGAGCTGCTCGATCGGCCCCAGGCCCACCGCCCGAGCGGCCCCCTTGAGGCTGTGCACCTCGCGAAACAGCGACTCTATGGCCTCGGCGGAAGCGCCCGCCTCGCGCCAGTTGGCCAACTCGTCGGCGAGTATCGCCAGGCGCTCGTCCGCCTCCTGCTTGAAACTGGCCAACAAGCGTTGCTGCAGGGCTTCGAGATCCAGGCTCATGGCATGCTCACAGTTTGAACTGGGCCGCCAGGCCCTTGAGTTTCAGCCCCAGCTGATGCAGGTTGCGCGCCGCCAGATCGACCTGGCGGGTGCCACCGACATTGTCCTGGCTGGCCTGGCGAATGCTTTCCATGGCGCTGGCGACCTGATCCATGCCCACCAGCTGTTGCTGGCTGGTGGCGGCGATCTGCATCGCCATCTCGCTGGACGCCTCGATGCTGCTGCCCAGGCTGCGGATCGCCTCGCCACTGCTCTGCGCCCGCAGGTAGCCGCTCTCCCCGGTTTTGCTGCCCTGCTCGGCCAGCAGCACGGCCTTGGTCATGGCCTTCTGGATCTCGCCGAGAATCCCGCGCACCTGGGCGGT